>NZ_JBQFWR010000002.1:0-433012 GCF_056540425.1 Ruegeria sp. AN6
GAATAGATTACTCATGTTATACCCCTGAAACTCAGGGGCTTGAATCATGCAGCCGAGATGACGGCAACCAAATTAATGGGTCCAGAACCTAGGCGTGCCCAAGTTGGGCGCGCAACGCGGTTTCCAGACATGAATGTCGCTTTCAGACCGCGCGCAGGGAAATTTTCAGCCTCTGGACAAGGAGCAGCTTCACGCTAGGGTCGCGCATTCAGGCAGCCAAAGGATCATCCCATGGAAAAATTCGGCAAAAGCCAGCCCGTCAAACGAACCGAAGATCAGCGGTTTCTGACCGGGCAGGGGCGGTACATGGATGATGCGGTGCCCGAGAATGCCCTGTTTGCTGCTTTCTTTCGAAGCTCTGTTGCGCATGCCACGATAACTGCGCTGGACCTTGAAGAGGCGCGTGCGGCTGATGGGGTGCGTCTGGTCATGGCACTCGAGGATCTGACCGATGCCGGGATCGATACAGTGATGAATGCCACCACGGTTGCCAACCGCGACGGCACTCAAGGCGCAGCGTCCGAACGGAACATGTTGGCCAAGGATCGCGTGCGTTTCGTCGGGGAACCCGTTGCGGTCGTCATTGCCGACTCATTGTTGCAGGCGCGCGATGCAGTCGAATTGATCTGGATGGAAACCGAAGACCTGCCGGTCAAGACGGATGTCGCTGCGGGTGGGGAACCTTTGCATCCACAAGCCCCCGACAACCGCGCCTTTGACTGGGGCTTGGGTGATGAGAAGGCGACCAATGCGGCCTTTCAGTCTGCAGCGCGCACCGTCGCGCTGAACGTGCATGACAACCGGGTCATCGTGAGCTCGATCGAACCGCGTGGCTGTCAGGCTGATTGGTCGGGTAGCCGTTTGCATTTCTCCTATGGCGGTCAGGGCGTCTGGGGGATGAAAGCGCAACTGGCACATAAGTTGAAACTGGATCCCGAGGCGATCCGCGTCACCACACCCGATGTCGGCGGCGGGTTCGGTATGAAGGCGATGCCTTATCCCGAATATTTCACCATTGCTGTAGCTGCTATGAAACTGGGCCAGCCCGTTCACTGGATGTCGGACCGGTCCGAAGCGATGTTGTCGGATCAACATGGCCGTGACCTGACCTCGCTGGCGGAACTCGCATTTGATGCGGATCACAAAATCACCGCTTACCGGGTCCACAGCAAGATCAACCTTGGTGCCTATAACAGCCACTTCGCGCAGGCCATCCAAACCCAATTGTTCAGCCGCGTTCTGATGGGCGTCTACGATGTGCAAACCACCTATTTGCGGGTCGAGGGCTTCTACACCAATACCACTCAGGTTGATGCCTACCGCGGCGCAGGTCGACCCGAGGCGATCTATGTGCTGGAACGCGCCATGGACCGTGCTGCGCGTGAGTTGGGCGTCGACCCGTGGGAACTGCGGCGCAAGAATTTCATCCGACCCGAAGCTTTCCCCTACAAGACCGCAACCGGTGAAACCTATGATGTGGGTGAGTTCGACATGGTCCTCAGCCGCGCCGCCGAGCAGACCACCGGCTTTGAGGCCCGCAAGGCGGCGGATGCCGAAAACGGCCTGATCCGGGGGCAGGGGCTTTGTTACTATATCGAAAGTATTTTGGGGGATCCTTCCGAGGGGGCAAAGGTCGAGTTTTGCGAGGATGGAACGGTGAACCTCTATGTCGGCACGCAGTCCAACGGGCAGGGGCATGAAACAGTCTATGCCCAGTTCCTGTCAGATCAGACGGGCATTCCGGCGCACCTGATCAATGTTGTGCAAGGCGACACGGACAGGCTTGCGCAAGGTGGCGGGACTGGCGGGTCACGCTCGGTCACGACCCAAAGCAACGCGACACTGGTGACGGTTGATACGATGATTGCCGCATTCACGCCCTATCTTGCG
The DNA here is from genome assembly GCF_056540425.1 of Ruegeria sp. AN6. Classification (NCBI taxonomy): domain Bacteria; kingdom Pseudomonadati; phylum Pseudomonadota; class Alphaproteobacteria; order Rhodobacterales; family Roseobacteraceae; genus Ruegeria; species Ruegeria sp. AN6. Next base: position 1,891 of record NZ_JBQFWR010000002.1, read on the forward strand.
GATAAGATGGGGGTCGAGGAAAGCGATGTGACCTTCGACCATGAAACCTTCCGCGCGCCGGGGTCCAACCTGACCCCCACGCTGACCGAGGCGGCTGAGATGGCGCGCGCAGACGGGCGCACCGATCTGTTGCAACACGAGGCGCGCGCCAAGTTAGAGGCGCGCAGCTATCCCAACGGCGCACATGTTGCTGAAGTTGTTATTGATTCTTTCACTGGTGAAACATGGGTCGATCGCTACACGGTCGTGGATGATTTCGGTAACCTTATCAATCCGATGCTCGCCGAAGGGCAAGTGCATGGAGGAGTGGTGCAGGGCATCGGTCAGGCGCTGAATGAACATGTTGTGCATGATGCCGAGGGGCAACTGCTCACGGCATCGTTCATGGACTACGCCTTGCCCCGTGCGGCGGGGATACCCATGATAGAGTTTACCTCGGTGCCAATTCCATCAACCGCCAACCCTATGGGGATGAAAGGCTGTGGCGAGGCCGGCACCGTGGGCGCATTGGCCGCTGTGGCAAACGCGGTTCAGGATGCGCTCTGGGATCACGGGGTGCGGCAGGCGGATATGCCTTTCACACCTCATAAAGTATGGGAATTGCTGACGCATGGTTCTGTCGCGGCTGAGTAGAAAGGTACTGGGATGGCTCGGACGGCCCTTACGGTCCGAGCACTCCGCCGAATCGCGCCACCGCGAACCGATCAGCCACGTGATAATCCTCGACGGCACTATGTCGACGCTCGAACAGGGCCGGGAAACCCACGCGGGCCAGACCTTGCGCCTGTGCTGCGAGATGGGCAGCAAGGTTTCTGTCTTTTACGAGGCGGGCGTGCAGTGGGACAGCTGGAAATCCTCGCTGGACGTGATGATGGGGCGGGGTATCAACCGGCAGATCCGCCGGGCTTATGGTTATCTCGCATCCCGTTACAAACCGGGCGACCGTATCTATTTCATCGGCTATTCGCGCGGAGCCTACGGGGTGCGCAGCCTTGCGGGTGTGATCGACGCGATCGGTCTGCTCAAGGCCGAACACGCCACTGTTCGCAATATCAAGCAGGCCTATCGCCACTATGAATGCACCGCCAACGGCAAAGCGGCAGCTGAGTTCCGGCAGGCGTTCTGTCATGAGGATGTCGCCATCGAGATGGTTGGCGTCTGGGACACGGTCAAGGCGCTGGGCTTGCGCCTGCCGCTGCTCTGGCGCTGGGCCGAGGAACGCCACGCTTTCCACAGCCACCAGCTAGGCCCCGCGACCCGCCACGGCTATCATGCCATGGCCCTCGACGAGACGCGCGAAGTGTTTGAACCGGTGCTGTGGAAATGTACCCCCGACTTCAATGGCCATGTCGAACAGGTCTGGTTCCGCGGCACCCACGGCGATGTCGGCGGCCAGCTGAACGGGTTCGAAGAGGCCCGCCCCCTCAGCAACATTTCCCTCATCTGGATGCTGGACAAGGCCGAGCTGCACGGGCTGCCACTGCCCGAAGGCTGGCGCGACCGCTATCCGACCGACACCCATGCACCCTCGGTCGGCACATGGCGCGGCTGGGGAAAGATTTTCCTGCTGCGTAAGCATCGGAAGGTTGGGCGGGACCGATCAGAGAAGCTGCACGTCTCGGTCGCGCCGGATGAGCTGCCCCGTTGGGTGCCGATGCCGGATTTGCCATCGCATCCGGCGCAGTAAAAGGTTGATCATGTGCCAGCGGTTCCAAGATCACCGACACCTCAATGTCAGGCTCGAGCCCATAGTTCCACTAGATGGCCCGCAGTTTTGAGAGCATTGGGCACGAGACATTCCCGCTGTCGCAGTTGGCTGTAAGTTCGACCAACGCCGCTTCTAAGCACCTAAGTTCGGCTACTTTTGCTCGCACATTGAAGACATGGAGTTCGGCCATTTGCTTGACAGATTGGCAATCCTCAACGTCGCCTTCGGACAGGTTGAGTAGCGCTTTTGCGTCCGTGAGCGGAAAGCCCAAGTCGCGGCATTTCTTCAGGAAACGAAGCCTTCCAATATCCTGCGTGGAGTATAAGCGGTGATTATTTGATGCCCGGTCCGGCTTCGGCACGATCCCTTCTCGTTCGTAGTAGCGGATCGTTTCAATACCGACACCGCTTTGCCGGGATGCTTCCCCAATCGCAAACATGTGAGATTTCCTGCCTTGATCCTGTAGCGACTACAGAAGTTATACGAGAGGATGTCACTTCGACAACTCCAACTAATCAAGGGAACGAGATGCAGAAGTACCTAAGCCTCAGCTATCTGGGATCGCTTTCGGCACTTGGTGTCGCAACTTGCTGTGTATTGCCCATGACTATGATGTTGCTCGGGTTGGGCGGCAGTTGGTTGGCAATCTTCGGAAAGATAGCGGCAGCGAGCTATTATGTGTTGGCAATTTCGACGACACTCGTCGCGATATCGTGGCTGGTATCTTACCGGAGAGGTTCCTTGCAGCAGTTGAAATGGTGGCTTCTGGGAACAACTGTGATTACCTGCGTAGCCTGGATTGTCGTGTTCAGCGAGGCCCGGATCAACGATTACCTTATTATGCAGATGTGAGACTATGACAGAGCAAACTGTAGTGCTTGAAAGTACCCTGACTTGCCCGAAGTGCGGCCACAGCGAAACCGAACAAATGCCAACCGATGCTTGCCAATGGTTCTACGAGTGCAAGTCATGCAAAACAGTTTTGAAGCCGATGGAAGGCGATTGTTGTGTATACTGCTCCTATGCCACGGTTCCTTGCCCACCAATCCAAGTAGGTGACAGTTGTTGCGGATGAAATGAACGTCGGCTTTGTCTGCACAGCCGACACTCCGGTCGAAAACACCCTCGCAGCTTTCAGCGAGGGTGTTTTCTTTGTAAAAGCTCGTTACGTCTTGCGTCGTTCTCGACTATGCAACGCTTCCGATAAGAGGCGTGGCGAAGCGCCTGCGCCATTTTCACGTTCTATAGAAATGATTTAGGTTCTTGTGTTCGTAATTACCGCCGACGATCTCTGCGCGAACTCATCGGCTGGAACGCCACGCCCACATGCGCCTCGCAATAAGGCTTGCCCGCCTCAACCGGAAGGCCGCAGAACCAGAAATCTTCGGTCGCGGGGTCGCCGACGGGCCATTTGCAGGTTTTCTCGGTCAGCTCCATCAAGGTCAGCTTCTTGGCTTTCTTCTCAACCTCGTTGACCTTCGCCAGCGCCTCGGGGCTGATCTCGTTCGCTGAGGGCTGCGGTGGCAACGGCTGGCCGGCCGGAATGATTTGGCGGCGAGCAGGGATAGCGGGTTTCGCTTCCGGAGCAGGCGCCGGGCGGGCCGGTTCTGTTTTGGGTGCCGGTTTTGGCTTGGCCTCGGCCTTGGGCGCGGGCGCCGGTTTTTCCTTGGGCTCGGTCTTTGCCGGGCTGGCGCCGGTTGCACGGTTTGACAGACCCAGACGGTGAACCTTACCGATCACCGCGTTGCGGGTCACGCCGCCCAGTTCCTTGGCGATCTGGCTGGCCGACTGGCCATCGCCCCACATCTTTTTCAGCAGCTCTACACGCTCGTCAGTCCAGGACATCATTTGCCTTTCAAAAGCGGAAAGCGGCCCCGGATTCGGGCCGCCTTGGGAATTCGTCTCAGCCCCCTATTCTAAACACTGCGGCCCGAGTTACAAGCGGTCTTCGAATCAGGTATGGGGCAGACATGCAGAATCTCATGGATCAGGACGCGCGCCGCTTTGGCGCGGTGAATTGGATGGGCCTCTATACGCTGGCGCAGCGCGAAACCCTGCGGTTTTTGGCGGTGTGGACGCAGACCTTACTAGCCCCGCTGGTGACTGCCGGTTTATTCCTGCTGATCTTCAACATTGCCATCGGCCCCAGCCGGTCGGACGTGATGGGGGTGCCGTTCCTGACCTTTCTGGCACCCGGCATCATGATGATGACGGTGATCCAGAACGCCTTTGCCAATACTTCGTCCTCGATGGTGATCGCCAAGGTGCAGGGCAATATCGTGGATACGCTGATGCCACCGCTGTCGCCGCTGGAAATCCTGCTGGGTTATCTGGCTGGCGGCATCGTTCGCGGTATCCTGATCGCCCTTGTCGTTGCAACTGCGCTGGCGCTTGTTTTGGGTATCGTGCCGAAAAACCCGTTGATCGCACTGACCTTCGTGGTTCTGGGCGGGGCTTTCATGGGCGCTCTGGGCCTTTTTGCCGGCATATTTGCCAATAAGTTCGACCAGATGGCTGCGATTACTAACTTTATCGTCACGCCACTGGCCTTCCTGTCGGGCACTTTCTATTCGGTCGAGGCCTTGCCGCCGGTGCTGAACCGGCTCAGCCATGTGAACCCGGTCTTCTACCTGATCGACGGGTTGCGATATGGCATGATTGGTGTCTCTGACAGTTCGCCTTGGCTGGGGATGTTGATTTGCACGAGCGCGACCGTGCTGGTTGGCGCGCTGACCTGGCAAATGTTGCGTACCGGCTATCGGCTCAAGGCCTGACGCTGTCGCGCCTCACGCCAGACCAGGATTAGGCCACCAGTTAGGATGATGGCCGATCCGATCATGCTGACGCTGTCCGGGACAACCTGAAACACAGCGAAATCATAAAGCGCGGCGAATATCAGCGTGGCATAGCTGATCGGCGCCACAAAGGACGCATCCGCCCGCGCCATTCCGTTGACGAAACAGGCCTGAGCGCCGGCCATCAACACGCCGATCGCCACCAAGGCCGCCCATTGCTGCGGGGTCGGCATTTGGAACACAAAGCTGACCGCGACCGTTGCAATGGTCAGCCCCAACGCATTGTTGACCAGCAAGATCTGAATTGGAATTTCGCGGCCAGAGAGTTTCTTGATGAAAATCAGCTCCATCCCAATCACTGCTGCCGCGGTTAGGGCTAGCAAGGCGGCGGGTTGAAAACTCGCGGGTGTTGGGCGCAACAGTACCAGTGCACCGATAAGCGCTACAATGGCTGCCATCCAGCGCCACGGACCGACGCCTTCTTTCAGCAGCGGGATCGCCAGCACCATCGCAAAGACCGGGTTCAGGAAGGATATTGCCGTCGCATCCGCAATCGGGATGAACGCAACCGAGGCGAACATCAACGTAATCCCAAGCCAGCCAAAACTTGTCCGCCCGACATGCAGGCCCCAATGGACACGCCCGAGGCGCGGGCGCAGGATTCCAACGGTCGTGACGATCACCAGAAAGGCAAACAAGAACCGCCCGTGGCTGATCTGCATTGGATTCAGCGCAGGCCCAAGAACATCTGTGCCCAGCGCCTTGGCTAGTAATGTGGTGCCTGCCAGAATGGCGCTGGCCACAAGAATCAACAGGGCCGCAAGGGCAGGGTTCTGGCGTATCGGAGTCATGGCCCACCCGTGCGTTAGCGCAGGGCAAATGGCAAGCAGCAAATCCCGGTCTCAGAATGATTTTTTGCCTCATTCGCAAAAACAGGGTTTTCAGACTAAACGCACGCCGCTATACGACCCGGCATGATCAAAATCGCACATATCCTGCGACTCCGAAGCCGACGCTTTACCGCGTAACCGGCCCGTTTGATCTGTTTGCGCTGTCTAAATCCGCGCAATCCCCACCAAATCAGTTGACGACCATGGCCCCAGTGTATCACTCACAGGGCTTAAGCTATTCGAAAAGGATGATCCGATGATCCCGTCCGTTCTGCCGACCTACAATCGTGCGTCCCTGACATTTGTGAAGGGCGAAGGCGCCTGGCTGACCGAGGCGGATGGCCGACGTTTTCTGGACCTTGGCGCGGGCATCGCGGTGAACGCGCTGGGCCATGCGCATCCGGCGCTGGTGGCCGCGCTGACCGAGCAGGCGCATGCGTTGTGGCATGTCTCGAACCTCTACAACATCCCGCAGCAGCAGGCGTTGGCAGACAAGCTGGTCGAACATACCTTTGCCGACACGGTATTCTTCACCAATTCGGGCACGGAATCCTGCGAACTGGCTGTGAAAATGGCCCGCAAGTATTTCTATGACAAAGGTCAGGCCGAAAAGGTCGAGATCATCACCTTCGATGGCTCATTCCACGGCCGTTCCTCAGCAGGCATCGCCGCCGCAGGGTCTGAGAAGATGACCAAAGGCTTTGGCCCGCTGCTGCCCGGCTTCGTGCACCTGACATTCGGAGATCTCGATGGCGTCACCAATGCGATCAACGAAAATACTGCCGCGATCCTGATCGAGCCGGTTCAGGGCGAAGGCGGCATTCGCCCAGTCCCCGACGAAGAACTCAAAGCCCTGCGCCATATTTGCGACGAAAACGGACTGCTGCTGATCCTCGACGAGGTGCAGTGTGGCGTGGGCCGCACCGGCAAGCTTTTCGCCCATGAATGGGCCGGTATCACACCGGATATCATGATGGTCGCCAAGGGTATCGGCGGCGGCTTTCCTCTGGGTGCTGTTCTGGCCACTGAAGAGGCCGCCAGCGGCATGACCGCAGGCACCCACGGATCGACCTATGGGGGCAATCCCCTCGGTTGCGCCGTCGGCTGCGCAGTAATCGATCAGGTCGCGACACCCGCTTTCCTCGAAGGTGTCAACCGCAAGGCAGGCCTGTTGCGCCAGAAACTCGAAGGCCTGATCGCCGATCACCCCGATGTGTTCGAAGAGGTGCGCGGTTCCGGTCTGATGCTCGGTTTGAAATGTAAGCCGACCAATATCGATGTTGTCAACGCAGGCTATGACAACGAAGTCATCACCGTTCCTGCTGCCGACAATGTGATCCGCTTGCTGCCTCCGCTAACCCTGACTGAGGATGATATCGCCCAGGCCATGATCCGCCTCGACAAGGCTGCGGTGCAAGTTGAAAACGCAATGGCTTCGGCCTGAATGTGCCTGATTGAAAAGTGAAATAAAATGAACCACTTCCTTGATATCCACAAAACCGACGCAACCGCCTTGCGGGGCATGATCGATCAGGCTGGTGCCATGAAACAGGCCCGCCTTGGCCGTCCCAAAGCCGCGCCGGATGATGAGCAGCCGCTGAAGGATCGCATGGTGGCTCTGATCTTCGAAAAACCCTCAACCCGCACCCGCGTATCCTTTGATGTGGGCGTGCGCCAGATGGGCGGGCAGACCATGGTGCTGTCGGGCAAGGACATGCAACTGGGTCACGGGGAGACCATTGCCGATACCGCCCGCGTACTGTCACGCTATGTTGACATGATCATGATCCGGACCTTCGATGAAACCATCCTGACCGAGATGGCGGAATATTCGGACGTGCCCGTCATCAACGGCCTGACCGATCGCACCCATCCCTGCCAGATCATGGCTGACGTACTGACGTTCGAGGAACATCGCGGTCCGATCAAAGGCAAAAAGGTCGTCTGGACCGGTGATGGCAACAATGTCTGCGCCTCTTTCCTGCATGCTGCCGGTCAATTCGGGTTCGATTTCACCTTCACCGGCCCGGCCCAGCTAGACCCGGAAGAAGAGTTCATGGGGCTCGCCCGCCAGCAGGGCTCGAAGGTCGTGATCGAACGGGACCCGCACAAAGCGGTTGAGGGCGCCGATCTGGTGGTCGCCGATACCTGGGTGTCGATGCACGACAGCCAGTCCGCCAAGGAGCGCCGCCACAACATGTTACGCCCCTATCAGGTCAACGCCGAGCTGATGGCGCATGCCAAACCCGACGCGCTGTTTATGCACTGTCTACCCGCCCACCGCGAGGAGGAGGCCACCTCAGAAGTCATGGATGGCCCGAACTCGGTGATCTTCGATGAGGCCGAGAACCGTCTGCATGCGCAAAAGGCGGTCATGCGCTGGTGCCTGGGCGTCTGAGATTCACAGAAAGTACCGAGAGAGCCACATGGCTCTCTCAAATCTCGGAGCTTCCCATGCCGCACGTCACCCTTGAATTCTCTGCTGGTCTTGAGCAGTCTCATGATTTTCAAGCCGTCTGCGAGCAGCTTTACTCGGTTCTCGCCGGGCATGAAGAGTTTGACCCGCCAACGCTCAAAATCCGCGCCACCCCGGTTCCGTTTTCTCATATTGGGACCGAACCGCAGACCTTCATCCATGCCATGCTTTTGCTGATGCAGGGCCGGGATGAGGCGACGCGAGCCGAGTTGAATGCTATCATCATGAATGTTCTGGCCGAGGCTGCGCCCACGGTCGGCAGCATCACCGTGCAAGATGTCGAAATGAACCGCACCACATATGCCAAGCGCCTATCAGTCTGATGCAACCCCGGCACGCGCATGCGGCGTCTAGGCGCGCTGTTTCACATCCCAAACCCGCAATCTGACAAGCGTTGCGAGGCTCGCCAGAACCACCAGAACGCACAATGCGAATTTGGTCATGGCCTCCATCGTGCCCTCAATCAGCAGTGCGTGAATGACGCTACCCAGAATGGTCACTATGGCCAACCCTGCATGGCCCAGGCGCCAGACCCGAAACCGCAAGCTTAGGCGTTGCCGAAAAATCCCCATTGCCGCGGCCGCAAAACCCGCCCACATGGCGATGACTCCCCATGACGAAAAAGGTGTTGCAGACACAAAAAGCAATGCGTCCACGACGTCAGGCGGGCTTGTGATCCACAAGCCGATCACATGGATCACAATGCTTACGACAAGGGCCAAGCCACACCGCCTGTGCCAATGGCGACTGTTAACCGGAGAAAGCCCGGGCAACCAACGCCCGGCCAACAAGGGTTGCAGCAGAAGAAGGCACATCCCGATGATGCCCGCAAAACCGGCGAGGATGTAAATCGGCTCACGCCACGCCAGATACGGGCTGAAAGCCGCTGCTATGACCGGTATAAGAAGTGTGGCAACCAATGCCACCCAGATCGCAGCTTGCCTTAACACCCGTCAGACAGGCTGCAACACGAAATGCGCGGCAAGGGTCTTGTCCTTCGCGCTCGACATCACTGGGCGCAGGAATACCGTCTCAAATTCACCGCTGTCATAGGCCAAATGCCCGTGTGGTTGACCAAATGCGGGCACAATCTGAGGCATTTCCAACCGGAACACTCCTTTCGCATCGGTGAGTGTCGCCCCATGGCTGCGCTGATCGCGTTCATGCCCTTCGGTTGTATGGGCCCAGATCTGGATGCGTTGACCGGGCAGGGGGGCTCCGTCACCCGCACGTCGTACGGTGCCGGTCATCCAAAACCCGCCACCGCCGATTCGCTCCACGATCGGCGCGCCGGGTCGATAATTGTTCGACCCGCCCCGCATCGACGGTGTCGGCGCAAGACCAGAGGCGTGCGCAGGTGTGATCACGCCGGTCAAACCGGCTACAATTGTGCCAACCCCTGTCGCAATTAACTTACGGCGATTGATTTCGAGTCGAGTCATTGCATCCACTCCTGTCGGCTGAACCTCATCTTTGACCGGCTTCCCTGATCCGGCGACACCCGATTTCTAAGGATAGCACGATTGTTTATGATTCCGAGAGTCGGCGAAGGTGAGCTTCAGGTGCTCCGTTCCACGCCTTAGCGAGTATCCGCAAGTCGTTCCAAGGACTTCACGATCATTGTGCGAAAATGCACTTTTCTTGCGATATATTTCCAATACATTCAGCATTGGCAAACATGAACGCGTCTTATGGAACCGAATAAACGGAGATCTGGAATGAGTTGGAACCCCACCCATAACCCCGAATGCGCCTCCGAAAAAGATGCTCTCGAAACCTTGATCATCCCACGTGCCCGAGATCTCGGCGGGTTCGAGGTGCGCCGCGCGCTGCCCTCGGTCAAGCGTCAGCTCGTTGGCCCATTCATCTTCTTTGACCAGATGGGTCCTGCCGAATTCATCACCGAGGGTGGCATTGATGTTCGCCCGCATCCTCATATCGGGCTGGGCACCGTAACCTATCTGTATCAGGGAGAGTTCGAACATCGCGACAGCCTCGGCACCCATCAGATGATTCACCCCGGTGAGGTCAACTGGATGGTCGCGGGCCGTGGTGTAACTCATTCCGAACGCACGAGCGCAGAAACGCGCGGCAATCGTCACAACCTGTTCGGCATCCAGACCTGGCTCGCGCTGCCAGAAGCCCATGAGGACATGGCCCCTGACTTCGAGCATCACAAGCAGGGCGCGCTGCCCTATATCGAAGACAAGGGTGTCAGCGCTCGCCTGATCCTTGGCGCCGCCTATGGTGAAACCAGCCCGGTGACCATGTTGTCCGAGACCTTCTATGTCGACGTGCAACTGGACCCCGGCGCATCTTTCCCATTGCCCGACGATCACGAGGATCGGGGTGTTTATGTCACGCAAGGCTCGGTCGAGGTAGCCGGTGATACCTTTGACGAAGGGCGTATGATGGTGTTTAGGCCCGGTGACAAGCTCTCGGTCAGGGCGGGGCCTTTGGGTGCGCGATTGATGCTGCTGGGCGGCGCAACCCTGAGCGAGGATCGCTACATCTGGTGGAATTTCGTCTCGTCCTCAAAGGAAAAGATCGAAACCGCAACGCGCGAATGGAACACCGCCGACTGGGCCAACGGTGCGTTCCATCTTCCGCCCGGAGACGATCAGGAGTTCATTACCATCCCAGACGAGCTTGAACGTACCCGGCCACGGTTGGCGCGTGTATGACTTGACGTCACTCTGGCGCCACTGAACCATCCCGGTGATCATTGGGCCACAGCGGAGGAGTTCAATGAGAATCGTCATCGCGGGCGCAGGCAGCATAGGCTGTTATTGCGGTGCATTGTTGGCAGATGCGGGCCACGCAGTCACGCTGCTGGGCCGTGCCCGCGTGCTGCAGCCGATCCGCGATCAGGGACTGACTGTCACCGATTTCGCAGATCTGGACTGCCATGTGCCCACCGCGAAATTGATGCTCAGCGAAGATCCCGCCTGTCTAGTGGGCGCTGAATTGGTCATCGTCACGGTTAAATCCGGCGCAACAGCCGAGATGGCAGCGTTGATTGCGGCGCACGCGCCGGCGAATGCCCCGGTTCTGTCCTGGCAAAACGGGCTGGAAAACGCCCGCGGACTACGTGCGGTCCTTGACGGCCGCGACGTGCGGGCCGGAATGGTGCCCTTTAATGTGGTGCCAACCAATACCGCGTCCTATCATCGCGCCACCTCCGGCGATATCGTCATCGAACAAGGTAAGGGTGATCTCGCGCTGCATCTCAGTACCCCGAATTTGCCCGTCACCGAAAGCGACCGGATCGAGGCGGTACAATGGGGCAAACTGGTGATCAATCTCAACAATGCACTGAACGCCTTATCAGGTCTGACCCTGCAAAACCAACTGCTTGATCGAAGCTGGCGTTGCTTGATGGCCGATCAAATGGCCGAGGCTTTGCGCGTTTTGAAAGCCGCGGGAAGCGAAGTCGCCTCAACCACGCCGCTGCCAGCATGGACGACCCCACATCTACTGCGGTTGCCAACACCAATCTTTTCGCGGATTGCAGCAAAGATGCTTACCATCGACCCCAACGCGCGTACCTCGATGGCCTACGATCTGATGGAGGGTCGCCCGACCGAAATCGACAGTCTGCAAGGCGAAATCATCAAGCTCGGGCAAATTCACGCGATTCCAACCCCGATCAACAGCCACATCTGCGGCCTTATTCATCAAGCACCGCGCGGGCCACTTGCGGTCGATCAGGTAATACACCCGATCAACCAAATGCGGTCAGTAGCCAGAAGATAACTGCCGACAGGGCTGCGGCTGCAGGAACCGTAATTACCCACGCAGCTACGATCGTCATAAAATGGGATCGCCGTACCAACTTACGCCGCCGACGTTCTTCCCGTGCAAGACGCAGTTCAGCGGGTCGTTGCAGGTTCGAATATTTCCAGCGCCGTTCTGCATGCCATTCCCGATAGAACCCCACGCCAAACACGGCCCCAACTGCGATATGGGTTGAGCTGACGGGTAAGCCCAGCCAACTGGCTACGATAACTGTAATCGCTGCTGAAAGCGCAACACAGAACGCGCGCATCGGGTTCAATTTGGTGATCTGGCTGCCTACCATGCGGATCAGCTTGGGCCCAAACAGGAACAAACCGAAAGAGATGCCAAAGGCTCCGATTACCATGACCCATGTCGGGATTGACACTTTCGATGCAAAATCTCCGAATTCGGCGGCATGGACGATCGCGGCCAGCGGGCCCACCGCATTGGCCACATCGTTTGCGCCATGGGCGAAGCTCAAAAACCCTGCGGAAATCACCAATGGCAAACCAAACAGCGTTTTCAACGACCGGGTTCTGTTCTCAAGGCCTTCGGATTTCCGTCGCACCCAAGGCACGGTCGCGGTCCAGATCAATCCGCCCGAGACCAGCCCGATCAGCAGGGCGAATTCAATATCGATTTTGACGATGCGTTTCAGGCCCTTGACCGAAAGGTAGGTGGCAAAAGCCCCGGCCATCAAGGCGACCAGAATGGGAACCCAGCGACGTGCGGCTGCGATTTTATCGTCCTGGTATTGAATCTTGTGTTTGATCAGCGCCAGAAATCCCGCAGCGATCACGCCACCCAACACGGGTGAGATAACCCAGCTCGCGGCAATTGCGCTCATCGTCCCCCAGCTTACCGCACCAAGCCCGGCAGCAGCGATGCCGGCGCCCATAACGCCCCCTACGACCGAATGCGTGGTTGAAACAGGCGCGCCCACCCAGGTGGCTAGGTTTACCCACAACGCGGAAGATATCAGTGCAGCCATCATCGCCCAAATGAAGACATCACTGTTTTGCACCGACATTGGATCGATGATCCCTTTGGAGATGGTCGAAACCACGTCTCCACCCGCGAGCAGTGCGCCAGCACTTTCGGCAATTGCGGCGATCAGAATCGCGCCCCCCATTGTCAGTGCATTTGCACCAACCGCCGGTCCCATGTTGTTGGCGACGTCGTTGGCCCCGATGTTGATCGCCATATAGGCCCCGAAGGCTGCAGCGGCGACAACGATTAATCCGCCATCGGCGCGACCAAACATAACTGCGGCGGCCAAACCTGCCAGAGCGATAAAGACGAGCGCGATACCGGGCGCCAGCAGCGGGCGCGCCACATGTGCATTGGCATACTCAAGACGAGATATGCGGTGGAGGTCGCTGTCGAGCGCGTGCCAGCGAGCTTTGGGTGGTAGATCAGACATCGGTTTTCACAGGCCGTTCGATTTGACGCCCGCCGCTACCCTGTTCCGTCGAAAGCGGCAACCTTTGTCATGAGAAATATACGTAATTGTTACATTTGCAGCAGCAGATCACGCAATTCAGGCTCCTGCACCCGTCCAGCCGCCACTTTGGGTGAAACCCAGCAGCGTTCGCGTTGATTGGCCTCAGGATAGTCGTCGGCCAGATTCGTCACCTGAACACGATACACGCTGGTGACCACATGCTGCGCCGTGCCGTCGTTCAATGTCTTGTCATAAGAGTATTGGCCGATCGGTTCCTTCGGTACATCCGTCGCCTGAACGCCAGCTTCCTCCCATGCTTCCTGCAACGCAGTCTCGGGGCCGTTAAGGCCATCAATGGGCCAGCCTTTTGGAATAATCCAACGTCCGGTTCCGCGGCTGGTGATCAGTAATACATCATCGCCGGTCTCTGTGCCCCGCGTGCATAGCGCCGCAACCTGCACCCGGTTTGGGCGCTGGAATAACGGTCGCGCGACCTCTTCCCAGATGTTGCGTATCCATTTCGTCATGCTCGGCCTTATTGGACGTTTAAATGGGCGTCTCTCAATGTTGTCAGAAAAGATTACATAATTATGTACCGCAGATTAAACAATACGTCCCTACCTTGTTGAGCAATTTTGGCCGAATTGCAGTTCATTATGTGTGTTTTTGCCGTTTTATGGGGCGAATTCAGGATAGATTTTTGAATTTCACATGAATTTCGAGTTCGACCTCAGGTCTTTCGGCGTTTCGCACGCAGGGTCGGGTCGGCCCGTGTTGGATCTTCAGGCCAGGGATGTTTGGGATATTGCGCCCGCATATCCTTGCGCACGTCCGCATAAGACCCAGCCCAAAACCCCGGTAGATCGCGGGTGATTTGGATCGGTCTCTGCGCCGGTGACAGTAGTGTGATCTTTAAGGGCTCACCACCGATCACCGGGTGTTGGGTCACGCCGAACACCTCTTGCAATCGCACCGAAATCTCGGGCACCGCACCGCCATAGTCGATTGGCAGCTTGCGTCCCAGCGGAGTTACAAACGACCCTGGCGCGCGGCGGTCCAGCTCTTGCGTCTGTGCCCAATCCAGCCGGGCGCGCAGTGCTGGTAACAGGTCAAAACGCTTCCAGTCTTCGGCGCTGCGTACGCCCGAGAGCGTAGGCAGCAGCCAGTCCTCCAGCGCGTCCAAAAGACCCCCTTCCGAACAATCGGGTAGGTCAACACCTTCAGCTCGAACCAACTCGACCCGCGCTGCCAACCTTGCCGAGGCCCCCTGAAGCCGTATTCCCAGATCACGCACCCCGACCAGCATTGCCTGAGCCACAGCGTCCTCGGGTACGTCTTTCCAAATTCGGTCATCCAGGGTGATCGCCCCGAAGCGTTCCTGCCGTCGGGCCACGACACGGCGTTCGCGCTTGGACCATTCGCAACTATCGAGCCATTCAATCTGATCGCCGAATAAATCGCGGATTTCGCCCTCGGAAATCTGCGCGGCCATGCGTACGCGGGCCTCGCGCGGGTTGCCGTCTGTGTCGGTGACCACCAGATAAGGAGCTGTTGCCAAGGTGTCGTCAGCCTCCAGCACCACGCCCTTACCGCCCGAGAGTACATAGCGGGGGGTATCACCCCTGCGGCGCTGCGCGATGCGGTCCGGATAGGCCAAGGCTGCCGTCGCCGCAGGGCTCAGATCGCCAGAGCCCTCCGCTTGCGCACGCAATCGTTTTCCCTCGGTATTGATCCGGTCCAGCGCGCCCTCGTTAACTTGCCAGACGCGATTGTGCCGAAACTTGCGGATATCCCGCAACGCCTCGAGCCGCAACGACAGATCTACAGGCGCGCCACGCAGTGGATCTCGATCTGCCATCAGCGCCGCCAAGGGGGCGGCCTCGCGGCCCGCACGCACCAACATATGCGCGAGACGTGGATGCAGCGGCAACGCAGCCAACGCGCGCCCGTGTTCCGTAATCCGGCCCTTGCTGTCCAAGGCGCCGAGCATGGTTAGCAAGGATCGTGCCTCGGTCAATGCGCCCTCAGGTGGCGAAGTCAGGAACGCAAGATCACCCGGCTCCGCGCCCCAGAGCGCGAGTTCCAGCGCCATTCCGGTCAAGTCGGCAGCTTCGATTTCAGCGGGTGGGTATGCGAGCAGCGCGCCTTCTTCGCCCTTGGACCACAGCCGATAGCACACGCCTTCGGCTACCCGGCCTGCACGGCCCGCACGTTGAGTGGCCTCGGCCCGTGTTACCCGTTCGGTCACCAGCCGCGACATGCCAGAACCCGGATCGAACCGTGCGCGGCGCGCTTGGCCCATATCCACCACCACGCGGATATCGCGTATGGTCAACGAGGTCTCAGCAATCGATGTCGCCAGCACGACCTTGCGGCCTGTCGTCACTGGCGCAATTGCTGCGCGTTGGGCGGCAAATGGCAGGGCACCAAAAAGAGGGTGCACCGTGCAGTCGTTGGGCAGGCGGAGCGTCAAAGCAGCCTCGGCGCGCCTGATTTCCCCTTCGCCGGGCAGGAAAACCAGCATTCCACCTGTAGTTTTCCGTTCGGCCTGCACAACCAGATCAACAAGCGCATCCAAGCGTCGAGCCTGCGCACCCAGAGGTCGGTCAAGCCAACGGGTTTCAACCGGATAGCTGCGCCCCTCGGAAGTGATGAGCGGCGCATCCATCAGCCGCCCCACCGGTTCGGCATCCAGTGTCGCAGACATTGCAAGCAGGATAAGATCGTCCCGAAGCGCTCCTGCCACCTCAAGGCATAAGGCCAGCCCCAGATCGGCGTTCAGCGAGCGCTCGTGGAATTCATCGAAAATTACTGCCCCAACGCCTGGTAAATCCGGTTCGGATTGCAGCATGCGGGTCAAAATGCCCTCGGTCACCACTTCGATCTGTGTGGAATTTGAAACTTTCGTATCACCGCGTACGCGGTAGCCGACTGTCTGACCCACAGGTTCACCCAGAGTCTCAGCCATGCGCTCTGCAGCGGTCCGCGCGGCCAGTCGACGCGGCTCAAGCATCACGATTCGACCATCGCCAAGGCCTGCATGCAGCATCTCAAGCGGCACGCGGGTCGTTTTACCCGCACCCGGAGGCGCCTGCAGTACCGCGCGCCCATGCATTTGCAAGGCGTTCAGAAGGTCAGGGATGGCGTCATCAATGGGCAACCGGGTCATATCGCCTTATCGCCAAAGCGTCGGCCAAGGTCCAGCATCGCCCATCTCGGCCCCGGTTGGGGCTGGACAAACCGGGTCATCCCCTCTCATCTATGGCAAATTCCAGCCGGGGACTGACCGATGAACATTGCCGAGCTTGGCGACAGGATCTTGAACGGGGAGCGCAGGGCACTGGCCCGTGCGATCACGCTGGTCGAAAGCGGGCGTGAAGATCATCGGGCGCAGGCAACCGCACTGCTGGATCAATTGAGCGACGCCAGACGTCAGGCGCTGCGGATCGGCCTGTCGGGCACGCCGGGTGTCGGCAAATCGACCTTTATCGAAAGCTTCGGCATGATGCTGACGGGGCAGGGGCTGCGCGTTGCGGTTCTGGCTGTTGACCCCAGTTCGGCCCGTTCGGGCGGCTCGATTCTAGGCGACAAGACCCGCATGGAGCGGCTGAGCCGCGAGAAAAACGCCTTTATCCGCCCATCACCCAGCCAGAGCCATCTTGGTGGTGTGGCGCGCCGCACGCGCGAAGCGATCGCACTCTGCGAGGCGGCGGGTTTCGATGTCGTGCTGATTGAAACCGTGGGTGTGGGTCAATCGGAAACCGTGGTGGCCGAGATGTCTGACCTGTTCCTGCTGCTGCTGGCCCCGGCGGGCGGTGATGAGTTGCAGGGCGTCAAGCGCGGCATCATGGAAATGGCCGACATGATTCTGATCAACAAGGCTGATGGCGACCTGAAAGCGACTGCCACCCGCACCTGCGCCGATTATGCGGGCGCGCTGCGTCTGCTGCGCAAACGCCCGCAAGACCCCGAAGGGTTCCCCAAGGCCATGACCGTTTCAGCAGTTGAAGAGCACGGGTTGGAACAGGCCTGGGACGAGATGCAGACCCTGACCACTTGGCGGCGCGACGCCGGGCATTGGGCGTCGAACCGAGCTACACAGGCGCAATACTGGTTCAAACAAGAGGTACGCCACGCCTTGCTAGCGCGTCTCGAAACGCCACAGATGCGCGACCGGATGAGCGAACTGGGCACGCAGGTCAGCGCAGGCCGCCTGAGCCCGTCGGCGGCGGCCGAACAAATCCTCGCCGGACTGTCCAACACGTAACACTCTGGCGGATTGATGTGCGCGCGGCTGGTGCGCTGACCGCTAATAGTGTATTATCGTTGCATATATTGCTGTGTTTGAGTGTGAGTTGCTGCGTTTGAACCGGGTTGAGAAAGGGCTTGATCAGCTCGGATCGTGCCTGGATGCTCCGAGGAACGGGACACGTCAGAATGCCCAATATCAATGGCACCAACGGCGATGACGATATCGATGTCACAAATGACAACGGTACGTTGAATGGCACGCCGCAGGGGACACCGATTGATAATATCCGGGGCCGTGGCGGCAATGACGATATCACCATCACCGATAGTACCATTGCCAACAATGTCCTGGGCAACGCAGGTATCGACACGATCACAGTCACCAACAGCACGGTTGGCGGGCGCATCGCCAGCGGGTCCGATGCGGACACGGTTGATGTCAGCGGGTCAACCGTGGGCAATATCCGGCTCGGCGGCGGCAATGACACGCTGAATCTCATCAGCACCACGGTGACAGGCGACATTCGCGGCGGCAGCGGAACCGACACGCTGAACCTGCCTGAGGGCACTGTTATCACGGACGATACATTCGGGGTGATTACGGTCGTAGACGGGGTTGGATATTCAATCTCAAGCGGCACATTCACTCTGCCATCCGGAATAACTGTCACCTATTCGGCGTTCGAGAACGGGTCAGGCATGCCCTGTTTCACGCGCGATACATTGATCACGACGCAGCACGGCCAAACACCGATCCAGTCGCTGCGCACCGGTGACCTGATCCCCACGCTGGGGCAGGGCCTGCACCCGATCCGCTGGATCGGACGGCGCGAATTTGACCGCCCCCAGCTTGAGGCCAACCCCAGACTCTGGCCCGTGCGCATCCTTGCAGGCTCATTGGGCGAGGGGTTGCCGTATCGTGATCTGCTGGTCTCGCGCCAGCACCGGATGCTGGTGCACTCAAAGATCGCCCAACGCATGTTTGGCACGACCGAGGTTCTGATTCCGGCAATCAAACTCACTGCGATGCCGGATATCTACGTTGATGAAAGTGTGGAATGCGTTGAGTATTTTCACCTGCTGTTTGATCGCCATCAAGTGATTTTTGCTGAAAACACCCCGACCGAAAGCCTTTATACCGGCCGCGAAGCGTTAAAATCTCTTAGTGTTGCGGCGAAACGTGAAGTATTCGAAATCTTCCCGGAGTTGGCCGAACTAGATTATCGCACCGATCCGGCCCGCCTGATCCCGCGTGGGCGATTGCAGACACAGTTGATCTCGCGCCATCTGAAGAACAACAAACCTCTATTGCAGCGGTCGGAAGCTGGCGCCACAATGGAAAACGACTTCGGTATAAAGATTTCGCCGCACCCGTCTTGACCCTTCGCGTGATTCCCACTACACGCATCCAACCAGTTTTCGGGCGCGACTTCGGGTTGCGCCCCTTGTGATTTGGCCGAGGGTCTTGTACCCGGCCTCCAGAAACAAAGGAAGAAACCATGTCGCGCCGTTGCGAACTGACCGGAAAAGGCCCGATGACTGGCAATAATGTCAGCCACGCCAAAAACAGAACTCGTCGTCGTTTTCTGCCCAACCTGAACGACGTTACCCTGCAGTCGGAAACCCTGGGCCGCGGCGTAAAGCTGCGCATCTCGGCGGCAGCCCTGCGCTCGGTAGACCACCGCGGTGGTCTGGATGCATTTCTGGCGAAAGCCAAGGATGACGAACTGTCGGCGAACGCCTTGAAAGTGAAGAAAGAAATCGCCAAAGCGCAAGCTTCGGCGTAAGTCTTGCCGACACAAAAGTATTCAGCCCTGCATCCTTGGATGCGGGGCTTTTTTGTCGGTGATGATTGCAATGATCCTGTCCATTGTTTTTAAAAAGCTAACAAAGCGAGCCTTTCCGTGACTTTGTTCACAGAAGTCTTGATGAAATCAATATATGTATATGCATATTGTTGATTTTGGGGGGTCATCATGCTGTTTCGAGTAACAAATTTATTGTCTTTCGTGCCAGCTTCACTTGCGGCGGCAGTGGTTCGATGCACGCGGATGCAACGCCGGGTGAATCGACTACATACGAGTATGAACGCCGACCCGGCAAAACCACCCAAATCCTGAACCGGGCCATTCTGTCTCAGCCTGGCCTTCTCGCTTGTAGCGGATAGAAACTCAGGCGTATATCTCGGGCTAGGATGAAAGACTTTTTCCGCCAGATACTGCCTTATGCGCTGTCCCTGCTCGTACTTGTCACGGGGCAGGGCCTTGCTGCATCGCGCGGCATTGATCGTGCGGTGGGGCAGATGGTTCTGTGCACCGGAACCGGGCCTGTGGTTGTGTATATGGATGACGAGGGTCAACCGACACGTGCGCCGCATTACTGTCCGGACTATGCGCTTAGCCTGCTGGGCGCTGTGCACGATGCGCGCGCTGCCCTGCCTTTGGCTCCGTCCAGGGCGTTGCCCGCTCCACCACTACGCTCGGCGGATTTGATTTCGGCCCCCTTGCCACGGCATCCTGCCCGCGCTCCTCCGATCTCTGTCTGAATTAGACATCTAACAAAATCAGAAATTTACGTAAGGAGAGTCGCAATGACCCTCAAATCCACTTTGCTCGCAACTTTGGCTGCGCTTTCATTCACCTCAGGCGCCATGGCTGCCGATGCTATCGTTGTTGACGATGCCTACGCGCGGTCCTCAGGTAAATCCGCCAAGGCCGGTGCCGCCTTCATGGTAATCGAAAACCACAGCGATACCGATGACCGCCTGATCGGCGTCAAATCAGATGTGGCAGGGCGTGTAGAGCTTCACACCCACAAGGTTGATGAAAACGGCGTTGCCCAGATGATCCATGTCGAGGAAGGATTTTCCATACCGGCAGGTGAAGCCCACCTGCTGAAACGTGGCGGTGACCATGTCATGTTCATGGGACTCAATGCGCCATTTGAACAGGGATCTTCTGTGCCGGTGACGCTGATTTTTGAACAGGCCGGAGAGGTTGTTGTAGAAATCCCGGTAGATTTGGAGCGGTAGGATCAGGGCGGGCACGGCTCACGCGACCACTCGCATTCGAACTAATCCGCCGTTTCATCAGCCATCATCAAGGCATTAGGCCGGACAATGCCCGGCCTATATTGCTAGCGGTTGACAGTTTTCATTCCCAACCGATCACCTGCATTTTTGAACCGTGCGGCCAGAAAGAACATCACGATGGCTGAGGTCAACGCAAAGAAAGCAATTGCCCAACCCAAAGCCACCATTCCGCTGCCGGGCCAGAATATAAGCACCAGCCCGATGATGAGGGCAAAGATACCTGAATTTCGCACCGTTGCACGCTCGGGATCCTGTGGGTGCATCTGAGGCAGGGCCATGAAGGAGCCTATGGCCACGAATAACGCCATCGCCCCCATCAGCGTAAATGCCAGCCACGCCACTCCCTGTGGCCAGATCAATAGTATCAATCCGATCAGAGCAGCACCGATGCCAAAGCCTCCAACCAGCCCACGTCGCCCAAACCCAAGCCAAGTGAGCGCACCATCCAGAATAAGCAGCGCCCCCACCAGCCGCAGCAATACTGAGATACTGCTGGTGGGCCAGAACAGCGCCGCAATCCCGATCAGACCGGCCAGAATTCCGCGCAGCAAGAAGGTCCACCACAGGTTGGCAAGATTCTCGCTTAAGGTGTCACGCGCGTTGATGCTGCTATCGTCAAGGATTTCTCCGTCTTTGGGTGGTAGATCTGTCATGAACTCACTCAGCATTATTGTTTTCAGCACCATAGACGCGAAAGCGCTGCTCTGTCTGCCCCTATCGCGTGCGGCCCCGTACCAACATTTCATTGACCCAACGCGGGATCACCTCGGTAGCAGGCCCGAGGTGAGTCTCATCAAAGACGGACGCCCCAGAGGAAGGTTCAAGGTTCAATTCTATCGTTCGCGCACCTCCGGCCCGTGCCTCTTGCGCAAAACCTGCCGCCGGATAAACCTGACCTGAAGTGCCGATTGAGGCGAACAGTGCGGCTTCAGCCAGGTGATCGTAAATTTCATCCATAAAATAGGGCATCTCACCAAACCACACCACATCGGGTCGGGCCGTCGGTTGAAAGCAGGCTGGGCAAGGCTCGTGTACCTCCATCTCGGGTGGCGAGGTCCAGCGGTGCCCGCAAACTCCACATAGGGCACCGGCCAGCGTGCCATGCATATGGAGCACCCGTGCAGCCCCGCCTGCCTCATGCAGGCTGTCGACATTCTGCGTGACGATGACCACTCCGCCGGGCCATCGCTTCTGCAGCCGGGCAAGCGCCCGATGTGCGGCATTGGGCTGTGCCTTGGCGGCCTGCACCCGGCGGGCATTGTAAAACCCATGCACCAGTGCCGGATTGCGGACGAATCCTTCGGGCGTTGCGACATCCTCGATCCGGTGCTGCGCCCACAGGCCGCCTTCGTCGCGGAACGTGCCCAGCCCGCTTTCGGCGGAAATTCCGGCTCCAGTCAGAATGACGATCTTTTCCATGGCCGCCGCACGCGCTACACCCATTCCCATGACACACCGTATCCTTTTCGTCTGCCTGGGCAATATCTGCCGCTCTCCGGCAGCCGAGGGCGTTTTTCGCGCCCGCGCGCGCCATCACCAAACCGACAGCGCCGGAACATCGGGTTGGCATATCGGTGATCCGCCCTATGGCCCAATGCAAAAAGCCGCCCGCGCCCGCGATATTAACCTCAGCGACCTGCGCGCCCGCCAGTTCGTGGCCGAGGATTTCCACCGCTTCGATCTGATCATCGGTATGGATGCGGACAATATCGCCAATATCGAAGACCTGCGCCCCGATGGCAGCGATACTCCTGTCCGCCTGCTAACCGATTTCGCGCCACATTCCGGTGCCGATCACGTGCCCGATCCGTATTATACCCGCGATTTCGATGGAGCGCTGGACCTGATCGAAATTGCTGTTGAGGGCTTGCAGGCGTACCTGAGCGCTGAGCTATAGAAGCTGGAGTACGCCCTGCATTCAGGGCACTGAACGCACCGATGCCTGCGCAGAGCTCATCTAGATCGATGCTGTACTGCGCACCAATGTCCGAACCGAGGTGAGCAACAAATATGGAGGGGCATGTACCCCTCCTTTTGAATCTTGGTTCTATTCGTCCGGGTGAAAGTGTACGTCCATTAGACCTTCCCCTTGAATCAACAGAATTGTTGGTTCGTCGGATATCAATCCCGGAGCAAAGAGGGGCCACACACCGGTATAGAATAGGACCACTATGTTTGAGTGATGCGGCGTTGTGGTGCGAGACCGCCAGTGTAAGGTTGAGCGCTCGCGCCTTCTAACTCTCTTCCAGCACCTTCTTGGCCACACGGAAGCACTCCAACGCCTGCGGCACGCCGCAATAAATTCCAATCACGTGAACGATTGCTCGGATTTCTTCTTTGGTGACGCCATTATTGATGGCCCCGCGGCAGTGGGTCTCCCATTCAGTCATTTTGCCTAGTGCGCCAATCATCGAGAGGTTCATCATCGACCGGGTCTTTGCGTCGATCACGTCATCCCCCCAGCCAAAGCCCCAACACCACGCGGTCATGGCCTCCTGAAACGGGCGAGTGAAATCATCTGCTGTAGCCAAGTTCTTTTCGACATATTCAGCCCCCAGCGTAGTTTTGCGCTGTTCGAGCCCTTTCAGAAACAGATCTTCGTCAAATACGCTCATGGTCTAGTCCTTCAGTTTGATGGCGACGTTTTTGGTTTGTACATAGTTCCACAAGGCTTCGCGCATCTGGGGGGCGGCGTCGTGGCGCAGTCGAGGTTGCAGGTGAAAACACCGCCGACCAACTATAAGATGTGCCATTGGCAATAATTTGGGTCAGCATATAGCCGCCCATGGCCTGTACCATGTGACCATGTTCGATTGGGCGCAGATCGGACAAGGCACCTGATAGATGCGCGCGTTTTGCAGCCATATCGGCGCTGACAACCTCACCCGCATCCGTAAGTGCACACTCGGCCAGCTTTTCGTCGGTGCCAGGGTTCAACGCATGGAACTGGCTGGCTCTGCCGTTGACTAACGCGCCATCAATGTAGCTTAGCCGATAGGCCTTCATCACAGATTGATCAATATGTTGGTGCATTGTGCATTAATGTTCTTGACCATCTACGGCCTCGCGCATCCAGCGCTGCAATGCAGCGATGGAATGCTCTGAACTGACCCCGCAGTTGGGGTCCAGCACAAGGGGACCGGGGCGATAACCACGAGATTTCAACCCACGCTGCACGCTTTCCACGAGGTGGATGTCCTCTTTTACTGTTGTTTCGCGATCTTGAGCTGCAAGGCCCCGGATTACCTCACTTTCAGCACCTTCCGGCGTAAACCAGCCGCGCCAGACGGTGCAGTTTTCATGGCCGTGGGCACGCCAGTGGTAGGTGTTCAGAACATTGCCCGGATAGCATTGGAATGAGAACATGGGCCATAGGAACCAGCTCTGGTAATCCCCTGCATGGGGCACCGACATGTCCACGGGATAGGTCATCTTTTCCATTGGCTGACATTCGGTCGTATGGCGCAGAACATATCCGCCGTCCGCATCCGGTTGGATGTCATAGGTTTCCGGCTTGATTACACCCTCGGCGAAAGTCGCGTGGTTAATGGGACAGTGGTAGCACTCTGAGTAATTCTCGACCGAGACCTTCCAGTTGCAGTTCTCAGGCACCTCGACCCATTCCAGAGGGGCAAGCCTGACGACATTGGGAACGAATTCGGCGATCTCTTCACGGACACCGGGGAACCAATCGTCCATCGGCGCCGCATCGTCATCGAGGTTGACGAAAAGAAAGCCATGGAAATCTTCGGTCCGGACTTCGGTCAGGCAGATCTCAGAGCGGTCAAAGCCCGGAACGGATTTGATGTTCGGACCCGCGCGCAAATGTCCAGTCAGTTCGTAGGTCCAGGCATGATAGGGGCAGACCACCACACGAGTGTTACCAGTCCCGGTGACCATTTCGTGGGCGCGGTGTTGGCAGACGTTATAGAAGGTGCGGATCACTTGGTCCCGGCCACGGATCGAGAATAGGCTTTGGCCCGCAATTTCAAAAGTGAAATAGTCACCGACATTGGGAAGCTGGCTGACATGGCCCGCGAATTGCCATGTCCGGGCAAGCAGGCCGGACATTTCTTGCGCATAAATATCGGGATCGGTGTAATAACGCGCGGCCAAAGACCTGATGGGTTCGGTCATGTCTTCTCCTCGTGATACAGTCCCAGCTGGTGGCGACGGTTGTGGAATTTCTCGACCCGTTCGACGATCTCGTCGCTGGCAACGGCGATGACGAATGACAAAAGTGTCTCGAGCAGCGCGATGATGCTGACCGAGGACGGGAAGAATTGCGGTGTATCGACCGATACCACGAAGTCATGATCGGCCAGACGCAGGATCGGGCTGGCGGGACTGTCGGACAGAGCGACGATGACCATGCCCTGTTCGCGCGCTATCTCGACGGCTTTGACCACTTCGGACCGGTAGGGTTTGCAGGTGATCGCGATCAGCACGTCACTTTCATCTGCCCACGCCAGATCATCGACAGGGGTCGAGCCCGGACGCGGGATGGCGTGAAACTCCTTCATACCGGTCGAGGCCAGATAGGTGAAATTGCGCGCGATCGAGTTGTTGACGCCCACGCCAAGGGTAAACACATTGCGCGAGGCCCAGATCGCCTCGGCCGCCGTCTTCAGGTCGTCGGTCAAGATACCCGCAAAGGTCTCTTCGACGTTGCGCAGCACGTCCTGCACTATGTCGGCATACAGCCCGCCCAGATCGTCCGATTTGCGAATGTCCTGAAGCCAGCGCGCGCGGTCCGGGAAGTCGGCGGCGCCGCGTCGGATGGCATCGCGGAAGGGCGCGCGGAAATCTTCGTAGCCTTCGAACCCGACCTGACGGGCCATGCGCACGACGGTGTTGGGTTTGACATTCGCAGCCTCTGCGATTTCGCGCACCGTCGATACCCCCACATCACGGGGGTTTTCCAAGACATAGGTTGCCGCCTTGCGTGCCTCGGGCGTCAGCTCGGAAAGCTCATCGGCCAGACGCTCGAGAATCGTATTTGATACATTTGTCCCATTCATGATTGACGATGGTATTTTTGTTTGCTTAGCCTGTCGAGAGGAAAACGACTCGAAAAGGATGTTGTCGTGGCAAGTGAGTTTCCATCCCACGCACGCGTGGTCATCGTCGGCGGAGGCATCATGGGCGTCGGGCTGGCCTATCATCTTGGGCATGAAGGCTGGGGTGAGGAAACGGTGTTGCTTGAAAAGGCCGAGCTGACCTCGGGCAGCACATGGCACGCCGCCGGACAGATCACACATTCGACCTCGTCCTTTGGGTTGGGGAAGTGCGTGGACTATAATATCGGCCTCTATTCCGGTGGATTGGAAGCGGAAACAGGCCAGCCGGTGACATGGCACGGCTGCGGGTCGTTTCGCCTAGCCTATACGGAAGACGAAATGGACTGGTTGCGCCATACGCTATCGGTGGGTCGTTCGCTGGGTTTCAACATCGAACTGGTTGGGCCGGAAAAGGTGGCCGAGTTGCACCCGTTCTATAACCTCAGTGGTGTTCTGGGCGCACTTCACACGCCGGATGACGGTCACGTGGACCCGACGAATGTCACGATGGCGATGGCCGCCGGGGCCCGTCAAATGGGCGTGTGTATCATCCGCCAATGCCGCGCCACCAACATCACGCAAGCTGACAATGGCGAATGGGTCGTTGAGACAGAGAAAGGCACAATCACCTGCGAGCATGTCGTCAACGCCGGCGGCACCTATGCGCGGCAGATGGGCGAATGGTCGGGGCTGCAATTGCCCATGACCTCGATGACGCACCATTACTTCGTGACCGACGAGGTGCCCGAATTCCAGGGTCTCGACGTAGAACTGCCCGTCATTCGCGACGACAAGAAAGTTTCGGGCTATATCCGGATGGAGCAAAAGAAGGGCCTGATCGGGATTTACGAGAAAGAAAACCCGAACTCGGTCTGGCACGATGAATGCCCATGGCATTACGAGAATTGGCTGTTTGACGCGGATTATGACCGTGTCATGCCGTATTTGGAAGAAAGCCTGAACCGGATGCCGATCTTTGCCGATCTGGGCATTCAACGCGTGGTGCACGGCGCGATCAGCCATCCCCCAGACGGCAACCCGCTGATCGGCCCGGCACCCGGTGTGCGCAATTACTGGTGCTGCTGCGGCACTCAGATCGGCATTGGATGGGGGCCCGGCCTGACCCGCGAGCTGGCGCGCTGGATGGTGCATGGGGCGGCCGACATTTCGATGCGCGAATTCGACCCGCGCCGGTTTGGCAGTTATGCCACGAAGGACTGGCAGGTAGTGAAGGCCGAAGAGGATTACTGCCTGCGCCACGAAATCCCCTTCCCACATTTCAACCGTCTGGCTGGACGCCCGATCAAGCCGTCCCCCGTGCACGATCTTCTGAAAAGCAAAGGTGCCGTGCATGAAGAGGTCTATGGCTTTGAACGTCCACGCTTTTTCGCCAAGGGGATCGAACAGTGCGACCACTATTCCTTCAACCGTTCCCCCGTCGACGATATGGTCGCGGCCGAGGTGAATGCGGTGCGCACCGGCGTCGGCATCATGGATGTTACCGCCTTCGCAAAGGTGCTGGTCGAAGGGCCGGATGCATACGCATTGCTGGACCGGCTGACCGCCAACCGAATGCCGCAGAAGATCAGCTCGATCACCCTGACCTACATGCTGAACCGCGCTGGCCGGATCGAGCTGGAAACGACGATTGTGCGGATGGCTGAAGACAGCTTCTATCTGGTCTGCGCCGCTTTCTTCGAACAACGCCTGCTGGACCACTTGAACCATCAACGTGCAGAGGAAGATGTGACGATAACGGCCCTGTCGTCTGAGTGGAGTGCACTGTCCCTGAACGGTCCCAAGTCGCGTGACGTGTTGGCCGCTTGCACCGATGCCGACTTGTCCAACGCCGGGTTCCGCTGGCTGTCTGCGCAAGAAATCACGGTTGCAGGTCACAATGTCTGGGTATTCCGTATGTCTTACGCGGGCGAGCTCGGTTGGGAATTCCACATGCCCAATGACGCCAGCCTTGATGTCTACACTACGCTGTGGGCTGCGGGTGAGATACACGGCATTGCCGATTACGGCAGCTTCGCGATGAATGCGATGCGTATGGAGAAGGGCTTCAAGGGCGCCGGCGAATTGACCAACGAGGTCACACTGGCCGAGGCCGACGTGCTGCGCTTTGCCCAGACGGACAAGGAATTTCTGGGCCGGGACAAGACGCTGAACACAGACTTGCCGTGGGTCTGCGCCTATCTGGAAATCGAGCCCGACGGTAAAGCGGACGGCCACGGCGGAGAGGCGGTGATTTTGAACGGGCAGGTGGTCGGATCCACAGCGTCCGTGGCCTTTGGCCCAACAGTAGGGAAGATTTTGGCCTTTGCCTATGTCAAACCTCACGCCGCCAATCCCGGCACGGCGCTTGAAGTGGTGATCCACGGCATCCGCCGCGCAGCCCGTGTGCTGGGCGATCCCGCCTACGATCCCAAATCCGAAAAGCCCAGAACCGACGCAAGGGAGATCGCGTGACACAAGCACAGTTCTGGAAACACGCAGCAGCCGAGCTTGTCCGCTGCTTTCGTACCCACCCCTCTCTTGCGGAGTTCAGTTCATTTCCGACTGATCTTGTGCCACAAAAGGTCACAGCGCGGGCCTTGCCTCCGCTTGATTTGCTGGCAACTGACCAAGCGTTGCGGTCTGGGACAGTCTCGACCTTGTGTGACGCTGTGCTTGCGCTTGCCTGCGATGCGCACTGGCTCGAGCATTATCGAGATAGCGGGATAGGCGATCATTTCATGGATCGGTTTGGCTGCTTCTGTCTGGTCGGCGATCAGGGCGGCTTTGCATCAGACCAACTCCGTGTCTGGCTGGTTTATATGCCGCCACATCTGCACTATCCGTGGCATCATCACCCCGCGGAAGAGCTTTATATAGTGCTTGCCGGGCAGGCAGAGTTCCTACGTGCCGGACAAGCTAAGCGCTGGCTGAGCTCTGGCGACACTGCGTTCCACGCCTCTAACCAGCCTCACGCGATGACGACGGGCGCAGACTCGGTTCTATGTCTGGTATTCTGGCGCAATCAGTTCGAGTCCGGGCCGCAACTGACTGATGGAAATGACATATCATGAAAATCTCTCGCATTTCGTTGTGGTCTGTCGATCTGACCAGCCATGAGACCTACTACATGGCCGAGGGCAAGACCTGCGACACGGTCAAAAGCCATGTCCTGTGTCTGGAGACCGATAACGGAAAGAAAGGCTGGGGCGAGGTCTGCCCCATCCCGCATTACCTGCCCGCCTTCGCCAATGGTGTCCCCGGTGCGATCGAGGAAATGGCACCCGAAATCCTCGGAGTCGAACCGTTCGGCATTGATGCCCCAATGCGCAAACTGGATGCGTTCCTGCAAGGACATTTCTATGCGAAATCTATCGTCGACATGGCGTTGTGGGATCTGTTCGGCAGAGCGAGCGGGCAGCCCCTTTACGCGCTGCTTGGTGGCCGCACCCAAGCTGACATGCCGCTCTATCACTCGATCACCTGCATCGCGCCCGACGACATGGCGCGGATTGCCCGCGAAGCTTATGCGACGGGTATCCGACAGTTTCAGGTCAAGCTTGGGGCCGACGCCGACTGGCAAGCAGATGCCGAACGGTTGGCCAAGGTACGCGAGGCCGTGGGCGACGGCCCACTGGTCTATGGTGACTGGAACTGCGGGGCGACAAAACTTCAGGCCACGCGGACGGGACGCGCGGTGGCACATCTGGATGTTATGCTGGAGCAGCCCTGCAAAACGCTGGAAGATTGTGCAGCTGTCAGACAGGCAACTGGCCTGCCTATGAAAATCGACGAAAATGCCTATGATCTGGCGTCGCTCATGCACGCGCACAAACTTGGTGTGCTGGACGCAGTCGCCTTGAAACTGTCGAAACTCGGAGGGCTTTCCGCGATGCGCCGCGCCCGTGATCTGACTGTGCATCTGGGGGCTGAGATCTGCGCGGAATGCACTTGGGGATCAGACATCGTCACCGCCGCATCGCTGCATTTCGCCGCCTCGACACCGCGAGATGCCCTACTGAACACCTGCGATCTGTCGTCCTATGTAGGGCCACGCATTGCGCCGGATTGTCCGTCCCGCAAGGATGGTCGTATCGCACCACCAGAAGGCCCCGGGCTTGGGGTGAGGCCCGATCCGGACATCCTTGGAACCCCAATTCTTGAACTGGACTAACCTATGCAGAAACTGACCTCTCAAGCCGATTGGATCGCCCGTGCCCGCACCGTGTTGCCTGCCGGAGGCTTCGGCAATTTCGATCCCGGCATAGTCATCGCGCGCGGTGAAGGCAGCCGTGTCTGGGACGAGGATGGGAACGAATATGTCGACTATCTGATCGGCTCCGGCCCGATGCTTCTGGGGCATGGCCATCCCGAAGTCATAGAGGCCGTTCTTGAGCAGCTCCCCAAGGGCATGACCTTCTTTGCTAACAATGCCAAGGGCATCGAACTGGCCGAGGCGATTGTTGAGGCGGTACCGTGCTGCGAACAGGTCCGGTTTGTGGCCTCAGGTGGCGAGGCCGACATGTACGCCATCCGTCTTGCCCGCGCCTATACCGGCCGCGACAAGGTCCTGAAGTTCGAAGGCGGATACCACGGGATGAGCGCCGAAGCACAGATGAGCCTTGCGCCCGAAGTCCGCATCAACTTCCCCCAAGCTATTCCCGACAGCGCGGGCATCCCGCAAGGGGTCGCTGATCAGATGCTGATCGCCCCGTTTAACGATCTGACCGCGGTCGAGGCGCTGCTGGCCGAAAACAAGGACGTTGCCGCGATAATCGTAGAGCCCCTGCAGCGGATAATTCCCGCCTTGCCCGGCTATTTGCAAGGGCTGCGCGACCTGTGTGACAAATACAGTGTCCTCTTGATCTTTGACGAAATCGTCACGGGATTCCGGTTGGCCTATGGCGGCGCACAGGAACGCTATGGAGTGACTCCAGACATCTGCACCTTGGGCAAGATCATCGGCGGCGGTTTTCCTCTGGCTGCCATTGGGGCCAATACCGAGATCATGCAGCATTTCGACAAATCTATTGTCGGCGCGAACAAATGGCTAATGCAGCTTGGCACACTGTCAGGCAATCCGATCGCTGCCGCAGCCGGCCTTAAGACGATGGACATCCTACGCCGCGAGGGCAGCTATGACCGCCTGCGCGCCATCGGAAAAGAGCTGCAAGACATGCAAAGTGAGGAGTTGAGCAAGGCTGATATTCCGCATCAAATCTGTGGTGATGAGACCTTGTTCGACATCTTTTTTACAGCCAGTGTTTGCAGAGACTATCGGACCGCCAAGCATGACGACCCAAAGCGTAACGAAGCCTATAATGCGACGCTACAACACCACGGCATCTTCAAGTCGCCCGGCAAACTCTATCCTTCACTGGCGATTTCCGAGATGGACCTTGAGCTGACAAAAAATGCAGTTCAGGCAGCGGTGCGATCCATTCATGCTTGATTAACTTATCACCTTCAGCTGCCCGTCCAGCCACGGTAACTGCGCCAAAGCAGGGTCAACAATCTGGCTCTGCATTAGTCGCTTAATCATATCCGCCACTTCCTGCGGCACCTGATCCGACCAGTCGGAGCGAGTAATCAGTGAGATTCTGCGCGCGAACTCGCCAAACGGGGCAGGGTGCGCCTCCAGCCCGTCATGGAACCGCGCGGCGCGCATATAGCCCAGCGGTGTGGTGATTGCCCAGCCCAAGCCCCGCGCTACCATCGCCATTAATGCCAGATGCGAGCCGATTTCGAACCGTTCTTCAAACTCCATTTGCTGCCGGGCCAGATGACCTTCGATCTGGCGGCTGATCAACTGTTCACGGGCGTAGCGCAGGAAGGGCAGATCTTGCATCGGCTGCTCTGCGCCCTTGGGCGCGACCAAAATGAAGGGGTCTTGGACCAGAGGGTATTCGATGACACCTTCCAATACTTCACCAGAATGGGCCGAGACAGCCATGTGTAACCGCTGTGCCTCCAGTGCTTCGAACAGATCGAGGCTCGACAGCGTGATCAGCTTGAATTTCGACCGAGTCAGACTATCGGCTAGCAGGGTGGCCAGCCTGGGCGTCAGATCATTGTCGAAATCGTCGATCAATCCGATGGACAGAGTGGTCAGATGCCCCAGATCCATGACCGCCAGTTCGCTCTGCGCCACTTGCAGCTCACCCAGCACCGCTTGAGTGCGCGCCAGGAAACTGCGCCCGGCCTGCGTCAGCCGCATCGGTCGCCGCCCGTGATCGACCAGATCGGTGCCCAAGGCCTTTTCCAGATTGCGCAATTGCTGAGACACCGACGGCTGGCTGAGCCCCGTGATCTCGGCCGCCTGCGCCACCGATCCGGTCCGTGCCAGCGCCTCGAACACCTCAAGGCCCCGCAGGGTCAGCCCTTTCATCACCATCGCACATACCTTTCGCTGCGCCTTTTTTGAGGCGCAGCGTGCATCAGGTCAAGGATTGCCTCTGGCTCAGCTGCAGATCGCCTGCGCCATCTGGCCAAAGTTCTGATACCGATCCCACAGCGCATCATCGCGCGCGGTCTGCGACATCTTCAACTCCTGCGCCTGATGGGGGTCTTCGAACCACTTTGCCACGGTCTTCTGATCGCCACGCGTCAACGCCTGATCCGCCACGCGCTGAATGCAAGTGCATCGCGCCCGCGTCGCCGCCTCACGGTCTGATGCCAAACACGCCCGCTTGATCTGCGCCGCGTCCACTGTGTGGGCCACCGCCGTCACCGATGCCGCACAAAATGCGATTAGGAGGAACTGTTTCATACTCGAGCCTCGTTTTTGCCTGCCCGGACGGGTCTTATGCCCCTCTCGGTCTGCGGCGGAGTATGAATCAAAGTGGATTCGGGATCAATCGGGTGGTTCGAAAAAGTGATTGCACGCGGCTGGGATGTCGCGTTTTCTGGCCCGACTTTGTTTAGAACTCTTTCGTGAGACCAATATGCTTAAGAAATACGGACGCACGTTTCACTTGCCGGAATCCCCCGGGGCTACCAGCGATGATAAGATAATGTCCAGCATTGATGAATTGGCTTCGGCTGATGAGGTGGTCTTCACCGAAAAGATGGATGGTGAGAATACAACAATCCATAGTCAAGGCTGTCATCCTCGTAGCATCGACGCTAGATATCATCCGTCGCGCGATTGGATGAAGGCATTCGCAGCAGGCATTGCGCCTCAACTTGCCGAGGATGAGCGCATTGTCGGCGAGTATCTGTTTGCGCGTCATTCAATCGCATATTCAGAGTTGCCAACTTATTTTCTGGGGTTTGGCTGGATAATTGCAGGCGTTGTTCAGTCTTGGGACACGACGTTGTCACGCTTTGAAGAACTTGGGATCGTCGCTGTTCCCGAATTTTATCGCGGACGGTTCTCTGCTAAGGTTGTGGCGGATGTGATCGCAGACTTGAATCTGGATACTCAGGAGGGTTTTGTCGTCCGTACAACAGCTGCGTTTAACGAAGAAGACATGCCCACTCATCTCGCGAAATACGTGCGCGAGGGCCATGTGCAAAGTGAGACGCATTGGATGAACGCGGAGTTGGTTAAAAACAGGTTGCTCTGAACGGTCATAGGCCTCGCAATCAAAGGGTTTCGCCGGGCTCTCGTCCCACCTTGACCGCGGCCCATTTCCGACGCATATCCCCAACCCATGACAGACCTCGCTCATATCCGCAATTTCTCCATCGTCGCGCATATCGACCATGGCAAATCCACCCTCGCTGACCGGCTCATCCAAGAGACCGGAACGGTCAAGGATCGCGACATGAAGGAACAGCTGCTCGACAGCATGGATATCGAGCGCGAGCGTGGCATCACCATCAAGGCCAACACGGTTCGCATCGACTATACCGCCGACAATGGCGAGCAATACGTGCTAAACCTGATCGACACTCCCGGCCACGTGGACTTTGCCTATGAGGTCAGCCGCTCCATGCGCGCGGTCGAAGGCTCTCTGCTGGTTGTGGACTCCACCCAAGGGGTCGAGGCGCAGACGCTGGCGAATGTGTACCAAGCCATCGACGCCGATCATGAGATCGTTCCGGTGCTGAACAAGATCGATCTGCCCGCCTCCGACTGTGACCGCGTAGCCGAACAGATCGAGGATGTGATCGGCATCGACGCGACCGACGCCATTCAGGTCAGCGCCAAGACAGGGCAGGGCATCCACGAGACGCTTGAGGCCATCGTGCAGCAACTGCCCGCACCGCAGGGCAATCTGGATGCGCCGCTCAAGGCGATGCTGGTGGATTCGTGGTACGACGCCTATCTGGGCGTCATCGTTCTGGTCCGCATCATGGACGGCACGCTTAAAAAGGGCATGCGGGTCAAGTTCATGTCGAACAACACTCTGCACCATGTCGACCGCGTCGGTGTCTTCCGCCCAGAGATGGAGATGGTCGACAGCCTCGGCCCCGGTGAGATCGGCTTTCTCACCGCATCGATCAAACAGGTCCGCGACACCCGCGTTGGTGATACCATCACCAATGACCGCAACGGCACCGAAGAGGCGCTGACAGGATTCAAACCCGCGCAGCCGGTGGTGTTCTGTGGCCTCTTCCCCGTCGACAGTTCCGAATTCGAAGACCTGCGCGATGCGATCGACAAACTGGCGCTGAACGACGCCAGCTTTAGCTTTGAAATGGAAACCTCGGCAGCGCTGGGCTTTGGCTTCCGTTGCGGCTTCCTGGGCCTTCTGCACCTTGAGGTCATCCGCGACCGCATCGAACGCGAATATGATATCGAGCTCATCACCACCGCGCCCTCGGTGATCTATCACGTCTACATGAAAGACGGCGAGATGATCGAGCTGCACAACCCCGCCGACATGCCCGACCCCTCCAAGGTCGACCATATCGAAGAGCCGCGCATCAAGGCGACCATTCTGGTGCCGGATGAATACCTCGGCGATGTGCTGAAACTCTGCCAGGACCGCCGCGGCATCCAACTGGACCTGACCTATGCCGGCACCCGCGCCATGGTCGTCTATGACCTGCCGCTGAACGAGGTCGTCTTTGACTTCTACGACCGCCTGAAATCGGTGACCAAGGGCTATGCCTCGTTCGACTACCAGATGACCGGCTATACCGAAGACAATCTGGTCAAGATGTCGGTGCTGGTGAATGACGAACCGGTCGATGCGCTGTCGACCATGGTTCACCGCGACCGGGCCGAGATGCGGGGCCGGGCGATGTGCGAAAAGCTCAAGGACCTGATCCCGCGCCACATGTTCAAAATCCCGATCCAGGCCGCCATCGGAGGCAAGGTCATCGCCCGCGAGACCCTCTCGGCCCTGCGCAAGGACGTGACCGCGAAGTGTTACGGAGGCGACGCCACGCGGAAACGCAAACTGCTGGACAAGCAGAAGGCGGGTAAAAAGAAGATGCGCCAGTTCGGGAAGGTGGATATCCCGCAGGAGGCGTTTATTTCAGCGTTGAAGATGGACAGTTAAGGCGCGCAACTTCAACAGGTTTAAGGTTGTTGTCGCTTAGCTTTACAGCTTGAGCACTCAAGAACCATTGAGCCATTCTGAAGGTACTGCCACGGCGTAGCTGGAAGCCGTTACGCCATTTTGCTCCAACATTCTCGATGCCGAGGCTGAGTCCGTCATCACGAATATTGGCACTCCAATTTCTGCATTTGCTATACAGGCTTCCCTGAAACTTGGCCAATTCGTGCCAGATTCGGTTGAGTTCATATCAGCAGGCAATGGGACGAATGCGTCTGTCCCAAGCGAATCTACGTTGTGCACGGTGAGTTCTAAGCCAGCGGGAAAAATATCAGTTTGCTCACTCAAACCACATACTTCGTCAAGAGAGTACGCCCGTTTGGCAACGGTTGCGCTCCTTAGCGCCTTTGTTGCGGAGAGTCTGACAACCTCTAGCGGATTAGATTTATCCACTGCAGAATAAACTACAGGCCTAGAAACTTCTGCTTGGCTCGCATCATTTTTCTTAGAGTCAAACAGTAGATGTATGGCAGAAAAGACCAAGATTCCGCCAATGATACCAAATATGTGATATTTAAGGTTTCCAACCATCTTCTGACCTCACAACTGGGCGAAAGAGAGTATCGTTAGAAATAACCCCGGAATGCCTAATGAACTAATAATACATAATAACACGTTTGTATGTTTTTCGTAAGAACCTGCGATTCCGCTTAGAACCCAAATAGCTATGATAACCAACGAAAAGAACGAGAAGTTGATTCCAGTGAAATCTAACGTTGTCTTTAAGTTCGCGCCTGCGGAGTTGAGCAATGGGGAAGCTAATGCAACTGCAGATGCAATATAAGCAACAAAAATCGTAACGCCGGTGCCAAGCACATTTTCCGGGCAGCCATCTTTCTCACAATAGGTTCTAGTTATTTTTATATTCTTAAACATTTGATCAATTATTCGGTGAAAGCTAAGTGTGCGTGATGCTCATGTCAACGGAGCAGACTTAGCAGGACCTACGTACGCAATCAGTATGCGTAGCCTGCCTATTTTTTCCCAACAACAACTTAGGTGTCTTCGTTTGACCAACCGACCCGCCCGGCGGCACCGCCGGGCCGCGCCGACCCGCCCCCGTCAAACCAAAGGTTTGCCTCCGGCAAAACGGGCGGCGCGTTTGCGCCTCCCCTCGGGCCGGCGCTGCCCTCAGTTCTGTTGATCGAACGGCTTTAAAAGCCCGCTCTACGGATGGATTGGTGGGTTGAAAACCCACCCTACGTAGGATGGGTTTTTAACCCATCACCCACACTGTGACCCACCTCACAGCCCCAACCCCTCCCTCCTGCTAAACTTGACCCAACGGAACCCTCGGCAGGAGGCGCAGATGTCCACATCCATGATCCCCATTATCGCCCTCGGGTCGGCGGGTCTCTATTCCGTGGCCATGATCGCGATGAAGTTCTGGTGGAAGCTCCCCGGCGTGGGTCTTGGCCTGCTAATCGTCGCGACCCTGTTGGCCGGGGCAACGCTCGAACTTGCCGCGCTGCGCGAGGAACGTCTGGGCATCATCTATACCGGCATTCTGGGGGCCGAGGTTGTTTTGATCGCCATCGCCTCGTTCTTTCTGTTCGGCGAGAACTTCTCGTATCGCGAGGCGGCAGGTATCGGTCTGGTCATCCTCGGCACCGCGCTGGCCTGGGCCTGACGCAAACATTACCGCTTTATGAAGTTTCCCTTAGGTAAGTTGTAACCGGCACACCTCCGCCCAATCTGTATGCCACAGCAAAGATGTTCGTTTTTGAACTCTAAAGAGTCGCATTCAGGAGGAGATCCCCATGACCAGATATTTGACTGCCGGAGCAGCCGCTCTGGCCACCAGCCTCGCCCTCGGAACCGCTGCACTGGCCGACACCACGCCGGACCTGCGCGGCACGTGGTTGGGGTCTTATACGACCGTGCAGCCCAGCCATTATTACAAGGGCGATCAGCCCCGCTTTAATCAGGCCGAATGGATGCTCGACGTCCAGATGCAGGAAGACAATGTCTTCTGGGGCCCCAGCAAATGGCGCCGCGAGGGCGACACTGAATGGAACGAATACGAAGCCACCGGGACCATCAGCCTCGATGGGTCCGGCTCGATCGGCATCGTTGAAACTTCACCACTGGTGATTGGCGCGAATGCGTTGATCGATGCGCGGTACGAGGACGGCAAGATCTTTGCCGATTTCCGTAGCCTGCGGAACGGAACGACCTACAGCACCGTTCTGGAACGTCAGGTGAACTGAAGCGTTTCCGGCTCGATTGGATGTTAAAGGGGGTTAACGCCGCTGAGATTTGTGACTGCGGCATGGATAATAGGTTTCCCGTTCAGGTCGGAGCGCTTCTCATCAACAATCGTCTCCACAGGGAGGAGACGGGCCGGGCGGCAATCTCGCCGCCCGCGACAGGGTTCAGACCCCCGCGTTCGAGAATGCGGCGTTCCTCGGCACGGGTCATCTGGATCTCGCGGACCTTCAGCGCGGCGTCGCGCGCGGTGAGGTACCTGCCGTCCGGCCTTGAGAGTACCGCTTGATAGGAAGTGAAATTACCCACTGCAGGGTATCTGGGTAGCTGTCCCACTCCACTGGATCGTTTCGTGGATAGGGCTCATTGCCAGCCCATCGGATTCTCAAGGCTGCTGCCATGTACAGGTTGGTTGAGTTCTGATCCCGCAACATCTGGATTGCCTGATCAGCCAGATCTTTGGACGGGCAATAAGTGGACCAGGCACTCAGTTCGGTATCATCGTATAGCACAAAGAGGATATTCGGGGCACCTTCCGCGGAAGCCTTTGGCGCGACCCGAGCCCAATCGGATTCAGAATCCCTGACATTCAGTTCGATTGTGCCATTGAACCCGGGTTAGCCCAAGGGCCTCTTCATTTCTGGCACGTCCTGCGCCAGCAACGGTTAGTGCTCCGACGACTAAAATGCGACTGATCATCAACAGAAATTCCCTTGAAATGGATTATTCGTGAAGCCAAGAGTTCTTTCTGAAAAATATGGTATCAAATTGAACGTTTAAACCAACCTGTGCGTGTATACCGGTGAAAACCTTTGACCTTATAGCCAACGATGTACCTCAGCTGGTCGTCGCTGGGCAAAATGCATGCTTTCGTCAAAGGAATGTTCCAGTAAGACCTGTCGCTCTTGCTTTCCGAAATTAGATCTCGTCTACGCTACTTCTACGCACTATGGGCGATTTCACAGCAATGACCATTCATTGATAGTGCTTTCGCAGAGGTCTTAAGATCGGATACTCTTGCCAATTACTTCAACGCACTCATCGGGAATTTCTATCACAAGATCGGCCGACTGCGGCACTCGAGTTATTTGATATTTGCAGGGCTGCATTCATGTAGCCTGGCGGCGAAACGGGTTAAGTCTCAAAGTGACTTTGTTCTTTGGCAACATTTTTGTGAATGCTGCATTTCGGTCTCTTTTCCGCCCATTTTTTCACTGATACACATGCAACATAAAAAGTTAGGCGAGTAAATGTACGGGCGGGTATATGGGAACCGGGTTTAACGGTCAGGTAGCGATATCTTGGTCGCAGACAGAGATTGACGGGCTTGAGGCGGCGCCTCTTGCCCATATGGTTGTCGGTGCAGCTTGGTCTTGGCGGGGCCGCAGGATCGAATTGTCGGCAGATGCTGATGTTTATGTTCAGAACGATGCATACTCAAATGTTGTATCAGCGCTGGCGGCACGAGCGGATGTTGCTTTTGACCCGCTTGCTGTAGCTCAGGGCTCGCTCGTCGAGCTGACAAATGGAGCGCAGAAATTCACTGCCGAGCTTGTGCAAATTGTCGGTGGTTCTTCTCTGATGTTGATTTTCAAGGACGGATGCCCCGAAGCGGATCAAGAGTTTTGGGTCAGTGAGGCGGCTGAGAATGTGGAGCCCGCCGATATTGGATTTATCGATGACAGTAAGGTGATTGCCTTCCCCGGTTCTGGGGCTGGGGTGATCGCAATTCCCGCAGATATGCCAAAAATCGTGGGTGTTGCCGCTGAATAGCAGGCCGCACCGCTGAAAATTGTATGAATAATACGGAAAACGGCCCGACTGTTCGGTTCGGCATGTTGACTCTGGTAAAACTGCAGATATAAGCGCGGCTTCATTGGTGTTGGTGGCCCCCGCAAGGGGATACCTGTCATGGGGGAAACCTCAAGAGGACAACGCCCTTCATAGTGGCCAATGTGGCCTCGACCAAACGAAGGAGATCAGCCGTGACCAAACGCACGTCTGCCAAGTACAAAATCGACCGCCGGATGGGCGAAAACATCTGGGGTCGTCCGAAATCCCCAGTCAACCGTCGTGAATACGGCCCCGGCCAGCACGGTCAGCGCCGCAAGGGCAAACTGTCGGACTTTGGTCTGCAGCTGCGTGCCAAGCAGAAGCTGAAAGGCTATTATGGCGACCTGACCGAGAAGCAGTTCCGCCGCATCTACGCCGAAGCTGTTCGTGTGAACGGTGACACCGGTGAAAACCTGATCGGTCTGCTGGAACGTCGTCTGGACGCTGTTGTCTACCGTGCCAAGTTTGTTGCAACCGTGTTTGCCGCGCGTCAATTCGTGAACCACGGCCACGTCAAAGTGAACGGCAAGCGGGTCAACATCCCCAGCTACCGTGTCAAGGAAGGTGACGTGATCGAAGTGCGCGACAAGTCCAAGCAACTGGCTGTTGTTCTGGAAGCGGCTGCTCTGGCAGAGCGTGATGTCCCAGACTACATCGATGCGGATCACTCGAAAATGACTGCAACGTTTGTGCGCGCACCTGGCCTGAGTGATGTGCCTTACCCGGTTATGATGGAACCGAACCTGGTCGTCGAATTCTACGCGAAGAACTAATCTTCGCCGATCTGCTGAGTTTAAGGGCCGCGCTTTAAGCGCGGTCTTTTTTGATTTTGGGGGCTCTGCCCCCGTCGCTTTGCGACTCCCCCGAGATACTTTGAGCCAGATGAAGAGGCGGATCCGAGGAGGAACCCATCGGTGAGCGTTGCGATAGCGCAAGGGCTGAGCCGAGGATATCCGGGCATTTCATTCTGCTGAACCGGCGATGACCTGCTTCGAGGTGCTCTGAAGGAATTGCCGCTTTTCTCAATGCGATGAGAAGGGTAAGAGGGGCCACGTTATTGGAGCCCCTCATGAACCAGATCACCCCACAACCCGGCATTATGGACATCGCACTGTATCAGGGCGGGCAGTCACATGTTGAGGGCGTGGCTGAAGTCATCAAGCTGAGTTCCAATGAAAACCCTTTCGGACCAAGCCCCAAGGCAATCGAGGCCGTGCGCGATAGCGCAGCTTCGCTGCATCGTTATCCCAGCACCGATCACGCCAGCCTGCGCAACTCGATTGCTGAAAAGCATGGGTTGAACCCGGACCGTATTATTTGCGGCGTCGGTAGTGACGAGGTGCTGCAATTCGTGGCGCAGGCCTATGCCGGGCCGGGCGATGAGGTGATTTATACCGAGCATGGGTTTTCCATGTACCCAATCATCGCGCGCATGGCTGGGGCGACCCCGGTCATGGTTTCCGAGCGGGATCGTCGAGTGGACGTGGATAACATCCTCGCTGCGGTCACAGGCCGGACGCGGATTGTCTTTGTAACCAACCCAGGGAACCCGACTTCAACAATGGTTTCTGACGCAGAGTTGGAACGGTTGGCGCAGGGGTTGCCCACCGATTGCCTAATGGTGCTGGATGGCGCCTATGCAGAATTTGTCGACGGCTTCGATGGTGGGGCCTGGCTGGTTGACAAGTTTAGCAACGTCATCATGACCCGAACATTCTCCAAGGTGTACGGTCTTGGGGGCATGCGCGTTGGCTGGGGCTATGCAGCGAAAGAGATAATCGACGTGCTGAACCGCGTCCGGCAGCCCTTCAATCTGTCTTTGACCGCGCTGGCAGCCGCAGAAGCCGCTGTAGGTGACGAAGAATATTTGCGGTTCTGCCAGTCGGAGAATGCGCGCCTTCGCATTTGGTTGTCCGAAGAACTGGCCAAGGCTGGAGTGGCTTCAGATGCCTCCTGCACCAATTTCGTACTCGCCCGCTTTGCTGATCGGAACGAGGCTGAAGCTTGTGACGATTTCCTGAAAACTCAGGGTTTGATCGTTCGGCGGGTTGCGGGCTACAACCTGCCAAACGCTCTGCGGATTACCGTAGGTGACGAAAACGCCTGCCGCCGCGTGGTTGCAGCCATTACCGCGTTCAAAGGGGGCGCTGCATGACCCAGATATACGACCGTGTGGCGCTGATTGGGCTGGGCCTGATCGCTTCCTCCATGTTCTGGGCGATCAAACGCGCCGGGCTTGCAGGCGAAGTGACGGGTTATGCCCGATCTGAGGCGACACGTGAGACTGCGCGTCGTATCGGGCTTTGCGACCGGGTATGCGATACCGCGCAAGAGGCAGTCGAAGATGCTGACCTGGTGGTCCTTTGTGTTCCTGTTGGGGCGATGGGAGCCGTGGCAGGAGATATCGCACCAGTTCTGAAGCCGGGTGCAACAGTTTCGGATGTCGGGTCGGTCAAGCGTCATGTGATCAAGGCTGTCTCGCCGCACATCCCCGATGGAGTCCATTTTATTCCTGCCCACCCTCTAGCCGGAACCGAACATTCCGGCCCCGAAGCTGGTTTCGCCGAGCTGTTTGACAACCGCTGGTGTCTGCTGGTGCCAGTGGAAGGTTCGGATATAGGCGCAATCGCGCAACTGCGCGCTTTCTGGGAAGGCATGGGTTCGAATGTCGATGAGATGGACGCTGATCACCATGATTTGGTTCTTGCCGTTACCTCGCATGCTCCGCACCTGATCGCCTACACGATGGTAGGTGTCGCAGATGATCTTCGGCGGGTTACAGACACCGAAGTCATCAAATACTCGGCCGCCGGTTTCCGCGACTTTACGCGAATCGCAGCCTCGGATCCGACCATGTGGCGTGATGTTTTTCTGACCAACAAGGACGCGACGCTGGAGATTCTGGGGCGTTTCACCGAAGAACTCTTTGCACTTCAACGGGCTATCCGCACAGGTGACGGAGAGCAATTGTTCGACTACTTTACGCGCACTCGGGCGATCCGCCGAGGCATTATCGATGCTGGGCAGGACACGGATGCACCAGATTTTGGGCGGGGAAAGACATCGACATGAGAGGCTTGAGCAGCGGCTTATTGATAAGTTTCGTCGTATTGACGGCAACGACTTCACATTCCGCTGCGCCTGAAGCCTCTCTTGTGCCGCTGACACGCCCAGGGAACTCCGAGGTGGTTAAAACCGTTGTCACTTCCAACATCCGCCCCATCCTAAGGCCTGCTTCACCTCAGGTAACAGCCGCGGCGGCCCGACCCGTTGATCTCCCATTTTTGGGGCCAGAGAATTCGATCCGGCCATTTGTTCGACCAGAACAATTGGAACAGCAAGTTCTCTTCAAGAAACGCAAGCTGCGCAAAACCTCGGTGTGCGGTGACATCGACATACAGGGCAAGGCGGTCGGGCGCGTTAATGGCAAGATCAAAGCCTGTGGGATCAAAGACGCGGTTCAGATCACGTCGGTTTCAGGGGTCAAATTA
Organism: Ruegeria sp. AN6; assembly: GCF_056540425.1. NCBI lineage: Bacteria > Pseudomonadati > Pseudomonadota > Alphaproteobacteria > Rhodobacterales > Roseobacteraceae > Ruegeria > Ruegeria sp. AN6. The sequence goes on from NZ_JBQFWR010000002.1 coordinate 44,427, forward strand.
AGCCGCCCTTCAACGATGGATTGCGGAACAGCGCAGGCACTGAACAAATGGGTCGACAAAGCCGTTATACCCACGTTCAAACGACGTGGTCCGGTGGTCGAACTGCAGGTCGCCGCGCACTACGCTTGTCGAACGCGGAACAACCGCAAAGGGGCGCGAATATCCGAACACGGCAAGGGGCGCGCCATCGACATATCGGGATTCAAGATGGCGGATGGTGAGGTGGTGACAGTGCTGGATGGCTGGCGCAAGAATCCGTCCAAGAGGCAACTAACCAAGGTCTGGCGCGGCGCTTGTGGGCCGTTTGGCACGGTACTTGGGCCAAACTCGGATCGCTATCATCGGGATCATTTCCACCTTGATACCGCGCGGTATCGAAGCGGTACTTATTGCCGTTAACGGAGAACCAGCCGGGGTGCAGGGCCCAGTGGCAAAGGCCCCAAGGCGACAAATCCGTCACGGAAATTCAGTTGTAAATCCAGCGCATTCGGATTGCCGCCCAAACCGGCCATGAACCCCAAAGCGCGGGTCACCGCATCAACTGCCTGATCAGGAAGTGCGCCTGCAGCATTTGCCATCGCGATCATATCGCGCCAGTTTTCCGCCTTCATCGCGATTTCACCGGTTGGGATGCCTTGTTCGTCTACATCCAATTCTCCGGTGGCGAACAGGCGCAACTCTCCCCATTTCACCTCTGCCAAACGCAAGTCGATCTCGACGGGTTGAGGGCGACGCTGCTCAAGCGCCGAGCGATCCCAAGGTTTGTCGAAAGTGACAAACATATCCAGCTCAAGTGTTTCGAACGATTGCGGTAGGGTCGAGGCTGAACGCATCAGACGCCTCAGATCATCACCGGGTGTAAATCCGTCGACATTTGCCGTAATCCCATAGCTTTCGGGTGCTCCGGATTGTTCCATCACAAGACCCAGCGTTTGACCACCAGCCTGCGGATCACCTTCGGTGGTCAGCAACCAGCGTTCAGAAGTCAGCGCCATTTTCTCGAGTACCAGTGCGACGCCAGGTTGGAGGTGCAGTTCGGCTTGTAGCTCCTCAGCCTGAACGGTTGTGGTCTGGTCGAAATAGGACAGGCGCTGTGGTGTGCTGGCAAAGCGCAGCATCTGACGACCAGGCCAGATTGCTGGGCTTTGGAACTCGATCCAATCCGCGCTCCATGCCGTTCCGTTAACAGGATCGGCCAAAGCTGGGTTATCTAGGCGCGTGATGTGTTGAAACGGATAGCCGGCTGTTGTCACGTCTGAGAAGTCAGCCTGCCAGCCCAGTTCCTGCTGCCTGTCAAACCAACCGGTCAGTGCGTTGCGCAGCCCGTAACCGGCCACAAACCAATACGCGCTCCACGCAAGGGCGATAAATACAAAAACGCGTATCAGACGACGCATGATGAATGGCCCTTTTTCCTGCCTCGGATTTGATGTTTATAGGGCCAAACAGGCAAGGACCAGTGCAATGACGATGTGGGTATTCGGATATGGATCGCTGCTGTGGAACCCGGGTTTCTCGGTAGCCCGCAGTGAACGTGCCACTTTGCATGGATATGCGCGGTCGTTTTGTATGCGTTCGATCCACCATCGCGGCACCGAAGAGGACCCCGGCCTGGTTCTGGCGCTAGACGAGCAGCCCGACGCGCTCTGCACTGGATTGGCTCTGGCCGTCGAAGCAGGACATGAAGATCGCACCTTGGCGGAGCTGCGCGAGCGCGAGCTGATCTCGTCAGCATATCTTGAACGAATGCTTGATGTGCATCTGGACTGCGGGACGATCGTGAACGCAGTGACTTACGTAATCGACGCGCATCATGTTCAGTATTGCGGTGGCCTGCCATTGGAAGAGCAGGCCCAGATCATCGCCCATGCGGTTGGCGGGCGCGGACCGAATACCGAGTATCTCTATAATACCGCGTCGCACCTGACCGATATAGGGCTGCACGACCCGGACCTTGAGTGGTTGTCGCAACGGGTGCGGACAATCAGTGCATAAACTCTTGGCGTCGCGGGACGAACTTCGTTAGGTTCAGCCCAGAGCAGACAATACCAGGAGCCACGCGCATGGCGCAGGCACATCAGGGCGTGAGACCGCATTTCTCACAACCGATCCGTCAAATCTTGATGATGCTGATTGCAATCGGGCTGTCGGGGCTAGGCGTGTTCATGGCGCTGCCCTATGTGTTGCCCGTCGTTCAAGCCAATTTGTATCTTAACGGATTCATCCTGCTCGTCTTTGTCATCGGTGTTGCCGCCTGTTTTCTGCAAGTTACGCAGTTGATCGGCTCGGTTCGCTGGATCGAAGCTTTCATCGGTGGGGTCGAGCGGGACGATGTGCGCCCGCCGCAATTGTTGGCTCCACTGGCGTCGCTTCTACGTGAACGGGGTGCGCGGTCTCAGATAAGTTCCAGCTCAACCCGGTCAATCCTCGATTCCGTCGCCGAACGGGTGGAGGAGGAGCGTGAGATCACGCGTTATATCACCAACGTGCTGATCTACCTTGGTCTTTTGGGTACTTTCTTTGGACTGGCTACAACGGTTCCGGCCATCGTCGACACAATCCGCAGCCTGAACCCTCAGGAAGGCGAGGAGGGCTTGGCCGTCTTCAATCGTCTGATGACGGGACTGGAATCACAGCTGCAGGGAATGGGTGTTGCCTTTGGCTCGTCTCTACTGGGCTTGGCTGGATCACTGATCGTCGGCTTGCTGGAATTATTTGCAGGTCATGGCCAGAACCGCTTTTACCGTGAGTTGGAGGAATGGCTGTCATCAATTACCCGCGTCGGATTTGCGGCGGGTGATGAAGGGGGCGCCGAACTGGCCGTACTGACACCGGTTCTTGATGCGATGTCCGAGCAGATGGATGCCCTGCAGGATATGTTCTCGGCGCAAGAAGTTGACCGGATCAATGTCTCAACCAAACTGGGTCAATTGGTTGATGTGATCGGGGAAATGAACCAACGGCAAGCCCAGACCGAAGGCGTTACGGCGGCATTGGAACGTGTGGCGCTGGGGCAAGATGCACTGCTGGATCATATGCGCGAACACGGCGCGGGTGAGGGGATCGATGCCGAAAGCCGGATGCGCCTGCGATCGATGGATGTACAGCTACTGCGTATTCTCGAAGAGATTTCCGCCGGTCGTCAGGACAGCATGAACGAGCTGCGCAAGGACTTCGAGCTACTGGTCAAAGCACTCACTCTTCCACGCGGCGCGGTGCGTAGCTCTCCGGAAGGAGAGTAACGGATGGCGCTGTCTCGCCGCACAGGTCAACGGTTCTCGGGCTCGGTCTGGCCCGGTTTCGTGGACGCAATGACCGGCTTGCTGATGGTTTTGACCTTTGTGTTGACCATCTTCATGGTAGTCCAGTTTGTGTTGCGCGAGACCATTTCAGGCCAAGAGGATGAACTGACCGCGCTGTCCGACGAAATCGCAGCACTGGCTGGGGCGTTGGGGCTGGAAGAGCGGGAAAACAGCCGCCTTCAAGCTCGGTTGGGGACGCTGAACACGACCCTGAACCGGGTCGAAGATGATTTGGCGCAAGCACAAGGACGCATCACCGACTTCGAGGCGCAGGTCGCCGCATTGCTTGCTGATCAGGAACGGGCACAGGGAGATATTACGGCGCTGGAAACTCAGCGTGATGAACTGCTGACTGAACAAGAGGCCCTCAATCTGGCGCTTGCCCAAAGTCGGCAGGAAATCGACGCGCAAGCCGAAGCCGCGCGTCTGGCCGCTGCACGGCGCGAAGCGCTTGAGGCCTTGATTGCCGACCTTGAAACCAACAAAGATGCTCAAGCCCTTCAAATCACTGAGCTTGAGCAACAACTGACCGAAGAAGAAGCCGCGCGTCTGGCCGAGGCGGCTGCGGCGGAAACCTTGCGCAATCGTTTGCAGGATGCAGATGCCGAGTTGACGGCGATGACACTCGCATTAGAAGCACAACGCAAGGAAGCCGAAGAAACACTGACCTTGCTGGCCGCAGCGCGGGCCGCGCAGGCAGAGTTGGAGCAGAAATTTGGCGAAATCAATGCCGAAGAGTTAAGAGCTCAGCTTCAGGCTGCGCTAGAGGCACAAACGCAAGCTCAGGCTCAGGTCGACGAACAAAAGTCACTCGCAGACGAGCGTGCTGCGCTCTTGGCTTTGGCACAAGATACGCTTGCGTCAGAGAAAGAGATATCGGCAGAGGCGCAGCGGCAGACCGCCCTGTTAAATCAGCAGATGTCGGCATTGCGCAGCCAGCTTGGATCATTGCAGGCGCTTTTGGATGATTATGAAGATCGAAATGCGGCAGCCGAAATTCAGATTCAAACGCTGGGACAGGATTTGAATGCGGCCCTCGCGCGTGCGGCCTCGGAAGAGCGCCGCCGAAGGTTGCTGGAAGAGGCCGAGCGTATCCGTCTTGAGGCCGAAGCCGAGGAACTCGCCGGTCAAAACCAGGAGCTGACAGCACAGGCGGAAGATCTGCAACGTTACCGCTCGGAGTTCTTCGGGCGATTGCGGGATGTGCTGGGCGATCAGGAAGGTGTTCGGATCGAGGGTGACAGATTCGTATTCTCGTCCGAGGTTCTTTTTGCCACAGGCTCGGCAGAGTTGTCCGTCGAAGGCCGCCAAGAGGTCGCCAAGGTCGCCAATATTCTGCGTAGTGTCGCCGCAGAAATCCCTGATGGATTGAATTGGGTAATCCGGGTCGATGGGCATACCGACAATGTACCGCTTGTGAGCACTGGACGGTATCGCGACAATTGGGAACTCAGCCAGGGGCGCGCTTTGTCTGTGGTGCGCTATATGGTTGATGCGCTGGGTATTCCTCCGGATCGGCTTGCAGCAAACGGGTTCGGGGAATTCCAGCCCGTTAACCCAGCGGACACCCCCGAGGCCCGTGCGCAGAATCGTCGGATCGAGTTGAAACTGACCGAGCGGTAAGCAGCAAACGAGTATCAGACCAACCCGTGAATTCGGGCAAAGGGATCGTGGCTCTTGTCCCTGTGCCACGAATACTCGCACCACTTGGCAACTTCTTCCGCTCTGTCTTCTCCGTGCATCAAGGCGATAGCGCCCAGCGTCATGTCCATACCGGCAGAAACTCCGGATGACGTCAGGAAGGGGCCATCTTCGACCCATCGCGCCTGAGGCACCCAGTTGACATTTGGCCCCTGCGTGCGGACCCACGAATACGCAGCCTTATTCGTGGTGGCGCGTCGATTGTCCAAAACACCAGCTTTGGCAAGAAGAGCGCTGCCGGTGCAAACACTCAGGGTAAACTCCACCTTCTCGGCGCTGGTCGAGATCCAGTCCAGCAGGCGGTGATTCCCGACCTCGCGGCGCGTTCCGGCACCACCGGGGACGAAGAGGATATCATAGTGAGTATCGTCGCTGATCGAGTGTTCGGCGATCGCTTTCAGCCTTTGGTTGCTTTGAATTGGCCCTGGGGTTTCAGCGACAAGTTCCAATTGGAAATCGTCCTCCAGAAGACCGAACATCTCCATCGGACCAAAGACATCCAGCAATTCAAACCCGGGAAATATCAACGCACCGATTCTACGCAATTCTGCACCTGTTCTCAGCCGACTTATGCAAATGAAAAACGCCTGCCAAATGAAGTTGGCAGGCGTTCAAGCAGGTTTCAAGATTAAGGTCAGTCTGCTGTCAGCAGCGGGGGTTTGTCACCAGGTATACGTGGCTGATCGGGCCCCAGGATTTCAAGGCTCAATTCGCCTTTTTTGACCGAAACACGGACCACGCCACCTTTGGCCAATTTACCGAACAGCAGCTCCTCGGCCAGAGGCTTCTTAATGTGCTCCTGAATGACACGTCCCAGCGGACGTGCACCCATCTTGTCATCATAGCCCTTGTCGGCCAGCCATTCGGCGGCACGGGGGGTCAGATCGATGGTCACGCCACGATCCATCAATTGAGCTTCAAGCTGCAGGACGAACTTTTCGACGACTTGCAAGATGACCTCTTTCGGCAGCGGCGCAAATGAGATCACGGCGTCTAGGCGGTTGCGGAATTCCGGCGTGAACATGCGTTCGATCGCTGCAGTGTCCTCGCCTTCGCGACGGTCGCGGGCAAAGCCGATGGCGGCCTTGGCTTGTTCCTGAGCCCCTGCATTCGAGGTCATGATCAGCACGACGTTGCGGAAGTTCACCGTACGACCGTTGTGATCGGTCAACTCGCCATGATCCATCACCTGCAACAGAATGTTGAACACGTCCGGATGCGCCTTTTCGATTTCATCAAGCAACAGCACACAATGCGGATGCTGATCGACGCCATCGGTCAACAGACCGCCCTGATCAAACCCGACATAACCCGGAGGGGCACCAATTAGGCGGCTGACCGCGTGCTTCTCCATGTATTCCGACATGTCAAAGCGCAGCAGTTCCACACCCAGCGTATCCGCCAGTTGTTTCGCCACCTCGGTTTTACCCACACCGGTCGGACCGGCAAACAGATAGTTACCGATGGGTTTCTCTGGTTCCCGCAAACCGGCACGGGCCAGTTTGATGGCGCTGGACAGCGCTTCGATGGCTTCATCCTGACCAAACACCACGCGTTTCAGCGAGGTTTCGAGATCTTTCAGAACCTCCGCGTCGTCCTTGGTAACGTTCTTGGGGGGGATACGCGCAATCTTTGCAACCACCGCCTCGATCTCTTTGACGCCGATGGTCTTGCGCCGTTTGCTTTCGGCCAGCAGATGCTGTGCCGCTCCGGCCTCATCGATCACGTCGATGGCCTTGTCGGGCAGTTTGCGGTCATTGATGTAGCGCGCCGACAGTTCGACAGCCGTCTTGATTGCGTCAGCAGTGTATTTGATCGAGTGATGCTCTTCAAAATACGGTTTCAGACCACGTAGAATCTTCACGCTGTCTTCGACCGAAGGCTCGTTTACGTCAATCTTCTGGAAACGGCGGCTAAGCGCACGGTCTTTTTCGAAATGCTGACGGAACTCCTTGTAAGTGGTTGAGCCCATGGTGCGCAGTTTGCCACCCTGCAGCGCCGGCTTCAGCAGGTTCGATGCATCCATGGCCCCACCCGAAGTCGCTCCGGCGCCGATTACGGTGTGAATTTCGTCGATGAAGAGAACCGCATCTGGGTGTTCTTCCAACTCGGTCACAACCGCTTTCAGCCGCTCTTCGAAGTCACCACGATAGCGGGTCCCTGCGAGCAAGGCCCCCATGTCGAGCGAATAGATAGTGGTTTCCGCCAGAACGTCGGGAGCTTCTCCAGCCACGATCTTGTGCGCCAAGCCTTCCGCGATGGCAGTTTTGCCTACACCGGGGTCCCCAACCAACAGGGGATTGTTTTTGCGGCGGCGACACAGCACCTGGATGCAGCGTTCAACCTCGTCCGAGCGTCCGATCAGCGGATCAACATCTCCCGCGCGCGATTTTGCGTTCAAATCGATGCAATACTTGCCAAGCGCGCTTTCCTTTTGATCGGCCTCGCCAGAGGTGGTCTGCGCTTCTTCTTCGGCTTCATCCGCACCTGTCACCGGCCGGTTTTCACCATAGGCCGGGTCCTTCGCGACACCGTGGGCGATAAAGTTCACCGCGTCATAGCGGGTCATGTCCTGTTCTTGCAGGAAATAGGCCGCGTTGCTCTCGCGTTCGGCGAAAATTGCGACCAGAACATTCGCCCCGGTAACTTCGGTGCGGCCAGAGCTTTGAACATGGATCGCTGCACGCTGGATGACACGTTGGAACGCAGCCGTTGGCACGGCCTCGGACCCGTCTATGTCGGTGACGAGATTCGAAAGATCCTCGTCGATGAATTCAACCAGCGTGCTGCGCAACTCATCCAGATCAACGCTGCATGCTTTCATAACGCGTATCGCGTCGGGTTCTTCCAGCAGCGCAAGCAGCAAATGCTCTAGCGTTGCAAATTCGTGTCGCCGTTCATTCGCCGCCGCAAGGGCCGCGTGGATGGCTTGTTCAAGTGTGCTCGAGAATGAAGGCACGCGGGTGCTCCTCTGTATTGGGCCGGAAGGGGGCCTTAGGCCGGATCCCCATCCCAACCATGTCCTCATACTATTAGAGTTTGGTTGATCGTGGCCCGGCTTCAAGGGTTTTCTTTCACTTGACAGTCACATTTGTTGTGACCGTGGCCGTGATAGGGGCTTGAAAGGCACTAAAAGCGGTCTTTTCGGGCACGTATTTCGGCAAAAACTGACGCTGGGTCAGAATTTTTCATACCCAGATGGGCCTGAATCACCGGATCCGCAGCGCGCAGAAACGGATTTGTCGCCTTTTCCTGCCCCAAAACTGAGGGCACCGTGGGTTCTCCGGCAGCGCGGGCGCGGTTGGTATCGGCCACGCGATCCAACAGGGCAGGGTTGTCAGGATCGATTGTCAGGGCGAATTTGGCGTTTGACTGCGTATATTCGTGGCCCGAGCACACGATTGTTTCATCTGGCAGGGCCGCCAGCTTGCTGAGAGAGGCCCACATTTGTGCGGGCGTGCCCTCGAACAACCGACCGCATCCCAAAGCCATCAGGCTGTCCGCCGTAAAGACGGCGCCGGATTCCGGCATGTAGAATGCAATGTGCCCGACGGTATGACCCGGGACATCCAGAACTTCGACCGGTTCGCTGCCTATATAGAATGTGTCACCTTCAACAACTGCCTGGTCGAGTTTTGGCAGCCGGTGGTCATCCGCCATTGCACCGATCACTCGCGCAGGTTGTTTTTCCAGTATGCCACTCAACCCATCGACATGGTCCCAATGGTGGTGAGTCAGCAACACGTGGCTTAATTGCCAGCTTCGCGCCTCAAGTTCCGCCAGAATCGGAGCGGATTCTGGCGCGTCAACCAATGCGGTCTCGCCACTGACGGGATCGTGGGTGAGAAAGGCATAATTATCGCTCAGGCAGGGGACGGTTACGATCTCAAGAGGCATGGCCTTTTGCCCTTTCGTTGCTAGACTGCGCCCAGCTAAGCCGATTGACCGGGTGTCCGCAATGCATCTTGATGTGCAGGATCTGAGGAATTTCTACTATCGCAGCACCCTGGGTCGCGCGGCCCAAGCGGCCATCCGTGGGCGACTGGTGGATCTTTGGCCCGAAGCCAAAGGGCAAACTGTGGTAGGCTTTGGTTTTGCTGTACCTTTGTTGCGGCCCTACCTCAAAGATGCACGTCGTGTGATCGGCTTGATGCCGGGGCCGCAGGGCGTAATGCCATGGCCAGCGGGAATGCCCAATGTCTCGGTTCTGACCGAAGAGACGATGTGGCCAATCGAAACTGGTCACGTTGATAAACTGGTGGTGATGCATGGTTTGGAAAATTCTAACCGGCCCAGCCAGTTGCTGGAAGAATGCTGGCGCGTGTTGGGACCCGGTGGGCGGGCACTATTTGTCGTACCGAACCGGGCCGGACTTTGGTCACGTTCAGACCGGACGCCGTTTGGCTTTGGGCAGCCCTATTCGACTACGCAGCTTGAGAACCAACTGCGCGCGCATCATTTTGTACCCGAAAGCCATTGCTCGGCGCTATATCTTCCGCCCTCGTTTCGTCGGTTTTGGCTGAAATCAGGTAGCCTGATCGAAAAAACTGGGCAGCGGATTCCAACCGTCATGGCCGGAGGGGTACTGATGGTTGAGGCGACCAAACTTATCCGGCCACCCAGTGGAAACGTCACCAAAGACGCCGCGAAACGTCCGATCAAAGCGCTGGATGGTTTGTTGAAACCTGCGTGACAATCCGGGGCATTTCGAATGGAAAAAATGCGGGAAAAAGGTCACAGGAATCGCAAAAACCTGCATATTCGTAACATTTTTCAACTGCCGCAATCGGTCCAAAGGGTCGCACTTCGCTTAAGTGTATGAAAAATATGGATTTGTGGATAAATCTGTTACCGCTGTAGCGTATTGCTTGGTTGGAACACCTCTGCTACATCCCCGGTGATTTTGATCCCCGCCCTAAATGGACGGGGTTTCCTCACGCCCCAAGGTAGCGGCCGCTACTCTAAATCGGGGCCTCAAATATCGGAAGGGTGGACGTGTCCGAACCAGCTTCGATTTCCACAGGCATTGCCGAGCGCTATGCCACCGCGATCTTCGAGATCGCGAAAGAGAATAATGACCTCGCAGGTCTGGAAACCGGAATCAACGATCTGGCAGCAGCATTGGGCGACAGCGCCGAATTGCGCGACCTGATTGCATCGCCTCTGGTTTCGCGCGCCGAACAGGAAAGCGCAATCACCGCAGTTGCCGACAAGATGGGCCTGCATGCCATCCTGCGCAATACGCTGGGTCTGATGGCGCAGAAACGCCGCCTGTTTGTTGTACCGCAACTGGTACAGGTTCTGCGCGACATGCTGGCGGATGAGCGCGGCGAAGTGACTGCTGATGTCGCATCGGCCAAGGCACTGACCAAGACTCAAATGGATAAACTGTCCAAGACGCTGTCCGAGCGTGTGGGCAAGACCGTAACAATCAATGCGACCGTGGATGAAAACCTCATCGGCGGTCTTGTCGTTAAAGTGGGCTCGAAAATGATCGATAGCTCGATCCGTTCGAAGCTCAACTCCCTACAGAATGCAATGAAAGAGGTCGGATAAATGGGAATCCAAGCTGCAGAGATTTCTGCAATCCTGAAGGACCAGATCAAGAATTTTGGTCAGGAAGCCGAAGTGGCCGAGATCGGCCGCGTGCTGAGCGTCGGTGACGGGATTGCCCGTGTATACGGCCTGGACAATGTGCAAGCCGGTGAGATGGTAGAATTCCCCGGTGGCATCATGGGCATGGCTCTGAACCTGGAAAGCGACAACGTTGGTGTCGTTATCTTCGGTTCTGACCGTGACATCAAAGAAGGTGACACTGTTAAGCGCACCAACTCGATCGTGGACGTTCCGATCGGTGATGAACTGCTGGGCCGCGTTGTGGACGGTCTGGGCAACCCGCTGGACGGCAAAGGCCCGATCAATGCCTCCAAGCGTGGCGTTGCAGACGTTAAAGCCCCCGGCATCATCCCGCGTAAATCGGTGCACGAGCCGATGGCAACCGGCCTGAAATCGGTTGACGCGATGATCCCGATCGGCCGTGGTCAGCGGGAGCTGATCATTGGTGACCGTCAGACCGGTAAAACTGCTGTGGCTCTGGACACCATTCTGAACCAGAAAGTCTATAACGACGCAGCAGGCGACGACGAGTCGAAGAAACTGTACTGCGTCTACGTTGCGGTTGGTCAGAAGCGTTCGACCGTTGCGCAGCTGGTGAAGAAACTGGAAGAGTCCGGCGCGATTGAATACTCGATCGTTGTGGCCGCAACCGCGTCCGATCCGGCACCGATGCAGTTCCTCGCGCCTTACGCCGCGACTGCGATGGCTGAATACTTCCGTGACAACGGCCGCCACGCGCTGATCATCTATGATGATCTGTCGAAACAGGCTGTGTCTTATCGTCAGATGTCGCTGCTGCTGCGTCGTCCGCCCGGTCGTGAAGCCTATCCTGGCGACGTTTTCTATCTCCACTCGCGTCTGCTGGAGCGTTCGGCGAAGCTGAACGAAGACTTCGGTGCAGGCTCGCTGACGGCACTGCCGGTTATCGAAACGCAGGGTGGTGACGTTTCGGCGTTTATTCCGACCAACGTGATCTCGATCACCGACGGTCAGATCTTCCTGGAAACCGAACTGTTCTACCAAGGTATCCGTCCTGCTGTGAACACCGGTCTGTCGGTTTCGCGTGTGGGCTCCTCGGCTCAAACCGATGCGATGAAATCGGTTGCTGGTCCGGTTAAGCTGGAACTGGCTCAGTACCGCGAAATGGCTGCGTTTGCGCAGTTCGGTTCGGACCTCGACGCCGCAACTCAGCAGCTGCTGAACCGTGGTGCGCGTCTGACCGAGCTGATGAAACAGCCGCAGTACTCGCCGCTGACCAACGCCGAAATCGTCTGCGTCATCTTCGCAGGTACCAACGGCTACCTCGACAAGATCGACGTATCTGACGTTGGCCGCTATGAGGCTGGCCTGCTGGCGCATCTGCGCGGCAAGCACGCTGACCTGCTGAAGTGGATCACCGACGAAGATCCGAAGATCAAAGGTGACGCAGCAGACAAACTCAAGGCAGCGATCGACGAATACGCCGCGACCTTCGCTTGATAGGGGGTTCCGATGCCTAGTCTGAAGGACCTTAAAAACAGGATCGAGTCGGTCAAATCGACCCGCAAGATCACCAAGGCCATGCAGATGGTCGCGGCTGCAAAACTGCGCCGCGCCCAGGAATCTGCCGAAGCCTCGCGCCCTTATGCCGAACGGTTCAATGCCGTGATGGCGGGGCTGGCGGCGTCGGTCGGGGGCAGCGACAGCGCTCCCAAGTTGCTCCGTGGTACGGGCAGCGATGATGTCCATCTGCTGGTTGTGATGACAGCTGAACGCGGCCTGTGTGGCGGCTTCAACGCGAACATCGCCAAGCTTGCCCGCGCAAAAGCGGACGAGCTGCGCGGCAAAGGCAAGACGGTCAAGGTTTTGACCGTCGGCAAGAAAGGCCGCGATGCGCTCAAGCGTGATTTTGGCGATCTGTTCGTTGGGCATATCGACCTGAGTGAGGTCAAGCGCATTGGCTACAACAACGCGCAAGACATTGCCAAGGACGTCCTGTCACGTTTCGACGGGGGTGAGTTCGACGTTGCTACGATCTTCTACTCGAAGTTCGTCAACGTTGTGACCCAGATCCCGACGGCACAGCAGGTCATCCCCGCCTCGTTCGAGGAAACCGAGGATGACGACAGCGGTGCCGTGTTCGATTACGAGCCCAGCGAAGAGGCCATTCTGGCCGACCTGCTGCCCAAGGGGGTCGCGACCGCGATCTTCTCAGCTCTGCTCGAAAACGGAGCGTCTGAACAGGGTGCACGGATGTCCGCGATGGACAACGCGACACGCAACGCGGGTGAAATGATCGACAAGCTGACGATCCAGTTCAACCGCTCGCGTCAGGCCGTGATCACCAACGAGCTGATTGAAATTATTTCCGGCGCCGAAGCGCTGTAGAGACATACCGGAGACGAAACATGGCGAATGCAAAAGGCAAAGTCACACAGATCATCGGGGCCGTCGTCGACGTGCACTTCGAAGATCAGCTGCCTGAAATTCTGAACGCGCTGGAAACCACCAACAACGGCAAGCGCCTGGTGTTGGAAGTTGCTCAGCACCTGGGTGAAAACACCGTCCGCACAATCGCAATGGACGCGACCGAAGGTCTGGTCCGTGGCGAAGCCGTCACCGACACCGGCGCACCGATCTCGGTTCCGGTTGGTAACGCCACCCTGGGCCGCATCCTGAACGTGGTTGGTGAGCCGATCGACGAAAAAGGCCCGGTTGAAGCAACCGAGGCTCGAGCGATCCACCAGCCCGCGCCGACATTCGACGAACAGTCGACCGAGTCGGAAGTTCTGGTAACCGGCATCAAGGTTGTTGACCTGCTGGCCCCCTACGCCAAAGGCGGTAAGATCGGCCTGTTCGGCGGTGCCGGCGTTGGTAAAACCGTTCTGATCATGGAACTGATCAACAACATCGCAAAAGTGCACTCGGGTTTCTCGGTGTTCGCGGGTGTTGGCGAACGGACCCGTGAAGGGAACGACCTGTATCACGAGATGATCGAATCGAACGTTATTAAGCCGGACAACCTGTCAGAATCGCAGGTTGCCCTGGTTTACGGTCAGATGAACGAACCTCCGGGAGCACGTGCACGTGTTGCTCTGACCGGTCTGACTCTGGCCGAGCAGTTCCGCGACCAATCCGGTACCGACGTTCTGTTCTTCGTCGACAACATCTTCCGCTTCACGCAGGCGGGTTCCGAGGTTTCGGCTCTGCTGGGCCGTATTCCTTCGGCGGTGGGTTACCAGCCGACACTGGCTACCGACATGGGCGCCCTGCAGGAACGTATCACCTCGACCAAGTCGGGCTCGATCACATCGGTTCAGGCGATCTACGTGCCTGCGGACGACCTTACCGACCCTGCGCCGGCAACCTCATTTGCTCACTTGGACGCGACCACTGTTCTTAACCGTGCGATCTCGGAAAAGGGTATCTACCCGGCGGTTGACCCGCTCGACTCGACCTCGCGTCTGCTCGATCCGGCCATCGTTGGTGAAGAGCACTACAAAGTTGCGACCGACGTTCAGCAGATCCTCCAGCGCTACAAGTCGCTGCAGGACATCATCGCCATCCTCGGCATGGACGAACTGTCGGAAGAGGACAAACTGACCGTGGCCCGTGCCCGTAAGATCGAGCGCTTCCTGTCGCAGCCGTTCGACGTGGCCGAAGTCTTCACCGGTTCGCCCGGCGTTCAGGTTCCTCTGGATGTGACCATCGCGTCGTTCAAAGCGGTTGTCGCTGGCGAATACGATCACCTGCCCGAAGCGGCCTTCCTGATGGTTGGCGGCATCGAAGAAGTGATCGCTAAAGCGGAGAAGATGGCCGCAGAAGCCGCCTAAGGAGTATCCCTGATGGCAAACACAATGCAATTCGACCTCGTCAGCCCCGAGCGGAGCCTTGCTTCGCTTGAGGCCACCGCGGTCCAGCTACCCGGCGCGGACGGGGACATGACGGCGATGCCCGATCATGCCCCCACGATTACCACGCTGCGCCCGGGCATCCTGAAGGTCGAAGCACCCGCAGGCGCCAGCGAGTATCTGGTGACCGGTGGGTTTGCTCAGATCAACGGTGATGGCCTGTCGGTTCTGGCCGAAAAGGCCATTCCGGTCGCAGAAGTGACCCGGTCGCATCTGGATGACCTGATCGCGGAAGCCCGCGCCTCGCATGAGGCCGCGAAAGCGGGTGACGATCAATCCATTGTCGACGATGCAGCTAAGTTGCTGGCTGATATGGAAGCCCTTGGAACGCATATGAGCTTATAAAAGTTCATCTCAACCCATTCGAAACGGCCTTGCTTTGCGGGGCCGTTTTTTTGTCGTGATTTCGTCAAAGGTGCAGGGTAAGGTGCCGGAATTGAAAGAAAAGACGACACGATGAAGAAATTTCTGACCCATCCCATTGGTATTGATCAGGGCGAATCCGTTTTGTTTTCCGATTTCGCCGACGGTGGAGATATGTGGACTGGGCAAGGCGCGCGCGAACGCCGAACCGCCATTAGGTTCAAAGAGGCGTTTCGATCAGTGCCATTTGTGCAGATCGGTGTGGCGCTTTGGGATGTGGATACGTCATCTGCGCTGCGAGCTGAGGTGCAGGCAGAAGATATTACCCCCGAGGGATTTAATGCTGTGTTTCGGACTTGGTCTGATACGCGTATAGCCAGAATTCGGGTATCCTGGACAGCGATCGGCGAGGTAGCGCACGAAGATGATTGGAATATCTCCTGAGTCCGGATTGCACGTAAGAGGAGATTGCACCTTTTTGACAGCCGTACCATAACGGAAAAAGCGCCTGCGACGCGCGATGGATACGGAGGACCTTGCCGGTGTTTGCACGCGAGCACATTGAATACAAAGCTTTGAATCTGCCTGATCGTATGGACATGTCGGATGACGAGATGTTGAGTGAGGCGCTGGCATTTTATGACAAGATGAAGCGTCGCCATACCGTACGGGACTATTCGGACCGCCCTGTGTCACGCGCAGTCATCGAAGAGTGTATTCGCGCCGCAGGAACCGCTCCATCAGGGGCTAATCATCAGCCTTGGCACTTCGTCGCAATTTCAAATCCCGAGATGAAGCGCCGAATTCGCGAGGAAGCGGAAGAAGAGGAACGCAAGTTCTATGATGGCGGTGCCGGGGATGAATGGCTGAAAGCGCTGGAACCGATTGGAACAAATGACCAGAAACCGCACCTTGAAGATGCGCCGTGGTTAATTGTGATATTCGCTCAGAGATGGGGCCATTTCGATGATGGGGTGCGGTTCAAGAATTACTATGTGCCCGAGAGTACAGGTATTGCGACGGGCTTCCTGCTAACGGCATTGCATCACGCTGGGTTGGTCTCCCTGACCCATACACCCAACCCTATGAAATTCCTGAATAAACTATTGGATCGCCCTGATCACGAAAAACCGATCATGATCGTTGCGGTTGGTCATCCGAGTGAAGAGGCGAAGGTGCCGAAAGTAGCAAAGATGAAAAAGCCGTTGGATGAAATCATGACGGTCGCCGAGTAGCAGGCCGTCATGATCTCAAATGGCAGAAGCTGTGGTCAGCAGTTTTGCTGATTAGTCCATGTGATAGAGCGACTCGTAAATCGGAGTCAGCGTCTTATCCTCGAACAGGGATGACACACTGGTGCCGTTCCAGATATTCAGGATTGCCTGCGTGAAGATCGGAGCCGTAGGTACGATGCGGATATTTGCGGCCTTTTCGATCTCGGCTGTTGGTTGGATTGTGTCCGAAAGCACCAAAGATTTCATGACCGAATTGGTTACACGTTCAACTGCTGGTCCGCTCATGACGCCATGCGTGATATAGGAATGCACCTCTTTGGCGCCATTATCTATCAGCACCTGGGCTGCTTTACATAGTGTACCAGCTGTATCGCAGATGTCGTCCACGATCAGGCAGATCTTGTCTTTGACGTCGCCGATCACTGTCATCTCAGCAATTTCACCGGCTTTTTCGCGGCGCTTGTCAACGATCGACAACGGAGCGTTGATACGTTTGGCCAATTCGCGCGCGCGCGCAACACCGCCAACATCCGGCGAGACCACCATCAGATCGTCCATCTGATCTTTGAATTGCTTCTTCACATCCAGGGCAAAAATCGGTGAGGCATAGAGGTTGTCCACCGGCATGTCGAAAAAGCCCTGAATCTGGGCGGCGTGCAGATCCATCGTAAGGATACGCTCGATCCCTGCGCCAGTCAGCATGTTAGCCACCAGCTTGGCACTTATCGGTGTGCGCGCTTTAGTGCGGCGGTCCTGTCGGGCATAGCCGAAATAGGGGATCACAGCAGTGATGCGGGCCGCGGACGAACGGCGCAGGGCATCGGCAATGATCAGCAACTCCATCAGGTTGTCATTAGCCGGGTTCGAGGTCGGTTGGATAATAAACATATCCTCGCCACGCACGTTCTCGAATACCTCAACGAAAATCTCGCCGTCGTTGAACCGTTCGACCCGCGCATCGACCAGCCCCTGGTCAACGCCGCGATGCAGGCTCATGCGGCGGGCAATGGTTTCGGCAAGCGGAAGATTGGCGTTCCCAGCGATAAGCTTGGGTTCGTGAAGTGTCGGCATCGGCTGATTTTCCCCGGGCAGCAGTGGCAATGTGACAGATTCGTGATGTTGACACCGCTTAGCATGGGTCTACCGTCGCGCAAAGATAACGCAGCGGAGAAAGTGAACATGGCCCAGATTGACTACTTTTTTGCGACACTCTCGCCCTATTCCTACCTGGCGGGGATGCGACTTGAAGAGATTGCAGCCAAGCATGGTGCGACGATCAATTATAAACCGCTGGATATCATTGCTCTGTTCGGCCGAACCGGGGGAGTGCCTCCAAAAGATCGACATATCTCGCGTATCGAATACCGCGCGCAGGAACTGGTCCGCCAAGCGCGTAATCTGAGCATGCCGCTGAACCTGCAACCCGCGCACTGGCCTACGAATATGGCGCCGTCCTCATATGCCGTGATTGCGGCCATTCAGGATGGGTCAGGGGATGTCGGAAAGCTGTGCCATTCTTTCCTGCGAGCGTGCTGGGCAGAAGAAAAGGACATCGCCGACGATGGCGTTATCCGCGATTGCCTAGAGCAGGCCGGGTTTAATCCAAGTCTTGCCGATAGCGGTCTTCTGGTAGGTGCGGAAACCTATGCCGCCAATCTTGAAGAGGCCGTGGATCGTGGTGTATTCGGCGCACCGTTTTATATCACACCGGACGGTCAAAGGTTCTGGGGTCAAGACCGTCTTGACGACCTGGACCGTCATCTCGCTGAGATGAAATAGCCGGGCAGGCGCGCCCGACTAAAGAAGGCTTAGAAACTGGTCGATCTGTTCGGTTCCGATGGACCAGTCGCAAACCAGGCGGCAGGCCAGCCTCTCGTCATCGTCTTCGCCCTCCAGCGTATCGCCCCACAGGTGATAGACAGCGCCTGCCTCGTGCAGGCGCTTGTGCTGGTTGCGGGGGAAACTGGCGAATACCATGTTGGCTTGGGGTTCATGCAGGAACTCTGCGCCGAGTGCACGCAACCCGTCCGCCAGACGCGCGCCGTTGGCATTGGCCTTGCGGGCAGATTTCAACCACAGGTCATCCTTTAGGTAGGCGGCCATTTGGGCCGACAGGTAACGGTGCTTGGAAAACAGGTGCGCACCGCGCTTACGTCGCAGCTCGAATTCCCATGCTTTGCTTTCGTCGAAGAAGATCACGGCCTCGACACCCATCAGCCCGTTTTTGGTGCCGCCAAAACTGACCGCATCAACACCGGCTTTCCATGTCATCTCAGCGGGTGAGCAATTTAGGGCAACCAGAGCGTTGGTGAAACGAGCGCCATCCAAATGCACTGGCAATCCAAAAGATTTGGCAACACCACATAGGGCTTGTAGTTCGGCCAGCGAGTAAACCGAGCCGCGCTCGGTCACCTGAGTGATAGAGACGGGCCCGCGTTGAGGACCATGAACGCCGCGGGTTTCTTCCCCCTCAATGGACTTGGTCAACGCTTCGGGGGTCATTTTGTCGCCACCCGGCACCAGCGTTAGCTTTGCGCCGGTGTAGAATTCGGGCGCGTTGCACTCATCCTCATGAATATGAGCGACGGGTGAGCAGAATACGGTTTCCCACGGCTTGCACAGTGTAGCCAACGCCAGTGAATTCGCCGCCGTTCCAGTAGCGACCAGATAGACAGCCGCGCCGGGTGCTTCGAAAATACCTCGGATTTGGTCTCGCACTTCATTCATCAGAGTGTCCGCGCCGTAAGCCATCTGATAGTCCTGATTGGCCTCGGCCAACGCGGTCAGAACTTCGGGATGAACAGGCCCGGAATTGTCAGAGGCAAAATGCATCAGCTCGGCTCCTCGATGATGTAGTCTTCCCATTCTTCCATGGGTGTTTCGAATTCAGATACGGTTCGCCCCTGCACGGAAACTTCGGCGGTATGAACGCTGTCTGGCGTACCTGATACCAAAGGATGCCAGTCGTAAAGTGGTTTGCCTTCCCACAGCAGTCGGTAGGCGCAGGTCTGGGGCAACCAATAGGCATGACTGTCGATGTTATCGGGTGTCATGACGATGCATTCGGGTACGAACTGGTGCCGGATGTCATATTGCGTGCACCGGCAGGTTTCGTCATCCAAAAGACGGCAGGCAACACATGTCAGGGCGACCTCGCCAGTATCTTCGTCTTCCAGTTTGTTCAGGCAGCATTTGCCGCAGCCATCGCACAGGGCCTCCCACTCACGCTGGTTCATCTTGCGTAGTGGCTTGCGTTCCCAGAACCGAGGCGCGAGGCCAGCTCGATCGATTGGGTCCGTGGTCATGTACTAGCCAGTATCTCTCGGGCGCGCGCGCAATCGGCATCCATTTGCGAGATCAACCCGTCAAGGCCGTCGAATGTCATTTCGGGCCGCAGATAGTCGACCAGACCAACGGACAGCGTCGCGCCGTAAAGATCGCCTGAGAAATCGAACAGGAATGTTTCGATGTTGGGAACCTCACCTTGGAACATTGGCCGGGTCCCGACCGATGCCGCCCCGTGATAGCTGCCCTGATGTGGGCCATCCAGGACGTCGACCAGAACCGCATAAACACCGAATCTCGGAGGGTGCAGCCCTTCGATCGACATATTGGCCGTCGGGTATCCCAAGTCGCGTCCACGTTGCTCGCCTCCAACGACCTCGCCCTCGATCCGATGCCAGTGACCCAGCATTGTTGCCGCATCACGCGGACGTCCCTCTGACAGAGCCGTACGGATCGCAGTGGATGAGACCACATTCTCGGTTCGCTCCAACAGGGGTGCGATGGTTACACCGAACCCCATCTCTTCGCCGAAGCGAACCAGGTCCTGAGGGTTGCCGCTGCGTCCTTTGCCGAAACAAAAGTCAGCGCCCACGACAACATGAGACAGCCCCAGACCATCACATATGACGTTTCTGGCGAAAGCTTCAGGGGTCATTCCCGCCAGCGCCGAATTGAAGGGAAGTTCATAAAGCTTCTGCACGCCGAGCTTTTCCAGCCGGTGCGCGCGCGCATTGCCGCGCATCAGACGAAAGGGCGGAGCCTCTGGGGCAAAATACTCTCGTGGATGCGGCTCGAAGGTCATGACTCCCAGCGGTGCGTTCAATTCAGCATTGCGCGCAAGTTCAATGACGGATTGATGCCCTAAATGGACGCCGTCAAAGTTCCCAATGGCGACGCTGGCACCACGATCTTCTGGCTCGACAAACTGGAAGTCACGAATGATCTGCATGAGGATTGCCTAGCGGGACTGCCCGTAAGGTTCAAGCCGCAGATCGGCGAAGCTGCGTGATCAGTCGAACTTGCGGCTTGGTGCCAGCACCATGGCCTCACCCACCAGCACTTTCTTACCGTCGACTGCGCAGTGACAATCCAGCTTAACCCGACGTTTGGAGAAATCGATATCGATCACCTTGACCTCAGCATAAACCATGTCACCCGGACGCACCGGAGCCAGGAACTTGAGCGACTGTCCCATGTACACGGTTCCATGTCCCGGCAGCTGCTCCCCGATCACGGCAGAGATCAGGCCAGCGGTCAGCATGCCATGCGCAATGCGCCCTTCGAAAATCGTATCGCGGGCATAATCATCATCCAGATGAACAGGGTTACGGTCTGTCGACACCTGGGCAAACATCTCGATATCTTCATCGGTCACCACTTTGCGCAGATGCCGTGACATGCCCATTTCGATGTCTTCGATACAAATCGTTCCGCGTGGAAGGTTATCCAACATGCTGCCCTCATCCGAGATCGAAAGGGTAACAAAAGACTATCTTTTGCCGCCCGTCGGCAACTTTATTACTTCGCAGTCGCAGAAAATCAAGTCTTTTTTGCTATCTCAAACGGCCAATCGAGAAGGTTGGGTTAATCTGTTCTTTTTCGTTATGGACCCGCAATGCATCCTCATCCGGGTGATGTGCGGTTTTGGTTTCAGCAGCGGCCAGTCCCCCGGTGATGAACAAGGTGTCAATGCCTTCACCCATACCCCCCGCGATGTCTGTCTGCGGCCCGTCACCAATCGCCAGTATCTCGGAATCCGAGGCGTCGACTCCGATTGCTTGCAGCCTTCGTCGTGCCAGATCATAGATCGGCGGGTGCGGCTTGCCGAAATACAGGCTTTCACCTCCCATCTCACTGTAAAGCCGGGCTAAAGCTCCTGCGCACCACTCGCGTGTTTCGCCTCGGTCCACGACGATATCGGGGTTGGCGCAAAGCAGTTTCAATCCTTTCTGCTTGGCATATAGAAAGTCGGGCCGGTTTACATCCGGGTCTGCCATCGGGTCGAACGGGCCGCAGCACACAATGCCTTCAGCTTCGTCCAGCGCCACGCGTTCGATATGGATAGGATGATCCAACAGCTTCAGAGGTTCAAAAAATCCCGCGTCACGTTGCCATTCGCCCATGAAGTAGACTTTTTCACCAACCGTCCCGCGATACATCGCAGAACGTGCCGAATCGCCACTAGTCGCGATGGTGTCATAGGCGTCCGCAGGTACGTTGAATTGCGTTAGCTGCACTGCAACACCGGCTCGGGGCTTGGGAGAGTTGGTCACCAGAACCACAGTGCCGCCTTTTTGCCGATAAGCTTGCAGGGCAGCCACGGCCTCGGGGTAGGCGGTGATCCCGTTGTGAACGCACCCCCACAAATCAACGAACAGCGCTTTGTACCTGTCAGAGATTTCCGCAAGTGAAGAAACGATTTGGGTCATGGCGCGCCTCGTGGAACAGGGAATGCAAGATACCAAGCCTATGGCAGAGCCCGGCCAGATTTGCCAGAGGTCCCGCTTTGGGCGTGTTGAAGGGAATAGGATTCCCTTGTTCATCTGGCCACAAATATCCCGGAGCGCGAGGCAGAGCCTCGCAAAAAGTAAGGCGCCCGGTTCGGGCGCCTTTGATGATCTAAACTCAGACCTTGAGGTTTGGAATGATCTGCTTTTTCCGGCTCATGATGCCTGGCAGGACAACCGCGTCGCCGTCTACGGTAGCGCCAAAGCTTTTCTCGGCGACGCCTTTGACCAGATCGTTTGGAACCAGCAGGGTCGCCTCTTCGTTCAGAATGTCGACCACGAACAGCAACACCTGATCAACGCCGTCTTCTTTGGCCACATCGGTCATCGCGCTTACGATGCTGTCCTTGCGATCCAGCACGACGCCGGGTGCTGTAGTTTCCAGAACCGAAACCCGGAACTTGGTGCCGTCGACTTCGTATTCCTTGCTGTCCATGCGGATCAGTTCGGCGTCCGAGAAAGACGAGACATCCGATTTCGCTGCAAACATGTCGGCGGCGTAGGCCGAGACATCCAGACCAAGCTCAGCCGCCAATTTCTCGGCCACGGCACGATCATGGGCGGTGGTGGTGGGTGAGCGGAACTCCAGCGTGTCCGACAGGATGCAGGTCAGCGCTGCACCTTTGATGGCGTCAGGCATCATGGCGGCATCGTCACCCATCAGGTCGACCATGATTGTTGCCGTGCAGGCCAGTGGGCGCACGGTGATATCGATCGGGCCTTTGGTTTCAAGTCCGCCAACCAGCTTGTGGTGGTCGATAATCGCGCGGATGTCGGCGCTGTTGATGCTGGCGGGCAGCTCGGCCGGGTTGTTGGTGTCGACGATGACAACGGGCGCATCTTCAGCCACGTCTTCGATGATCTGCGGCTTGGGCAGGTCCCAGCGTTCCAGCATGAACGCCGCTTCGGTGTTGGGTTCACCCAGCAATGCAGGCTGGGCTTGCTCACCCTTCACTTCGGTCAGATACCAGGACCACAGGATCGGAGAGCCGGTGGAATCGGTGTCGGGAGATTTATGGCCAAAAACTAGCGTTGTCATGTCGCGTGTCCTGAGGAATGTGGATTTGCGCGCCTTATAGGGTGGTCAAACCCGGATGTCACCCGGAAGGAATGGTGCTGCGACCCTTGGTCTGATTTCCTAGAATTCAGCGCGCTCCAAGGTGTATCCCGCCTGTTGCAACTGGTTTAGCAAGCCGTAGTCATTGCTTAGATGTCCGGCCCCAACAGCGATGACTGCGGTCTGATCCTTCAGGCTCAAAATTATTTCCATCCAATTTGCATTGCGCTGTACCAGAAGCTGATCCTCAAAACTCTGCCATTCGGCATCAAACTCCTCGGGTGTCAGTCCTGATGCTTCAAGCCCCTGTATCTTGGCCAATTCCATGATTGCGGCGTGCTGTTCCTCGATATACGCATTCGCCATGGTGATCATTTGATCGTCACCCGCCTCCAGTGCGCCTGACATCCGGGTCAGCGAGGCAACCTGATCTTCCAACGAATGACTGTCGAACATGACAATCAAGTCCTCGATGCGTTCGAGCGAATACTGAGGAATTTGATGTTCATCGGCCAATTCGGTCAAGCGCGTATCCATGCCCCGATCGAAATCGGGGGTATTCATCAGGCAAGGCGGAATGCCAAGCATCATGCTTAGGAACCAAGGGCGCATCTTCGCAGCCATCCAACTGGGGATCCCGCGATCAGCCAGCGTTTGTGATAACGCGGCCCAATCTTCTTCTGACATCAGATCGATCAAAGTCGGCCCTGATGTGATCAATACCGGGCTGAGGTCCTCGGCCAGGTCTTTCTCGAAAGCCTCCATCTCTGTCTTTGTAACTTCAAAGTAGAACGCGTCGACCTGGCTCAGGATTGGCGCCAATCTATCAACCACTGGCCCCATTCGCGCATCGTTGGTGTGCAGAGTGCCGATCAAATGCAGCACAGTGTTGTCCTTCGTGGCGATCCAGTGATTGCCTTCCGGAAATGGAATAGCGCGAAGCGTCTCGTCCAGCTCAGCCTGAGCTTCGGTCGACAGATCAAGCCTCAGATCTCGCCCCTCACATGCTGCTTGCGCGGTGATTGGAAATAATAGGCAAAGACAAATGCTGAGCAGACGCATGGGATTCCTTCCGCAGCTTGCGACGATGCCCAATTCATACCCCTGCCTTCTTACCGCCTGCAACGTGGTTTGTTATCAAGCAGCGGCTGGCAATCTGCGCGAAACCGCATAGCATGGGCTCATGAAGCTTGAGCAAGATCTCTACCCTCCAATCAAAGCGTTGTTGGAACGACAGGGCTATACCGTGAAAGGAGAGGTCGGCGCTGCCGATATCGTGGCCGTACGCGATGGCGAAGACTTGGTGATCGTTGAACTCAAACTGCGCTTTAACCTTGCGCTGTTTCATCAGGCCATCACGCGCCTGAAAGTGACCGATCAAGTCTACATCGGGGTCTGTAAGCCTAAAGGGCGAATGGCGCGACGGGCTTTGAAGGACAATCTGGCGATGTGTCGCCGTTTGGGCCTGGGCCTGATCACCGTGCGCCCGGATGGTACGGTTGAGGTTCAATGCGACCCTGGCCCATATACGCCACGCAAAGACAAGGTGAAAGCCAAGCGATTGCTGCGGGAATTTGAACGGCTGCGGGGTGATCCGAATGCAGGCGGTGCCACGCGCCATGGTATTGTGACGGCCTATCGGCAAGATGCGCTTAAATGCGCGGCACATCTGGCTGAAAATGGCGCGGTCAAAGGGGCAACGGTGGCAAAGGCGACGGGGGTCCAAACAGCCACGCGCCTGATGTATGACAACCACTACGGCTGGTTCAAGAAGGTGGAGAAAGGCGTATATGCCCTATCTGCCTCGGGGGTCGAAGGATTGAAACATTGGGCATATAGCTGGGAAGAAACGGAATAGCCGACTTGCCGCGTACTGAAGGTGATCAGTCAATCCGTGCGCTAATCTCAGCGATCATCGCTTGGCCAATGTCTGAGAGCACCGCGTTGCGTTCAGGAAATGGAGCGTCGCTTTCAGTTAGATAGTTGGCTGCCATATATGTTCGTGGTTCAGGTGTCTGCAAAAAGGCGATGATCGCGCGGCTGCCGTAACCTCCTGCTCCGGTTTTGTCCCCAATTAGCCAACTTTTTGGCAGATGAGCGCGGATAAGCCCGTCGGCCACCTGATCATCAATCATCCATTGCCCAAGCTGCGCGGCTGAGGCGGGTGAAAGCACCTCGTCGAATAACAGCCGTTCTATTGTCTCCAGTATTGCCCGTGGTGTCGTTGTATCACGCGGGTCGCCAGGGGTGGCTTCGTTCAGGGCAGTCTCCCAACGATCCAGGCGTGTAGTGCCGTCGCCCGTTGCCCGGAGGAACTCGGTCAGCCCGGCTGGCCCGCCCAGTTGTTTTAACAAGAGGTTGGCCGCTGCGTTGTCGCTGATTGTCATGGTTGCCTGACATAACTCACCAATTGTCATTCCTGTCTCAACGTGTTCGCTCGTAACAGGTGAGTATTCCACAAGGTCTGATGTCTGAATTGCCACATTTTCTGACAGGTCTACTACACCAGAATCCACACCTGCCAAAATCGCACCGCACAAGAGTGGCTTGAATGTACTGGACATCGGGAACAGCTCATCGGCCCGATGCGAGACTTCCCAGGCAGCGTCAGTTTCATGCAGAAGGACGCCAATTCGCGCGTCCAAGCGGTGCTCCCATAATCGGGTGGTTTGAATAAGGGTTTGGGCCTGCGCCGTAGCGGCGAAACAGATGATCAGAGCAAGTGAAAGCACATTCGCGGCGGCAAGGAACTGGCATCTAGGCATCAAAGTTTCCGCCTCAATCAAGGGTGCGACCAGATTAGTCTGCCGGGGTATTGAGTAAACCAATTACTCTGGATTCTTTAAGCTGCAAAAAATATTCATGCAGCTTGTTGACTCACTTTCGGTTACTCCCTAGCTATGCGTCGTTATCACTCATGAGACCCGAGTGCTAACGCCTCGTCAGTCGGCGAGGGGAGGATAAACAAACTTTGAGCCCAAGGAGCTGCAAAGATGGCATTGAAACCGCTTCATGACCGCGTACTGGTTCGCCGTACCGAAAGCGAAGAAAAAACCGCAGGCGGCCTGATCATTCCCGATAGCGCAAAAGAAAAGCCCAGCGAAGGCGAAGTCGTCGCAACCGGCGAAGGCGCGCGCAAGGATAGCGGCGAACTGATCGCGATGGCTGTAAAAGCTGGTGACAAGATCCTGTTCGGCAAATGGTCGGGCACCGAGGTTCAGGTCAACGGCGAAGAGCTGCTGATGATGAAAGAAAGCGACATCATGGGGATCATCGAGTAAGCCCAAGCGCTTTCTCTGATCTTCATCTCAATACATTTTCTCAAGGAGAGACAACATGTCTGCAAAGGACGTCAAATTTGACACCGATGCCCGTAACCGCATGCTGGCCGGTGTAAATGTTCTGGCCGATGCTGTTAAAGTGACCCTGGGCCCCAAAGGCCGCAACGTGGTTCTGGACAAATCCTTTGGCGCACCGCGCATCACCAAAGACGGTGTTTCGGTTGCCAAGGAAATCGAACTGGAAGACAAGTTCGAAAACATGGGCGCGCAGATGGTGAAAGAAGTCGCCAGCCGCACCAATGACGAAGCCGGCGACGGCACCACCACTGCAACCGTTCTGGCACAAGCCATCGTTCGCGAAGGTCTGAAGCAGGTTGCAGCGGGCCTGAACCCGATGGACCTGAAGCGCGGCATCGACCTGGCAACTGCCAAGGTTGTTGAAGGCATCAAAGACGCTTCGCGTGAAGTTAAAGACAGCGCTGAAGTTGCTCAGGTTGGCACCATCTCGGCCAACGGCGAAGCCGAGATTGGCCAGCAGATCGCAGACGCGATGCAGAAGGTTGGCAACGAAGGCGTTATCACCGTCGAAGAAAACAAAGGTCTGGAAACCGAGACCGATGTTGTCGAAGGTATGCAGTTCGACCGTGGCTACCTGTCGCCTTACTTCGTCACCAACGCAGACAAGATGATCGCAGAACTCGACGACTGCATGATCCTGCTGCACGAAAAGAAACTGTCCTCGCTGCAGCCGATGGTTCCGCTGCTGGAACAAGTGATCCAGTCGCAGAAGCCGCTGCTGATCATTGCTGAGGATGTTGAAGGCGAAGCGCTGGCGACTCTGGTTGTCAACAAACTGCGCGGCGGCCTGAAAATTGCTGCTGTCAAAGCACCGGGCTTCGGCGATCGCCGCAAAGCCATGCTGCAGGACATCGCAATCCTGACCGGTGGTCAGGTCATCAGCGAAGATCTGGGCATGAAGCTCGAGTCCGTCACCATGGACATGCTGGGCACCGCCAAGAAGATCGAAATCACCAAAGACGAAACCACCATCGTCGACGGTGCTGGCGAGAAAGCCGAGATCGAAGCACGTGTTGCACAGATCCGCACTCAGATCGAAGAAACCTCGTCTGACTACGACCGTGAGAAGCTGCAAGAGCGCGTTGCCAAACTGGCAGGCGGTGTTGCCGTTATCCGCGTCGGCGGCATGACCGAAGTTGAAGTGAAAGAGCGTAAAGACCGTGTAGACGATGCTCTGAACGCAACGCGCGCAGCCGTTCAGGAAGGCGTTGTTGTTGGCGGTGGTGTATCGCTGGTTCAGGCAGGTAAGGTGCTGGAAACTCTGGAAGGTGCAAACGCCGATCAGGACGCAGGCATCAACATCGTTCGCAAGGCTATTGAATCGCCGCTGCGCCAGATCGCCGAGAACGCTGGTGTCGACGGCGCAGTTGTTGCAGGCAAGGTTCGTGAATCTTCCGATGCAGCATTCGGCTTCAACGCTCAGACCGAAGAATATGGCGACATGTTCTCGTTCGGCGTCATCGACCCGGCCAAAGTTGTCCGTACCGCTCTGGAAGATGCGGCATCGGTTGCAGGCCTGCTGGTCACCACCGAAGCAATGGTTGCCGACAAGCCCGCCAAAGAAGGCGCGGCACCTGCCGGTGGCATGCCTGACATGGGCGGCATGGGCGGCATGATGTAAGCTGCTTAAGCCATAGCGCTTATCGACGGGGTCGCCTTTGGGCGGCCCCGTTTTGGTTTGCGCTGGTAAACACGGCGAACCGCGTGCCGTGTTCGCGCAGAAAAGTGAGTGTGCAAACCGTGTTGAAACCTCTATGCCGTTGATATGCGCCTGTTTCTTTTGACCTCACTGACCATGTGCGCCTTCGCGGCAAACTCGATCCTCAATCGGCTTGCGATTGATAGCGGTGCCAGTGATCCGGCGGGATTTGCGGTCGTTCGAGTATTGTCTGGTGCTTTGGTTTTGGCTGCACTGGTGGCTATGCGAGGCGGCACAATCCCAGTGTTTAACCGCCGGCGCATAGCTGGGGCAGGGTCGCTATTACTCTACATGATCGGATTCTCCGTCGCCTATCTGACGCTCGATGCAGGGCTTGGCGCATTGATCCTGTTTGGAGTGGTGCAGATCACGATGTTCGCCATCGGGGCTTTGACTGGCTCGGTACCCATGATGCGGCAGCTACTGGGTGCCGGGATTGCGCTGGGCGGTCTGGTATTTGTCCTTTGGCCTGCCGGGCCGGTGCAGGTCGATCCGTTGGGTGCGAGTATGATGACAGCTGCCGGGATTGGATGGGCTATCTATTCCATCTCTGGGCGATCAGAACCAGACGCGTTGTCGGGAACTGCTGCAAACTTCATTGTGGCTTTGCCATTTACGGCACTCGCCTTGTTCCTAATGGGCAGTGACTGGCATATGACGACGCTAGGCTATGTATTGGCGGCGTTATCCGGAGGCGTCACGTCCGGTCTGGGCTATGCACTGTGGTATCGCGTTGTGCCGCAGCTTTCGCCTGCTGTCGCCGCGATCGTACAACTCAGCGTTCCGGTCATCGCCATTGCCGCCGGTATCATTCTGCTATCAGAGGTTGCAAACCTACGGCTGTTGCTAGGAGCAAGTTTTGTGCTGGGCGGAATTGCGCTGGCAGTGACGCGGCGGCGCGGCGACTAGGGGTTTTCTCAACTTTGGTTAAGTCTTATTTGGCGGGTATGAAGTTTGTAGCAGCGATCTTTCTTACTATTGCTCCCGTGGCGGTACAGGCGAAATGCGTCGTGCTGCTCCACGGGCTTGCGCGTACCGAGGCTTCGTTTACCGTCATGGAGCAGCTTTTCCATGCCCATGACTATACGGTAATCAGGCCGGGTTACCCATCGACAGATTTGCCGATACCCGAGCTCGCCAACCAGACATTGCCCGATGCTTTCGAGGCCTGTGGTGACGACACGGTGAACGTCGTGGCCCATTCGATGGGAGGCATTCTGTTACGGTATTGGTTGCAGGATAATGAACCCGAGAAACTTGGGCGCGTCGTTATGCTTGGCCCCCCGAACCAAGGCAGCCAACTGGTAGATGAGCTTGGCGCTTGGGAGGTGTTCGGTTTTCTGAATGGACCCGCCGGTCTGGCATTGGGAACAGGCCCCGAGGGCATTCCGCGCCGCTTGCCGCCTATCGACTTCGATCTGGGGGTGATTGCGGGAGAGAATTCTTTAAATCCGCTTTTTTCGTCCCTTATTGACGGGC
This sequence comes from Ruegeria sp. AN6, assembly GCF_056540425.1. NCBI lineage: Bacteria > Pseudomonadati > Pseudomonadota > Alphaproteobacteria > Rhodobacterales > Roseobacteraceae > Ruegeria > Ruegeria sp. AN6. The sequence goes on from NZ_JBQFWR010000002.1 coordinate 73,920, forward strand.
CCGATGACGGCAAGGTCTCAATTGAGACAACAAAAGTTGAGGGTATGTCAGATCATATTGTCCTGCCGGTTACCCATACGTTCATGATGAATAACCCACGCGTCATGGCGCAGACACTGCATTTCATCGAATTCGGACAGTTTGATCCCCAGATCACTTGGCTTGATGGGGTGATGGATATCATCGATCAGATCTGTCTGGGCGAAGACTGCTCGGAACCCGAATCGGAGCGCACTCAATGAGCTCATTGGAACTGACATTGACCGGCGCAGATGTTCTGCTGCCGGAGGATGGGCTTACGAGCGGTGAATTATCCATCGCAGACGGTCTTGTACAGTCGGGCAGGGCGGGGAGGCAGATTGATTTGTCGGGCTATTTTGTTCTGCCCGGGATTATAGATCTGCATGGCGACGGGTTCGAACGCCATATCGCACCGCGTCGTGGCGCGATGAAGCAGATGGCAGAGGGCATTTTATCGGTTGAAGCGGAATTGGCGGCAAACGGAATTACGACCGCTGTTCTGGCGCAGTTTCACAGCTGGGAAGGTGGCGTGCGCGGACCCGAATTTGCCGGGCAAGTCTTCGAGGCCATATCGGAGGTCCGTGATGATGTGGCGACAGATCTGATCCCACAGCTACGCTTTGAAACCCATATGCTGGACGACTATGAGGTGCTGCCAGAGCGCATTGAAAGCTGGCAGGTCCCCTACGTGGTCCTAAACGATCATCTGCCTCATGATCGATTGGCGGAAGGGCGCAAACCACCTCGTCTGATGGGGCAGGCGTTGAAGGCGGGGCGTAATCCGGAAACCCATTTTGACATGCTGCTATCAATGCACGCACGCAGTACCGAGGTGCCAGCTGCATTGGATGGGCTTTGCGCTAAACTCACAGAACGAGGCATACGACTGGGCAGCCATGATGACTCCACTTCTGAGGATCGTACGGTCTGGCGCGATCGCGGTGTCATGATCTCGGAATTCCCCGAAACGCTTGAAGCCGCCGAAGCCGCCAGAGCGGGTGGTGATCACATAATCCTCGGTTCGCCAAACGTCGTTCGTGGCGGTTCGCATAAGGGAAATGCCAGTGCTTTGGACCTGATCGCAATGGGTCTGTGTGATGCGCTGGCATCGGATTACCACTACCCCAGCCCACGTCGTGCTGCGTTGATGCTGGTTAAATCCGGTTTGCTGGATCTCACAAATGCTTGGGCTTTGGTTTCTTCGGGTCCCGCAGAAGTTCTGGGCCTCAAGGATCGTGGAGCACTGCAACCTGGAAAACGCGCTGATCTTGTAATATTGGACGCAACAACCCAACGTGTTGCGGCCACTTTGTCAGGTGGGCGCGTCAGCTACATGTCCGGTGATATCGCTAGGCGGTTTCTAAGCTGATCCCAGCTTCATCTGGCCCAAAGTATCCCCGCCAGAGGCATCGCGCGTCAGCGCGATTACTTCTAACGCACAATACGATTGATATGCCCCATCTTGCGGCCCACCTTGACCTCGGTCTTGCCGTAGAGATGCAGCGCGATATCCCGCTCACACGCAAGCTCTGGCACGCGGTCCATGTCGTGACCAATTAAGTTCTCCATCACAACGTCCGAGTGCCTTTGCCCGTCGCCCAATGGCCAACCTGTCACTGCTCGAATATGCTGCTCGAACTGATCTACGGCACAACCATTCTGCGTCCAATGACCCGAGTTGTGAACCCGAGGTGCGATTTCGTTCACGATTAAGCCTTCAGGTGTCACGAACAGTTCAACTCCCATCACGCCAACATAATCCAGCGCGTTCAGGATGTTGGCCGCGAGTAAAACAGCGTCTGTTCGTTGCGCCGGCGACAGGCGTGCTGGGATTGTGGTCGTATGTAGGATACCGTCACGATGCACGTTCTCTCCGGGATCGAAACAGGCGACCTGACCGTCGAGGCCACGCGCTGCGATAACCGACACTTCATGGCTGAATTCCACGAACCCTTCCAGAATGGACGGCGCACCTGCCATATCACCCAAAGCTGCCTCGGCGTCGTTGGGCGCACGTAGGCGGGCTTGCCCTTTGCCGTCATATCCAAAGCGGCGGGTTTTCAGGATCGCAGGGGTGCCGATTTCATCAATTGCAGCCTGCAGACTGTTCAGATCGGTGATGTCTGCAAAGGGCGCAGTTTTAAGGTCCAGACCTTGCAGAAAGGTCTTCTCGGTCAGCCGGTCCTGACTGACCCGCAGCGCCTCACGGCCGGGGCGGATTGGGCGATGTGCTTCAAGCAAATCCAGCGCCTGAGTGGGGATGCTTTCGAATTCATAGGTGATGACGTCTACCGATTCCGCAAAGGCCTTGAGAGCGTTCTCATCATCATACGCAGCGGTTGTGACACGATCCGCCACCTGTCCGGCGGGCGGGTTCGTACCTGGTTCAAAGATATGAGCCTTGAACCCCAGTCGTGCTGCGGCGACCGACAGCATACGGCCCAGCTGGCCACCGCCCAGTATTCCGATCGTTGCACCGGTCGGGAGCATATCTGCCATCGTTACGTCTCCAATCTTTTGCCAATCGCTGTAAGAGCGCTGCGCAAAGCATCATGCGCGCCCTCGGACTGCAAGGTATCTGTCATCTGAAGGCTTAGCGTGCCTTCGGTCGCAAGTGCGTCGCGCTCTGTAGCCAATTGACCCGCTTGCCCTTTCTGCGTGGCTTCAAGGAAACCTGACATCAGTTGAGTGGTGTAGAACTCGGCACCGTGTTCGTCGCCGGTTTGCTCGGCCAGCCATCCTGCACCGGTTGCCATCAGATCCAGTAGGCCTGGCACCATGGCGCAGATTGCGAAATGGGCGTTCAATGCCGTCTCGTCAGCGACTTTTACCACTGGGTTCTCTGGCTCAAACAACTCGGCCAGCAAGCGATCATTGCCGTAGGCGGCGAGTGGGCATCCTCCGGTCTGCAAGAACCCTAGCGGGATGGTCTGCACGAAATCTGATGCTGGCGCGCATAATGTGGCAAGCTGGGTCTGAGGCACCGCAGCCATCACAGATACGATCTGCTGATCAGAGCGAAAGGTAAGCGGGCTCAGAACATCTTCTGCAATATGTGGGCGCAGGCAGAGGAAGACGATGTCTGAGCCATCAAGTACCTCCTGCGGAGTGCCGACACCGACTCCAAGCTCTGCCTTCAAAGCCTCGGAAACCTGCACGTTGCGCTGGGTGACGCAAACTTCATGACCTTTCGAAGCCATTAGTCGTGCAATCGGTGCTGCGATGTGGCCGGTGCCGATGATGCCGATGCGGCTCATCCCAGAGGTTCCTCGGGAATCGAAGCCGAGAGCGCCTCGCGCCAAGCCTCCAAACGATCCGCCAGTGCCGCATCCTGTAGCGCAAGAATTCCTGCAGCCATCAGCGCCGCATTGGCCCCACCGGCCGAGCCGATCGCCATGGTCGCCACCGGAAAGCCTTTGGGCATCTGCACGATCGAATAGAGCGAATCCACGCCCGATAGTGCGCGCGTCTGCACCGGCACACCAATCACCGGCACGCGAGTTTTTGACGCCATCATGCCGGGCAAATGTGCTGCGCCGCCTGCACCTGCGATGATCACCTGTAAGCCGCGCGAAACAGCGGATTTGCCATAGTCCCAAAGACGGTCTGGCGTGCGATGAGCCGAGACGATGCGCGCCTCATATGCGATGCCCAATTCATCCAGAATATCGGCGGCCTCTTTCATCGTAGGCCAGTCCGACTGACTGCCCATGATGATCCCTACTTTCACATCGCTCATAGCTACTGTGCCCCTGCCTTCGGAAAGAGCGCGCACTATAGCCAAATCCACTTATGTGGCAATGCGGTACGCGCGTTTCAGGCGATGATATCGGGGGTCAATCGGTCTTCGATCAGACGAATAATGTCTTTCAGGCGCAGTTTCTGCTTTTTCAGCCGCTTGATCGTCAGCTGGTCCGAGGTTCCCTTGGCCTGCAGAGCTTCAATTGCCTCGTCCAGATCGCGGTGCTGGCGGCGAAAAACCTCCAACTCAACACGCAGGACTTCATCGGTTTTCATCGAAAGATCGGTGGGCGCGTTCATCGGCGACTCAGTAGCTCATGTGGTGCTTTACACACAAGATAGTGTGTCAGGCTTTATCCGGCCAGACCTTGTGGACATCCCTGTATCTTCCCATATTCTATAATACGCGGTTGCCAGAACGGGGCCGCACAAAACGTCGCTTTGACAAAGAAGGACGAAAATACGTGTCGAAACTTACCTTAGGCTCATACCCGCATCTTTTGGGGTTCGAGCAGTTGGAACGCCTTCTGGAACGGTCTGCAAAGGCTGGCAACGAAGGGTACCCGCCCTATAACATCGAACAGACCTCGGATTTTTCCTATCGCATCACGCTGGCCGTGGCTGGTTTCGCGGAAGAGGACTTGTCGATCACGATCGAGGATCGCCAACTGGTGATCCGGGGCCGTCAACGCGACGACAGTGAAGGGCGCATTTTCCTGCATCGCGGCATCGCGGCCCGTCAATTCCAGCGAATGTTTGTGCTGGCAGATGGCGTCGAGGTGGGCGAGGCGATCATGGAGAACGGTCTGCTGCATGTGGATCTGACCCGCGCCGTGCCAGAAACCGTGGTTCAGACAATCAACATCAAGAAGGGGTAAGAGCAATGAATACGCCGATTGAGATCAACACTGAAGGCAACCGGATTGTCTATGTAAAGGCCGTCGATGTGGCCGACCTGCCGCAGGATCTGCGCGAGCGGGCAGGCGATTTGGATCAGCTCTATGCGGTTCACGATTCCGATGGCCAGCAACTGGCTTTGGTGGCCGACCGCAAACTGGCCTTTGTGCTTGCACGGGAGCATGATCTTTCGCCCGTGGCCGTTCACTGAACCGGCTCCGCACTCTGCTGAAATGACGTGACATTTGCCTCGACTGCGGTGATCTTGCCGCAGTCGGCAAAGCAGGAGTGTGCATCATGAGCTGGTATGATTTTGACTGGGTGGACGCATTCAGTGATCGGGCCTTTGGCGGTAACGGCTGCGCAGTCGTGCATGGCGGGGCCAGCCTGACGGATGAGGCTTGTATGTCTTACGTGCGCGAAACCTCATTGGTTGAATGCACCTTCACAGGACCATCGGATGTAGCCGACATCCGAGTCCGATATTTTCTTGCCAGCCGGGAAATCCCGTTTGCTGGACATCCGACAATCGCAACCGTTGCAGCAATGCGTTCGCGTGACCTGTTCGAAGGCGATGCGCTGACGCTGGAAACCGGGGCAGGGATCGTATCGATCGAACTTAATGGCGATGAAATTGAGATGACGCAGGTCGCTCCGAAATTTGGTGATCAGGTGCCAGCCAAGTTGGTTGCTGCTGCTATCGGGTTGCCTGAGGCTGCAATTGTCTCTCCACCTCAATTCGTTTCGACCGGGCTGCCGTTCTGCATCACGGTTTTGCGCGATCACGCAGCGCTGCGTGCGGCTAAGCTTGACGTGGATTCGCTTGGAAGAATTGCTGTAAGGGCTGGATTCTCGGGGTCCGACATGGCCGAGCCGTTTCTGGTCACGCTCGATGGCGCAACGTCGGAAGGCGATACATTTTCGCGCCTTTTGATGGCGCCGCCAAGTCCTCCCGAAGACCCGTTTACGGGTTCGGCGACCGGGGCGATGGCGGCCTATCTGTGGAAATATGATTTGATGAAGAAGGACTGTTTTATCGCTGAGCAGGGGCACGATATGGGGCGGCCCGGCCAGGCGCGCGTTAGGAAGGTTGGGCCCTCCCAAGCCATGACTGGAATCAAAGTTGCCGGGCGCGGCCATGTGCTGATGCGTGGGCAGGTAGACCTGCCTGACGGGTTGTCATAGCGCATTGGGTCTGTCGCAGCTTACTGCTTCATCCAATCTGCCAGAATGACTGGTCGCGAAGCCGGATCAATCGAATGCCGTTCGCAGATCCTTTCCAGATATGACCCTCTCTGCGGCAGGCCTGCATTTTGACTTGCGAGCCATTTCTTTTGATGGCCGTAGATATGAACTGAATAGGTCCGCTCACCCTCGAACTCTGTCAGCGCGATGTTCGGTGCGTGCAGTTTCCAAAGCTCTTGCCGTTCAAGTGGATAAAACGCATCTGGCGGTTTTGCTTGGCGATCCTCACCCGTCTTGTTCATGAAATGAGTCAGCGCCTTGGGGCCGGAACATCCCCAGGGCAGCGCCTCGATCCCCCATGTTTCTCCGCGCATGGAACGATCGCTGTTCTTTCGGTGCAAGCGTGGTCCACGCCATGGTTGGGTTGGGTTTTCGGCCGCCACAAATTCCAACATCTGCGTCAGTGCCTGTGACTCACTCGGCAGCCGGAGAACCCCGTTGGGAAGTGATCCAGAGGAAGTGGAGCCAAAGACATAAGGGCCTTCGAACTCAAATGGCCTGACGCAGTACGCGTCCAGATCGACCCAGATAGAACTGGTTTTCCGCATCAGATGCAGCCGAAAGATGTCTGAGAAAACTGCGATCCGATGTCGGTCGTTATTCTCAAGATCGAACGGAGCAGGCCAGAGTATGTCATATGCAGGACGAATTACGGCACCGTCTGGTACACCATCGATCTGTTCGGCGGTGTAAAGAACGAATTCGTGACCGTTATCGAGGTAGGATTGGATGCAAAGCGCCTCGATCCAGGATAAATTCGAACCGTACCAGAAGCCGGCAATAGTTGGCAGAGGCTGCGCCATTCAGTGACCACACCCAATCATTCGATTGCTCAATCTATATTCGGTTTTCACCAGATCCGGCAACGTGGGGTGTTTCAGACGAATGTGGCAGCCTCCGAATGACGGAGGCTGCCGTTACTTTTACGAGGTGCTCAACCGGCAGCGATCAATCCCATGCTTTCCAGTTTCAGCAGAACCTGATGGGCGCAGTTGTCGACTTCGACATTCTCGGTTTCGACGCTTAGCTCGGGATTTTCGGGCACATCGTAAGGATCAGAAATTCCTGTGAATTCCTTGATTTTACCCTCACGCGCGAGCTTATAAAGGCCTTTACGATCGCGGCGCTCGCATTCCTCAATACTGGTGGCCACATGCACTTCGCAGAACGCACCGAATTGTTCGATCTCTTCGCGCACGGCGCGCCGGGTGGTGGCATAGGGTGCAATCGGTGCACAGATCGCGATACCGCCGTTTTTGGTGATCTCACTGGCCACATAGCCGATGCGGCGGATGTTCAGGTCGCGGTGCTCTTTTGAGAAGCCCAGCTCAGAGGACAGGTTCTTTCGCACGATATCCCCGTCAAGCAGGGTGACAGGACGGTCCCCGGTCTCCATCAGTTTGACCATCAAAGCGTTGGCAATTGTGGATTTGCCTGAGCCCGAGAAGCCCGTGAAGAACACTGTGAAACCCTGTTGAGATCGTGGCGGGAAACGATTGCGCAATTCTTGTACAACCTCGGGGAACGAAAACCATTCCGGAATCTCAAGCCCTTCGCGCAAACGGCGGCGCAGTTCCGTGCCCGAGATGTTCAGGATCGTGACGTTGTTCTTGTCCAGAATCTCGTCATTCGGCTCGTATTGGGCGCGTTCCTGCACGTAAACCATGTGTTTGAAGTCGACCATCTCGACGCCGATCTCGTCCTGATATTTTCGGAACAGGTCCTGCGCGTCGTAGGGGCCATAGAAATCTTCACCAGCCGAGTTTTTGCCCGGACCGGCGTGGTCACGACCAACGATGAAATGGGTGCAACCGTGGTTTGCGCGGATCAACCCGTGCCAGACTGCCTCACGCGGGCCAGCCATGCGCATCGCAAGGCTCAGTAGCGACATCGAGGTGGTTGAGGCCGGATATTTGTCCAGCACGGCTTCATAGCAACGCACGCGGGTGAAATGATCCACGTCGCCCGGTTTGGTCATGCCAACCACGGGATGGATCAGCAAGTTGGCCTGTGCCTCTTTCGCCGCGCGGAAGGTCAATTCCTGATGCGCACGGTGCAAGGGGTTGCGGGTCTGGAATGCTACGATCCGGCGCCAGCCCACTTTGCGGAAATACGCGCGCAGCTCGTTCGGCGTGTCGCGGCGGGCTTTGAAATCATAATGCACGGGCTGCTGAATGCCAGTGACCGGGCCGCCCAGATAAACTTTGCCCGCTACATTATGCAGGTAATTCACAGCCGGATGCGCATCATCATCGGTACCAAAGACCTTTTCCGCCTCACGCGCTTTGTCCGGTGTCCAGCGGTCGGTCACGGTCATGGTGCCCAGAATGACGCCTTCCTGATCACGCAAGGCAATGTCCTGACCCAATTCGATGGTCGCTGCAAATTCCTCATCAACGTCCAGCGTGATCGGCATTGGCCACAGCGTCCCATTGGCCAGGCGCATGTTTTCGACCACGTTGTCGTAGTCGGCTTCGCTCAGGAAACCTTTGAGCGGGTTGAACCCGCCATTCATAAGCAGTTCCAAGTCGCAGATCTGTCGGGGGCTTAGGTCCCAACTGGTTAGGTCGGCTGCTTCGACCTTCAGTTTTTGTGCGGATTCGTAAGAAACGTATAATTCAGGGATCGGGGCCAGATTGCTTAGCATCGTCATAGGAAATCTCTTATCGCAGTGTCGTTTTCTGTTGTTTCAGAGGTGTTAGTGAGGCATTTGCCCCGACCTCGGTGCGATGTCCATAGACCGGTAGAAACAAAGGAGGATATGCGCGGTTTTTTCCCGAAATGGAACGGTTTTCTGTTTTTTGTTTCAGGCTATTGAAAAAATCCCGCTGCTCAACGACATTAGGCGCATTCTCAGGCAATCTGTTCCAGGGGCGTGGTTTGCGATTCAAGGTCGGGTGCGTGTCTGACGGGCAGGGCGGGGACAGGTTCAGAGACACCCCGTAGGCTGAATTCGCGCAGATCGCGCGGATCACATTGCAACCCCGCCGCGTCCAGAACCTTGTCCGATACAAGAAGCTCGACCCCCAGCGCTTTGGTTTCGGCCTCTAGTCGGCTGGCAACATTTACCGCGTCTCCTATGATAGTGCGCGGCGCGTGTTTCGCGGCACCAATTTCGCCCAATACAAGATCACCAAGATGCAGGCCCATGCCAATACGTACGGGCTGGCTGCCTTCTGCTTCAAGCTGTTGATTGAAACGCTCCAATGCCCGCCCGATCCCAGCCGCCGCCCTTAGACCGGCACTTGCTGAACTTGCGGCATTAGCTGTTTCGAACATCGCCAACAGACCGTCGCCCATATATTTATCAACCACTCCGCCCTGCTCGGTGATCGCGGGAACGATTGCGTCGAAGAAACGATTCAACAGAAACACGATGTCATACGGCAATTGCCCAGTCGTGCGGGCGGTGAATCCGCGCATGTCCAGAAACAAAACTGCCAGTTGCCGCTCTTGCCCCTGACTGGCATGCGCACGATCGCGCGCACCGTCCGGGCGAAAAACGCGAAACACGGTGAGCGGGTCGGTCGGCCGCATCTGACAGGCAAGGCGGGTACCTTTGGGCGCGCTGACGGCTTTCAGACTGCGGGCTTCGACTTCGGTAGGCGGGTGCAGCTGATCGGCGCCTTCTTCAACCACAACACGACAGGTCGTGCAGCGCCCCTTGCCACCGCATAGCGCAGTATGGGGAATGCCGTTTGCGCGCGACATCTCCAAAAGGGTCATGCCTTTTTCTGACACGACTTCGGGACCGTTGATATAGCGTACCCTCACCGAATGCCGCCGCCGCCAAAGCTTGCGCCCGAGATAGACCATTCCGGTCAGCGCCAGCGCGGCCCAGAATACCCACTGCGCATAATCTTTGACTGCAAACAGGGCCTGAAACTCGTCTTGCGAGGGCCAGTTATAGTGTTCGATATACTGTTCTCGCAGATCGGGGTCAGCAAAATCGGCCCAGATACGCCGCCCCTCGGTAAGAAGACCGGCGAAGGCAAAGCCCGGTACAAAGACGGCGATGCCGATCAGATATGGAACCAGCGCGCGCCACCATGTGGTCAGCCGCAGCCACATATGCAGCCCGATACACCCGTGAATCCACACCAGCAGCAGCAATAGGCTTTGGAACCAGATCGCGGTGCTGGGCCACATCAGGATGATGATGTACCCCATTTCATCATTCACCCCGAAAATCTCATGCGCATAGCGGGTCTGGACCAGATGAGAGACTAGCTGCAGCGGGATCAACAGGCCAAGAATAACCTGAAGCGCGACGCTGAAAGGCATCCTGAGCGTACGGCGCTGCGCAAGCGAGACCAGCGCGAGAACCATGTGCATCAGCAATGCGCCATATATCACGATGCTGCCGATCTCATGGCGGTTGACAGCTTTGCGCCCGCCCTGCATCCCGTGCAGCAGGTCGGTGTGAAACAGACCCAAGCCGATATTGATGAAGTGAAAGAACGCAAAGACAAACAGCACGAGGCCGCTTGCGATCCTGAGCCGGCTCATCCATCCGCCGCGCCAAAGTGCGTTATCCAAAAGCTTACCTGTTCGTCGCGTTGTTTGAATCGATCCTGATACGGCGGTGTGCGTCGGTCAAGGTTACCTTTCGGGACGCCAATCGTTAGGCGTGCTCGTCGGCTGTATCAAATTGACCCCAGTACTGAACAACACGAGATGGCTAAGTTCGGGCCGCGAACGCGAACTGTACAACAGCCCGTCCGCGCCAACTGCGCGTGCTTCATCCGAAAATCGCCAAGTTGGGGAAGGGGTGCCGTTGTCCCGCAGGTCTTGCCAGACAATCGAGACATCGGCGCGTCCCCGCAAGTCCATCAAATGCGCTGCGGAAACCTGAAACTGTTGAATTACACGCGGCGGATCGCATGGCGAGACATAGCGCCGTATGGCGATCCCAGCTCCTTCTGCGCTTAGTGAAGCATACAGGGCGAATTGGCCGGAATGATGAAACCGGCCTTCGGGTGCGCGGGCAGGTGCCAATGGGATGCCCAATTGGCTGCGGAACAGAATTCTCCAGACCGGGCCGGAGAACTCTGTGATCATTCTAGTCGTTCTCCGCCAGGAACCGCTCGGCGTCCAGCGCAGCCATGCAACCCATGCCAGCGCTCGTTACAGCCTGACGATACACATGATCGGTCAAGTCCCCGGCTGCGAAGACGCCCGGAACCGAGGTCTCGGTCGTGCCCGGTTTGGTAATGACGTAGCCCCCCATGTGGGTTTCCAAGGTGTCTTTAACCAGTTCATTCGCCGGGGCGTGACCGATAGCGACAAACACGCCTTTGCACGGGATTTCGGTGATCTCTCCGGTTTTGACGTTCTTGACCTTGACGCCTTCGACGCCCAGCGGAGCATCGGTGCCAACGACCTCGTCCAATTCATGGAACCACAGCGGCTCGATCTTTTCGTTCTTGAGCAGCCGGTCCTGCAGAATCTTCTCGGCGCGCAGCTCATCGCGGCGGTGGATCAGCGTGACTTTGCTGGCAAAATTGGTCAGGAACAGCGACTCTTCCACCGCGGTGTTCCCACCTCCGATTACCACAATTTCCTGCCCACGATAGAAGAAACCGTCACAGGTGGCACAGGCCGAGACGCCAAAGCCTTTGAATTTTTCCTCGGATGGCAGGCCGAGCCATTTGGCCCTCGCGCCTGTGGCCAGGATTACTGCATCGGCAGTATAAACTGTGCCGCTGTCACCCTTGGCCGTGAAGGGGCGCTGGCTGAGGTCCAGATCGTTGATGATGTCACCGATGACCTCGCATCCCATGGCCTTGGCGTGATCCTGCATCCGCACCATCAGATCCGGCCCTTGCACCTCGGTGTCACCGGGCCAGTTCTCGACTTCGGTAGTAGTGGTCAGTTGCCCTCCAGGCTCGATCCCCTGCACCAGAATCGGCTCCAGCATGGCGCGGCTTGCATAGACGCCAGCAGTGTATCCGGCCGGTCCCGATCCGATGATCAAAACCTTTGTGTGTCGTGTTTCAGCCATGGTATCCCCACTCGATCTGCCTTTTAGGGCAATTTTCCAATCCGGATCGATATAGCGACCACAACGCAGAGCTTAAAGCCCTTTCATATTGCAAGCTCGTGATGCGACTGATGACAGGATGATCGGGCGAACATACATTTGAGATAACGAAAATTGCTCAGTCGTGAAATATTATTGCGCCCACCGGGGCTGCTGATATAACAACCGGAAAAATTTAGGAGCATTCGATGGTCGCGACCCGATTGGATGAAATCGACCGCAAGATTCTTGCGGAGCTGCAGGCCGACGGCCGAATGACCAATGTTGAACTTGCCAAACGCGTTGGAATATCGGCTCCACCCTGTCTGCGACGGGTGCGGACATTGGAGGATTCAGGCTATATCCATGGTTACCATGCGGATGTGAACGCCCGCGAACTTGGATTCGAGGTGCAGGTTTTTGCGATGGTCGGGTTGGAAAGCCAGGCTGAATCCGAACTCAGTGCCTTTGAAGACCGTTGCCGCGAATGGCCTTTAGTCCGTGAATGCCACATGCTGAACGGCGAGGTGGATTTCATCCTGAAATGCGTTGCACCGGATCTCAGCAGTTTTCAGCAATTTCTTACGGGTGAGTTGCTGACCACGCCAAACGTTGCCAGCGTGAAAACCTCGCTCGTTATCCGAGGCGCAAAAGACGAGCCAGGCGTACCATTTGACGTACTGGAAGACCGGATGAACCAGACGGCCTGACCCTGATGCCAGATTGATCCACCGCGCATGGTGACAGCACCGCTGCCACAGCCAGGGATAGTGCCCAAATTACTAATATCTGCATGATGCCTCTACACTTGCAGTAATCGTTAACCATTTCACGCTGTTAAGGCGTCAATTTCACCATCTCCGGCCCTTGGCAAGAGCAATGGGCCAAAATCGTTCAGTGATTCGATATGTGAGAATAGATTCAGATAGATCGATCGCAAAGAGTGGCTGATCATACGTACAGCATTGACGCCAGGATGGTAGGTTTCGAATTGCAGACCATCAACCCGGATGACCGAATGTCGCGCGACGCAGATATGGAACAACTCAACCGGAGTCGGCGGTAGCGTTTCAATTACGCTTGTACCGTCTTGGAACTCATTCACGGGTGTCAGCATAGGTTGGCCGGCATGCAAATGGCGCATATGCGCTGGTGTCGCGAGCAGGCGTGCTGCGGGACCAGCGATAACGCCCGACATTGGTTTCTGCATCCCAAAGGTGTCGGCCATAATTCGGGTCAGCGGACGGGTCCGTCCACGCGAATCTTCGCGCCCCGGGATTAGTGTTACAGACCCCTTCCAAAGCACCGTTTCGGATGATCCGTTCTGAGTAAGAACATCATCACCGGGCAACAGGTCTTCAATGGCCATCGGACCATGCGTTGTCTCGACCAACGAGCCACGTGTAAAGGCGCAAAACGCATCTTCGAACATCGGTAAGGCTGGTGCGATATGCCTTGTCTGTGAAACATCCCCATTTTCCAGCAGGCAAGAAACTTCGTACCTTCGAAGTTGGGCCTTAGGTTTTGTTGACGGCCCAGGCACATCGCGCAACAGCGCTGACGTCTCGACCGCGTTTCTGGCAGCTTGTGCCAGAGAATTTGGAATAGCCATATATTCCGTCTCCTCTAAATACCGTCCGGGCATTTTGAACCCCCGTGCAACTGCGCCAAACGGCTATGTTCTTTGTCTTTAATCAAAGGGATAAACACCGGTCGATGCTGCACGTGCGCAGCGCCGCGAAAAGTAAACACCAATGTTCATGGTCAATTTCATGACCCCCCAGACAAACTCGTAAACTGCAGGCTTCAATTGCCCGCACGCACACGCTCCGAAACATGGTCGCAATCTCGATCGCGACCCCACATACCGAACCGGAGCATTACCCGGTATGTGGCTTGCCCGTTGAGACCGGCAGCTGGTCCCATGGGGTTGCTTGTCAGCGTCTGGCCGCCAGGCGACGCGCGACTCTGACAGAGTGACTAGAAACCCGCTTCCAGGGCATTTCTGGTTCCTGATCCTTAATGGCCGTAAGCACGGCATTCAGAAAGCGCGATTTCATTCTCATATTCATCATCCTGCTTCGTTGGGGCGAAACGCCCGGTTCCTGTATGTCGACCAAATGTGATGCGGCTTTGCGGCACCGATAAGGCTGATCCGGGATGAATTCAGGACAATAAGAAGGTTTTAGTTACCTCTTGGCTACGTACGCCAACGCTCAGTTGCCCCAATTTCGGGTAACCGTCTGAGCATTGGTGAAAATTTGAGACGATTCTGTGACAGATAAACACAATAAATGTGGCGGAATCTGGGCGATATTGCCTTAATTCGGGCTAGATCTACAACCTGATCGCTGAAATCAACCTGCCGTAGTCGACCTCATTGGCGTGAGTTGAACGCCGATAGGAATAAAACCTATCAGGGTCGGAATACGTGCAGTGCTTAATCCATTCGGCTTGTCCAACACCGGCCTGACGCAAACGGTGCAGGCCAAACGCGGGTAAGTCAAAGTGCAGGCGGTCGCCTTCGCCATTTGCGAAGAATCGCGTGTTTTCCGACGAGTCAGCGACAAAGCTGTCCAGAAATTCCGGGCCAACTTCGTATGCACGTTGCGAAATGGTTGGACCAATGACCGCAGCAGTGTTTGCCCGTGTGGCCCCCAATCCCTCCATCGCATCAAGAGTTGCCTCTAGAACGCCGTCTAACGCTCCGCGCCAACCCGCGTGCGCCGCACCGATCACTTTTGCGTCAGAATCAGCCAATAGAACTGGCTGACAATCCGCCGTCAATATCGTCAGGGCGAGGCCTGGCGTCGCCGTAACAACCGCGTCTGCTTTGGGCTTCTCGCCATTAATTGGTCCGTCCACGGTGATTACGGTTGGAGAATGCACCTGATGCACGCCGATCAAGCCCTCTGGGGTGACTTCCATGGCCTTGGCGACGCGCCTACGATTCAAGGCTACGGCCTCGGCCAGATCAGTTGAACCGGTTCCGCAATTGAGACCCGCATAAATGCCTGACGAAGCGCCGCCGCGACGACTGAAGAACCCGTGTCGCACTGGGGACAAAATATCAGAGGTGAGGATTTCCAATGTCATGGTTCCAGTCCCGGTGGCGGTGCAGCGTGTTGCGGATATAGGCCCAGTACTTTGAACAGGTTTCCCATTTCATCCGGGTGCGTCAACCGTCGATGTGCGGATATCAGCGCCTCAAGCTGTGACCCGCTGAGCCGGGCAGCAAGAGATTGAGCACGCGCGGTGATCCCTAGTCGTTCAAGAAACACCCCTTGCGGTGTCAACCTTGAATGGACACAGCCCGCAGCGCGCGCCGCAATCGCCAATGTCTCAAAGTCGACATGCGCTGTCAGGTCAGCCTGGCCGGGTTGGTCCAATGGGTCGACTGTTTTATGTGTCTGCAAGGCTTGCAAAGTGTCTCCAAGAGATCGCCAGTCGCCATAATCGATGATGAGCCCAGCTCCGCCATTCCGTGAAATCTGCCCCGCGACGCTGCTCAGAATGGAGGTTGCAGCAGCGCATAACTCGACCAGATCGCCATCCTGTGTATCCTGTAATCGTTCGTTCAGTGCAGCCTGAGGGGTCTGCGCGCCAAGTCCGAATGCAAGTGAGGTGCCGTCACCCCCGACCAATCGCTCGCGCCAACCTTCGCCGTCACGCAGGAACTGACGTACGGGAAGAGCATCGAAGAATTCGTTTGCCACCAGATACAGCGGAAGATCCGGTAGATCAGAAATGGCCTCGACCCATTGGGGTTTATAGTTCTGCAGGGTTTTGGACTGGAAGCTGCGCAGGACCGGAGAGGCCTCAAACAGCATAATCTCGATCGCGTTATGAAATCCGGGAACACCTTTTGTCGCGCGCAAGATGTCTGCCATTAGCGTGCCACGACCGGGGCCAAGCTCTGCCAGTGCGACACGTTCGGGTTTGCCCTGATCAAGCCAGCATTGCGCTAGACACAAACCGATCAACTCGCCGAACATTTGGCTGATTTCCGGAGCAGTGATGAAATCACCTTGGGCGCCCAGCGGGTCGCGGGTCGCGTAATAGCCATGCTCGGGATGCATCAGGCATTCGGTCATGTAGTCGGCGACGGTCATGGGGCCATCATTTTGAACGCGGAGAAGCAGAAGATCCTTCAGATTCATGATCTACGCCGCGCCCGCAGCGCAAACCAAAGACCAAGTGCAATCATCGGCAATGATAAAAGCTGCCCCATGGTCAGGCCGTACCCACCCACATGCCATGCAAGCCCCAGCGGGTTGCCGGGTGTGATAAATTGGGCGTCCGGCTGGCGAAAGAATTCGACCAGGAATCGCGAAGTGCCGTAGCCTGCAAGAAACACGCCCATAATCAGACCGGGTTTCTGAAACGCGCCACGCCGATAGGCCAACCAGATCAGTAGTGCACCAAGAAGCAGCCCCTCAAGTGCTGCTTCATACAGCTGCGAAGGATGGCGGGCGCACATTCCGGCCACAACGCCGGGACAATCCTGTGCCGCGCTGCCGGGAAAGATCACCGCCCATGGCAGCTCACTGGGCCGCCCCCAAAGTTCGGCATTGCTGAAATTCGCGAGCCGCCCTAGCAGTAACCCGGGTGGCACCGTGTGGGCGACCAGATCGGCTAGCGAGAGAAGCGGAATCTTGTGGCGCTTACCGTACAGATAACTGGCGATGATCACGCCCAGCAGGCCGCCATGAAACGCCATGCCGCCTTGCCAGACCATCAGGATTTCCAGCGGGTGCGATAGGTAGTAGGCGGGCTGATAGAAAAGGACGAAACCCAAACGGCCCCCGAGGATGACACCCAGAATGATCCAGGTCACTAAATCCTCAAGCTGGTCGGGGCGCATCGGGGGTGTCTCGTCCGTCCAAAGCCCAGGTCGCCGCAGCGCCATCAGCGCCATGCGCCCAGCAATCAGAATGCCAACGATATAGGCCAGCGCATACCAGCGCAGCGCAATCTCCATCCCGAACACAGAGATCGAGAAAACGTCGGGTGACAGATCGGGAAAATTCAGTACAGCCTGCATGTGCGTCTCATTGCCCGGGGTTTACGGGGCAAGTCAACCTTGAGCCCGGGCCATTCTTTACCCATATAGAGAGCAATCGTGAAATCGGAGAAAGCCCATGCAAACCCGTAACAAGATTCTGGACGATATGTCTCAACTCATGACCAACGCCATGGGCGTGGCGCAAGGGGCGCGGGAAGAAGCTGAAAATGCGATGAAGTCGATGATGGATCGCTGGCTGGCTGATCGCGACTTTGTCACCCGGGAAGAGTTTGATGCCGTGCGGGCCATGGCGCAGAAAGCGCGCGAAGAAAATGCCGCGCTTGAACAGCGTATTGCCGCACTTGAAGCGAAGCTGGACAAATAAGTCCGACTGAATTGCAAATTTCAGGCAAAGACAATCAGCCGCGCAATCCAGACTTGGATTGAGCGGTGTCGTGTATGATGCCGCCTTGCAGAAAATAATCAAGACAAAGCTGCGTGAGACGCCAATATTTTGATCGGCGTTGCCAACTGTCCACAACTTATTGCTGTTATCCCCAATAATTAGGGTTGCCAGAACCCGGCGTGCGTCGCACCATATTTAGTACAGACAGACTGGGGAAGCCCGGCTTGTAGAGCAGGCAACTAGCGCTGGGGCGCTGCCAGCCCCAAATTGCTAGAGATTAGTGAGGTGGCATTATGGCCCTTTCCGAGCAGTATCTCGAAGAAGACCTTCATCCGATCGACATTGTTGAACATCTTGCAGAACATCACGACTGGGATTTTGACCGGATCGGGGATGATCAGATTGCCATGGCCGTTGAAGGACAGTGGCGCACATACTCGATCACACTGGCCTGGTCGAATTACGACGAAACGCTGCGTATGGTGTGTTCGTTCGAAATGGAGCCTCCAGCCGAGCGCGAAACCGAGCTTTATGAATTGCTGAACAAGATGAATGATCAGTGTTGGGCCGGGGCGTTTACCTACTGGGCCAATCAAAAATTGATGGTCTATCGCTATGGCTTGGTACTGGCCGGTGGTCAGACCGCCAGCCCGGAACAAATCGATACCATGATCACCGCAGCGGTACTGAGCGCCGAGCGCTACTACCCTGCGATCCAACTGGTGACCTGGGGCAACCGTGATCCCGAAGAGGCAATGCAAGTCGCCATTGCAGAGGCTTACGGCCGCGCGTAAAGCTTTGCCCCAAACCATAGGGGAGGGGCAATCATGGATATCTCGCGCGTTGCCGAACAGGGGTTGGTGCTTCTGGGATGCGGCAAGATGGGTTCAGCGATGCTTGCGGGTTGGTTGGAACATGGCCTGCCCGCAGCATCGGTTTGGGTGATCGATCCTTATCCCTCTGACTGGCTGAAGGCGCAGGGCGTCAACATAAACACACCTCTCCCCGAATCCCCGGCAGTGGTTTTGGTGGCTGTAAAGCCGCAGATGATGGGTGAGGCTTTGCCTGCCATTCAGGCGCTGGGCGGTGGCGATAGTCTGTTCATTTCGGTCGCTGCCGGCACATCTTTGGCCACTTTCGAAAACGTTCTGGGTGCGGACACACCCATCATCCGAGCAATGCCAAACACACCTGCAGCAGTTCGGCAGGGGATTACGGCGCTGATTGGTAATTCGAAAGCCTCGGATGCCGATATTGTATTGGCCGAGGGATTGCTTTCGGCGATTGGCGAAACGGTGCGCCTTGATGATGAGACGCAGATGGATGCCGTCACTGGCGTTAGTGGCTCAGGTCCGGCCTATGTTTTCCACTTAATTGAAACGCTGGCACAAGCAGGTGAAGCACATGGCTTGCCGCCTGAGCTGGCGATGAAGTTGGCCAAATCAACCGTAGCCGGGGCAGGGGCGTTGGCGATGGCCGCAGATGAGCATCCCGCGCAACTACGGGTCAATGTGACCTCGCCCAATGGCACCACGCAGGCAGCGCTTGAGGTGCTTATGCACGAAGAGGAAGGGTTCCCAGACCTGCTGCATCGTGCCGTCAAAGCCGCAACCAACCGATCCAAGGAGCTATCTCGTGAGTGAGATCACATTCGACGAATTTCTCAAAGTAGACATTCGTGTTGGCGAGGTCGTCCGTGCTGAACCATATCCAGAGGCTCGCAAGCCCGCGATCAAGATGTGGATCGACTTTGGTGATGAGATAGGTGAGCGCAAGACGTCTGCCCAGATCACCGCCCATTACGACCCGATGACGCTGGTGGGCAAGCAAGTGATGGCTGTTGTGAACTTCCCGCCGCGTCAGATCGGCAAGTTCATGTCCGAGGTTCTGGTGCTGGGTCTTCCGGACGAAAACGGAGAGATCGTCCTGATCGGGCCGGACGGAGAAGTTCCTACCGGGGGGCGGATGCACTAATGAAATTGCTGATTGCCCGCCCAATGACTGAGGCTGTCGAAGCCCGTGCCCGAGCAGAGTTCGACGTCGAAATTCGTGAGGCGACCTCGCCTCTGACACAAGACGAGATGGTGCGCGCGCTGACCGAATTTGATGTCGTTATCCCCACGCTCGGAGATCAGTTTTCGGCACAGGTGTTTGCCCAAACGTCTGAGCCACGCTGTAAACTGCTGGCAAATTTCGGCGTTGGCTACAATCATATTGATGTGGACGCAGCGCGGACAGCAGGCCTTTCGGTAACCAACACGCCCGGCGCTGTGACAGATGCCACGGCAGACATTGCCATGACCTTGCTGCTGGCTACCGCGCGCCGTGTGGGTGAGGGGGAGCGTCTGGTTAGATCAGGCGGCTGGGAAGGATGGCACCCGACGCAAATGCTGGGCCATCATGTAAGCGGTAAGAAGGTGGGTATCGTGGGTATGGGGCGGATTGGGCAGGCGATTGCTCAACGCTGTCATTTTGGATTTGGCATGAGGGTCGCGTATCAATCGCGTAGCCCAAAGCAGGTGGATTTCCCAACTGAGTACTTTCCCAATCTCGATGCATTGGCGGCGTCTGTAGATTTTCTTGTATTAGCCGTTCCCGGCGGGACTGAAACGCGCCATCTAGTTAACGCCGAAGTGCTGGAGGCGATGAAACCCGATGGAATTCTGGTCAACATCGCACGCGGTGAAGTCATAGATGAGACAGCGTTGATTGCTGCTTTGCAAGAAGGGCAGATCGCTGGCGCCGGATTGGACGTTTACGAATTCGAACCCGAAGTTCCACTTACTTTGCGCGAGATGCAGAATGTGACGCTGTTGCCGCATCTGGGTACGGCAACGGAAGAGGTGCGCACCGATATGGGCCATATGGCGCTGGACAATGTGGCGGCATTTGTTGCGGGGCGAGCCTTGCCCAACCCGGTCTAGTCGCCGACAACCTCGCGCCAGTGTTTGCGGCAGAGCGAAACATAGGTCTCGTTCCCGCCGATCTGGACTTGGGCACCTTCGGTGATGGCGTTCCCGTTCTCGTCCTGACGAATCACCATGGTCGCCTTGCGGCCGCATTCGCAGATGGTTCGCACTTCGCGCATCTCGTCAGCTAATGCCAAAAGTGTGGCAGATCCCGGGAAGAGCTTGCCCTGAAAATCCACCCGCAATCCGTATGTCAGCACGGGAACTTTCAGGTCGTCTACAGCACGCGCAAGCTGCCAGACCTGTTCTTCCGACAGAAACTGGGCCTCATCAATGAACACGCAGGCAATCTGTCCCTTTTTCAGACGGTTCTCGATCATGGCAAACACATCGTCGGCGGGGTGAAATTTGTCCGCCTGTTCGGAAATGCCGATTCGCGAAGCGATCTGCCCCTCACCCGCGCGCCCATCGATGGCGGCGGTCATGAGATAGGTATCCATGCCGCGTTCGCGGTAGTTGTGCGAGGCCTGCAGTAACACGGTCGATTTGCCCGCGTTCATGGTCGAATAGTTGAAATAGAGCTTTGCCATGCCGTGGGTCTAATTCGCCTGATCGGTCTGGGCAAGCGGTCTCATGTATGGGGAAAGTGACGCCGCCGCTACAGCAGCAGAGGCCGAGCAGATGCTCTTGGGGATGGATAACCTCGCGTCCGCAACAGCGGCGTCTTCGGCCTATAGTTGGCCTATTTACTTTGCAAGGCGGTAATATTGCCCTGCAATCACTCTTTACCGGCACGAACGGCCGCCACTCACTCACAAAATCCCTGCATATCTGAGGGATAGTCAACTTATGGCATTTCAATTATGACTCGAATATGGGAAATTTCCCTACCCTTTCCCCCGGCACGGACAGGCGGGGGACAGGAGCGCAGGTAACAAGGGTAGCAACATGGCAGATATCGGGGCCTATCTGAAAAAGCACACCGAGGCATTGGTGAAGGATGTCGGGATCGAAGCCGCGTGCGAGATCACTGGTAAATCCAAAGCCACCCTGGGAAGATATTATTCTGATAATGCCGAACACGTTGACCGCTTCATGCCTGTAGATGCTGTTGCGCAGTTGGAAAACGCCGCAGCTTACCCGCATGTCACCTCGGCACTGGCCGATTTGCAGGGTATCACCCTGTCTTATAACGGTCGGAATTCAGAAGGCCCTCGTACCGGTGGCGTGAATTCTGACGTCATTGCATTAAGCCAACGCTTTGCGATGCTGATGTCCGAATATCAGACCGCAATCGAAGATGGCATCATCACCGTCAACGAGGCAAAGCGCTTGCTGAAAGAGACCAGCATGCTGCAGCAGGTGCTGATCGAGATGAAGCTTCACCTTGAAGAAGAAAGCGTCAGCTGACGCATCCGCACTTGTTGGTGCTTAGTCTCTGCATGGATTTGCAATGATTTCTTGTTGAAGAAGGCGGCACGCAGGCCGCCTTTCTTCGTATTGAGCCCCTTCATTCAGCCTTCGTCGTTGTTGGCATTCTTTCCACGCCCGGGGCTGGCCCCTTCTGAGCCATTCCCACTACCATTGTTGCCTTTGGCCCCGCCCTTTCCGGGCTTATCACCGCCATGGCCACCTTTGCCACCGCCCTTACCGGGCTTGTCGCCACCATTGCCGGGTTTGCCGTCACCCTTGCCGGGTTTGTCGCCACCTTTTCCGGGCTTGTCACCGTCATCACCGGGATTGGTGCCTCCATCGCCAGGGTTGTCTCCTCCATCTCCGGGTTCGCCCCCGCTGTTTCCAGGCGTATCTCCTTCGCCAGACCCAGGGCCTCCGCCTGTATTTGGTCCTGCGTCTTCATCTTTTTCAGCTACGGCAGACCTTAAATTCGGATCACTGCTGCGATCCTCCCCCGTCGATGCGCCAGTGACAGACGCAGTTGGAAGATCGACAAGCAAATTGGTTAGCCCTGGGCATAGCGCTGACGTGTTCTGCAAAATATCCGGCAGGTCCGAGCGTTTTTGCAGATGTTTGACAAAACCGGGCGTGACATGTGAGCAGTCGCAAAGCGTTCCATAATCACCACTATTCGCGGCGCTGCGCGCTGTGTTGACTGTACAGACCTGAGCCTCGGCAACAGCCGCGCTGCTGGACATGACTCCGATGAATGGCGCAGCAACCAGCGCGGTCATCCCAGTTTTCGTCGATTTTCCCATACCTTAGGGCTCCCATCAATACTCCACTCGGATGCCCGGGGCACCCGTGTATGAGGTGTTGATCGAAGATGAAGGATCGGTGGGGCTTATCTGAAGAAATTTTCAAGCAACAATTTCAGGCTGAAACGGTGCAGGCCGAGAGGAACGGGTAGGCAAAGAAATGAATATATGCCGTTTATTGGTGCCGCTTCACAATCACCGATCCTACGGAATACCCGGCGCCAAATGAGCAGATTAGCCCCACATCGCCATCAATCAGATCATCTGAGTGTTTCGAAAAAGCAATGATCGATCCTGCCGAGGATGTGTTGGCATAGTCTTGTAGAATATTAGGTTGCTCTTCCGCCTCAGGTTCACGGCCCAGAACCTTTTTGCCGATGAAATCATTCATAGTCTTGTTGGCCTGATGCAGCCACAGGCGCTTGAGGTTATCGCTGCTGATACCCTCGGCCTCCATATGGTCGCTGATATGTTTGCTGACCATGGGCAGCACTTCCTTGAACACTTTACGCCCGTTCTGCATAAACTGCATGTCGCGGCGATCCTTAACCCCATCTGGACGAGAGCGGCGAAGGAAGCCGTTATTGTTCCGGATATTGTTGGAAAATGATGTAGCGCAGCGGGTCGAGATGATCTCGAAATGCGGGCCATTTGCATTGTCACGGCGTTCGACCAGTGTTGCTGTGGCCACATCACCAAAGATGAAGTGGCAATCCCGGTCGCGCCACTCCAGATGGCCCGAACAAATCTCGGGGTTCACCACCAGCGCCGCACGTACCGTTCCAGAGCGCACCATATCAGCCGCCGCCTGAATGCCGAAGGTGGCCGAGGAACAGGCCACGTTCATGTCAAACCCGAACCCTTCGATCCCAAGTGCCTGTTGAATCTCGATGGCAATCGCCGGGTAGGCGCGTTCGTGGTTCGAGGCGGCGCAGATCACCAGATCGACATGCTCGGCATCGCGTCCAGCCTGAGCCAGGGCTTTGCGGCACGCATCCACGGCCATCTCGGTCATGATCCCCGGTTCGTCGTCGCTGCGCTGGCGCAGCGCTGGATGCATGATCTCGGGGTTCAGAACGCCGGTCTTATCCATCACATACCGGTTTTGAATCCCCGATGCTTTGACGATGAATTCTTCCGAGGAATGCTGCATCGGTTCCATCTCACCCGCTGCAATCGCATCCGCATTTTCGGCGTTCATCCGGTCAGCATAGGCATTGAATGCTTTCACCAGTTCGGCGTTGGTGATGATGTTCTCGGGCGTATAGACGCCGGTACCGGTGATGGCAGGAGTGTACATGGCTGATCCTGAGTTCATGATCTGAACAAAATGCAGCCCCAGCCGGTATTGATCAAGATGTGTTGACCCAAGGGAATGCACGCGCGGCCGCTTCAGAACTTGAATAGTTCATTATTCGAAGTATATTTCGCCGCGATTCGGATGGAAGAGACCCATGTCTGACGAAATCAGCACCCGACTAGGCCGCCTCAGCCCTGAGATTCAGGCGATGATGGGGGTCTATGCGCTTTATTGGAAACTGGAAGAGAGCTTTGATTGCATCGAAACGGACCTGAGCCATCAGGAATGTCATATGTTGATCAAGCTGGATGCGCCCAAACGTATGGGGGTGTTGGCGGCAGATATGCTGAGCGTGCCATCCACGATCACCGCGACCGCCGATGCACTGGAACAGGCGGGGCATCTGACCCGGCAGCGCGATCCCGAAGACCGGCGCGCCTGGCTATTGGTGCTGACCGAACAGGGCGAAGAGGCCCGCAACATGCTGGTGGCCGTGGCTGGTGAGTTGTTTCACAGCGCATCCGGTCTGAACACCGAAGAAACCGCCGAGTTCGCACGGCTGGCACACAAAATCCGTGACAATATTCTGAAAACCGGAATTCCCGAGGGATTGACGAAATGAAACTCCTGACCTCTGTTTGCCTCGCACTGTCCTTGTTGACTGCCCCCGCCATGGCGCAAGAGCCTGCAAAGCCTGTGAAACTGATGCAGCTCAGCGAAACTTCACCCGGCTTTTCGCGTCAGTTCTTCGGCCGGATCGCTGCGCGACAAACCGTTGATCTGGCGTTTCAGGTCGCGGGGCAGATCGTCGAGATGCCTGTGACCGAAGGTTTTGTGATCCCCAAAGGTGAACTGATTGCCCGTCTCGATCAGGAACCGTTTGAGCTGCAGTTCGACCGCACTCGCCTCCAGAAAGATCAGGCGGACCGCACCCTTGCCCGTCTGTCTCGACTGCGTGGAACGGCAGCCAGCCAAGTGGCCGTTGACGATGCCGAAACAGCGGCGCAACTGGCTGCGATTGCGGTACGGGACGCCGAATATGCGTTGGAGCATGCGACGCTGACCGCCCCGTTCGATGCGCTGGTCTCAAGCCGCGCGGTTGAAGCGTTTACAACTGTTTCAGCGGGCACGCCCATCGTGCGACTCCATGATATGTCCGAACTGCGGATTGAGGTCGACGTGCCCGAAATCCTGTTCCAGCGTTCCGGACAGCAGGATGATATTACCATTACTGCTAAGTTCCCGGTTAGCGATGAGATTTTTCCGCTGGAAATACGCGAATTCGACGCAGAATCCTCAAGCGTGGGCCAGACGTTCCGCATCCAGTTTGGTTTGACCCCGCCAGAGGGGTTGCAAATTCTACCCGGCTCCTCCGTAACGGTTACGGTGCAGGTGCAGGACGAGCGTACCGGGATCATCATCCCGCCCACGGCTATAGTAGCTGATGCCAGTGGAGCACTGGGCGCGATGGTCTTCTCGCCGGTTGGTGCCGATGAAGGCACCGTACGCCGGGTTCCCGTGACGATTGAACCCACCCAGAGCGGCGATGTCCGCGTACTCACCGGCTTGACCGATGGCGAAGAAATCGTCGTCGCCGGTGGTGGTGCGCTATCCGACGGACAAACCGTCCGCCGCTTTGTCGGCTTCTCGAACTAAGGGCGGTTTCATGAGCATCGCACGCGCTTCGATCGACCGGCCGCTCTATACGTGGCTGTTCATCCTGATTGCCTTGTTCGGTGGTATCTGGGGCTTCACGTCGCTGGGCCGCCTTGAAGACCCGGCCTTTACAATCAAACAGGCGGTGATCGCCACGCAATATCCCGGTGCGACTGCTGAACAGGTGGCGCTAGAGGTCTCGGAACCGCTGGAATCCGCCATTCAGCAGATGGGTGAGGTGGACGTCATCACTTCGGTCAATCGGCCCGGCCAATCGCTGATCGAGGTCGAGATCAAGTCAACCTATGACGGCAGCGAATTGCCCGACATCTGGACCCGCCTGCGCGCCAAGGTGCGCGATGCGGCACGCGGACTGCCCTCTGGCGTCGGTGTGCCCTATGTGAATGACGGGTTCGGGGATGTGTTTGGCCTGTTCTATGCGGTGACGGCAGATGGGTTCTCGGACGCCGAAAAGCACGAACTGGCCACCTTCCTGCGCCGCGAATTGCTGACGGTCAGCGGCGTGGCTGATGTCGAAGTGCAGGGTCTGCCGGACGAGGCGATCTTTATCGAGCCCGACCTGTCGATCTCGGTCAATCAGAACGTGCCCTTACAGGCGATCAACGAGGCCATCGCAAATGCGGATTCGGTCAACGCCTCGGGTTCATTGCGGTCGGAAGGCGATCGGACAACGATCCTGACGGCCGAAGGCTCGGACAGCGTGTCGGCCATCGCCGGGCTTTCGGTTGGATCGCAGGGGCAGGTGATCAACCTGTTCGATATGTCCGATGTCTATCGTGGGCGGCAGAACGATCCCGATATCATGATCCGCTTCAACGGGACTGAGGCCTTCACGCTGGGTATTGCCGGGCTGGCCACTGAAAATATCGTCGAAGTCGGCCAACGCGCGGATGCCAAACTGGCCGAATTGGATTCTGAAATCCCATTTGGTGTCGAAATTCTGCCCATTTATCAGCAGCATGTTGTTGTCGATGAGGCTTCGAACGCATTCCTGCTGAACCTCGCGATGTCAGTCAGCATCGTGGTCGCTGTTCTGGGCATTTTCATGGGCTGGCGTGCGGCCATCGTCGTGGGTTCCACTCTGTTGCTGACCGTTGTGGGCACGCTGCTTTTCATGTCGATGTTCTCGATCGAGATGGAGCGGATTTCGCTGGGCGCGCTGATCATCGCGATGGGAATGTTGGTCGATAATGCCATCGTTGTAGCCGAAGGGATGCAGATCTCGATGTTGCGGGGCAAAAACTCTCGTGATGCGGCAGAAGATGTGGCCTCGAAAACGCAAATCCCGCTGCTGGGCGCGACGGTGATCGGGATTATGGCCTTCGCGGGGATCGGGCTCAGCCCCGATGCGACCGGGGAATTCTTGTTCTCACTGTTTGCCGTGATCGGCATCTCGCTTTTGCTTAGCTGGGTTCTGGCGATCACAGTGACACCTTTGCTCGGCCACTATTTCTTCAAGCAGGGCAAAGAGGGCGAGATTGACGCCTATGGCGGCATTCTGTTCCGCGTCTACGGAGCAGTCCTGAACTGGGCGCTGCGGTTCCGTTGGCTGGTAGTGGCAGGATTGATAGCGATCACGGTCGCTTGCTTCGCAGGGTTCGGCCTAATGAAACAGCAGTTCTTCCCCAACTCAAACACGCCGCTGTTCTTCGTACACTACAAACTGCCGCAAGGCACGCCGATTGCCCGTACGGCGGAAGATATGGCTGTGTTTGAGGATTGGTTGGCTGAACGTGATGACGTCGTCTCAGTCGCCACGTTTGTAGGGCAGGGGGCCACGCGTTTTATGCTGACCTACGCCGCCGAGAAGCCCAACCCAAGCTATGGCCACATGATCATTCGCACCGAAACGCTCGACGATATCCCCGCCTTGCAGGCAGATCTCGAAGCATTCGGCTCAGCCCAATTCCCCGAAGGAGAGTTCCGAACCAAGCGTCTGATCTTTGGCCCGGGCGGAGGTGATCCGATCCAGGCGCGGTTCTCGGGCAGTGATCCGGTTGTTCTGCGCCAATTGGCCGAAGAAGCCGTGCAAAAAATGTCAGCGGCCTCCCCGAATGCGCTGCATGTGCATCACGATTGGCGCGAGCAGGAACTGGCTGTGCAGCCAATCTATGCGACAGAACGGGCGCAAACGGCAGGTGTGTCGCGAGAAGATATTGCCGCCACGCTGCAGTTTTCGACCGATGGGATTACCGGCGGTGTTCTGCGCGAACGTGACCGCCAGATCCCGATTATCCTGCGTCGCCCGGCAGATGGAGACTATTCGATTGTCGATCAGGTGGTCTATTCCGATCAGTCGGAACGGTTCGTGCCGATTGAACAGATGGTGGATGGGTTCGACTATAAGGCGCTGAACACGTTGGTGCATCGCCGTGACCGGGTGCTGACCATCACGGTTGGCGCGGATATCCCTCCTGACATGACCGCCGCACAGGTCCATTCCGAAGTCCGAAGCGCCATTGAAGAGATGGAACTGCCCATTGGCTACAGCATGGAATGGGGCGGAGAGTTTGAAGACTCGGGCGATGCGCAGGCCAGCCTTGGGCGGCAATTGCCGCTGAGTCTGCTAATCATGGTGCTGATTTCCGTGCTGCTGTTCAACGCGATCCGACAACCCATCATCATCTGGCTGCTGGTTCCGATGTCGGTGAACGGGGTGGTCATCGGATTGCTTGGGACCGGACTTCCGTTCACCTTCACAGCGCTTTTGGGGCTGTTGAGCCTATCAGGCATGTTGATCAAGAACGGTATCGTGCTGGTCGAGGAAATCGATCTGGTCCGTGCGACCGGTAAAGCCTTGCGCCCCGCAATAGTAGAGGCCTCGGTCTCGCGTTTGCGACCTGTGATGCTTGCCGCGATCACGACCATTTTGGGGATGGCTCCGTTGCTGACCGATGCGTTCTTTGTGTCGATGGCGGTCACGATCATGGGCGGCCTGGCCTTCGCCACCATCCTGACCATGGTTGCTGCGCCCGTCTTCTACCTATTGTTCTTCACCTGCGAAGAAAAACGGAGATTGGCGACCAGTTGATAAGGTCGCGGGCGATAAGATCAGTCGCCCGCATCCTTCTCGGGATCATAATGGTAGTAAAAGCAGGATAGCTTGTTTCCATCAGGATCACGCAGATAGGCAACATAGAAACCGGGCTCGTAGTGGGGTCGCACGCCTGGCTTTCCTTCGTCTGTGCCGCCGTTTTCCAGACCAGTGGCATGGAACCGCCGGACCTGATTGGCGTTTTGCGCTGGGAAGGCGATCATCGTGCCATTTCCGATGCTGGCGCGCGCACCGTCGAACGGCCTGCAGACCCAAAAACCAGTCCCACTGTGGGGATCGGTGCCCCATCCGGCCCAGCCATCGATCCACCCGGGCAGGCGTGGTTGTTCGAAAACCGCAAAGATCGCATCATAAAAACGGATCGCCCGTGGTAAGTCATTACTTCCGTATGTCGTATAGAGATCCATAAGCAGTCCCCCTTTGTCATCATCATGTGGAGGCCTGATGCAAAGGGGAAGTAAAAATGAAAGACCCCAGCCTGAGCCGGGGTCAAATCGCAAGAGGTTCTACCAGGATTTAGCCCTGTAGCGACTTCACTTCAACATCCTCTTCGGCCTGCGCCTTTATTGCCAGCGCTGCAGCGTGGCTTGCGGCGGCGGTGGTGTAGTAAGGGATCTTGTCATAGAGCGCGATAGAGCGGATGGCCTTGCTGTCCTCGACCGCTTGCGCGCCTTCGGTTGTGTTCATGAGCAGTTGAACCTGACCGTCTTTCAGCATGTCGACGACGTCGGGTCGGCCCTCATAGACCTTGTTGACTACTTCGCAGGTAACGCCTTGTTCTTCAAGCCAGCTTTGCGTGCCGCGTGTTGCGACAAGCGAAAAGCCCTGCTTTGTCAAAACCTGAGCGGCCTCAAGCATTGCATGACCCTTGTCTGCATCCTTGATCGAAATAAACGCACGACCCGAAGATGGCAGCACCATACCCGCCCCCATTTGCGCCTTCAGGAAAGCGCGTGGGAAGTCGCGGTCCCAGCCCATGACCTCTCCGGTTGAACGCATCTCGGGGCCGAGTATCGTATCGACGCCGGGGAAACGGGCAAAGGGCAGTACCGCCTCTTTGACCGAGAACCAGGGCATGTTCGGGTCGGCCAGAGTCATCTGGTCGGCGATCTTGGTGTCGTCTACTGTCTTGTAAGGTGGGCGTTTGGGGAAATCCGCCAGTTTTTCACCTGCCATTACGCGTGCGGCAATCGATGCAATCGCGCTGTCCGTCGCCTTAGCTACAAAGGGCACGGTACGCGAGGCGCGGGGGTTCACTTCGATCAGGTAAATCTCATCATCCTTGATCGCGAACTGGACGTTCATAAGGCCGACGACATTCAGCGCCTTGGCCAGTTTAAACGCCTGTTCTTTGATCTGCTCGATGATCTCGTCGGACAGCGAATATGGCGGCAGAGAACAAGCCGAGTCGCCCGAGTGGACGCCAGCCTCTTCGATGTGCTGCATGATGCCTGCGACGTGCACATCGGTGCCATCGCACAGCGCGTCCACATCCAGTTCGACCGCACCGGCCAGATAGCTGTCCAACAGCACAGGACTGTCGCCCGAGACCACCACGGCCTCGTTGATGTAGCGCCGCAGCTGATCCATATCGCGCACGATTTCCATCGCGCGACCACCCAGAACGTAGGACGGGCGGATCACCAGCGGGAATCCGATCTCTTCGGCAATCTCCAGCGCTTGCTCATCAGTCGAAGCAATGCCGTTCTTCGGCTGTTTCAGGCCCAGATCGTTGACCAACGCCTGGAACCGCTCGCGGTCTTCGGCAAGGTCGATGGCGTCTGGAGTGGTGCCAAGGATCGGAATGCCTTCAGCTTCAAGCGCGTTGGCCAGTTTCAGTGGGGTCTGTCCGCCGAACTGAACGATCACACCGTGCAGCCTGCCGCTTTCCTGTTCTTTTGTCAGGATTTCCATGACGTGCTCGAAGGTCAACGGCTCGAAATACAGCCGGTCAGAGGTGTCATAATCGGTTGAAACCGTCTCGGGGTTGCAGTTGATCATGATGGTCTCATAGCCCGCTTCGGTCAGAGCGAAACAGGCGTGGCAGCAGCAATAATCGAACTCGATCCCCTGGCCGATCCGGTTCGGACCACCACCAAGGATGACGACCTTTTTGCGGTCGCTCGGGCGCGCCTCGCACTCAACCTCACCCATCATGGGGGCCTCGTAGGTCGAGTACATGTAGGGTGTCTGCGCTTCGAACTCAGCGGCGCAGGTGTCGATGCGTTTGAAGACAGCATTCACACCCAGATTGCGGCGGGCGCGGCGAACATTGTCTTCGTCGCGGCCGGTCAGATTGCCGAGGCGCGCATCCGTGAAGCCCAGCATTTTCAGTTTGCGGATACCGTCCTCGGTCACCGGCAGGCCGTCTTTACGAACCTTACGCTCGGCCTCGATAATCTCGCGGATGCGAGCCAGGAACCACGGGTCGAACTTGGTGACGCCGAAAATCTCATCATCAGTCAGGCCGTGGCGCATGGCTTGGGCAATGGTGCGCAGACGATCTGGGGTCTGCTGGCTGATTGCCTTGATCACGGCAGCTTTGTCGTCGGCTTCTTCCCAAACACCTACATTCAGGCCGGGGATTTCAATCTCATCAAAGCCGGTCAGACCCGACTCCATCGACGCCAGGGCCTTCTGCATCGATTCGTGGATCGTGCGGCCGATCGACATGGCCTCGCCCACCGATTTCATTGCAGTGGTCAGGTAGGGCTCAGAACCTGGGAATTTTTCAAAGGCGAATTTCGGGATCTTGGTGACGACATAGTCGATGGTCGGCTCGAACGAGGCCGGTGTGACTTTGGTGATGTCGTTGTCCAATTCGTCCAGCGTATAGCCCACGGCCAGTTTCGCGGCGATCTTTGCAATCGGGAAACCCGTCGCTTTCGATGCCAGCGCGGACGACCGGGAAACGCGGGGGTTCATCTCGATCACGACCATGCGGCCGTCATCCGGGTTAATCGCCCATTGCACGTTCGAGCCGCCCGTTTCGACGCCGATTTCACGCAGCACGGCAATCGAGTGATTGCGCATGATCTGGTATTCTTTGTCGGTAAGCGTCAGGGCAGGGGCCACTGTGATCGAGTCACCTGTGTGCACGCCCATCGGATCGACGTTTTCGATGGAACAGACGATAATGGCGTTGTCGGCGGTGTCGCGCACCACCTCCATCTCATATTCTTTCCAGCCCAACAGGCTTTCGTCGATCAGGATCTGACCCACGGGCGAGGCATCCATGCCCGAGCGGCAAATATGGATGTAGTCCTCGCGGTTATATGCCACACCACCGCCGGTGCCGCCCAACGTGAAAGCGGGGCGAATGATGGCGGGCAGGCCCACGGTTTCAAGCGTGTCCAGCGCCAGCGCCACGCCCGCGTCGAGGTCCTTCTTGCCGTCCTCATCCTTGGGCGCGGTCACGATTTCGGCCTTGGGGTTTTCGATACCCAGCCGGTCCATTGCTTCGCGGAACAGAGCACGGTCTTCGGCCATTTCAATGGCGTCGCGTTTGGCGCCGATCATCTCGACACCGAACTCGTCCAGCACGCCCATCTCTTCCAGTGCCAACGAAGTATTTAGGCCGGTTTGCCCGCCCATTGTGGGCAGCAGGGCGTCAGGGCGTTCTTTTTCGATGATCTTGGCGACAACTTCGGGTGTGATAGGCTCGATATAAGTGGCATCGGCCAGACCGGGGTCGGTCATGATCGTGGCCGGGTTCGAGTTCACCAGAATGACCCGGTAGCCTTCTTCGCGCAGAGCCTTGCAAGCCTGTGCACCGGAATAGTCAAACTCGCACGCCTGACCGATAACAATGGGCCCCGCCCCGATGATCATGATCGACTGGATGTCGGTTCTTCTCGGCATGGCCTTGTTCCTTCGATTGTCCGCGAGTCAGGGCACCGCCCCAGCGCCCAAATTGTCCTGCGTTATAGGGACCGCGCGAAAAGGTGCAAGAGCTATCGGAAATGGGTTTAAAATTGCCGCTTTCCCCTCTTTCCCTCGGCGCGCTATTCTCTATACCGCGCAGCACGGCAAATGAGGATGCAATTGCGTATTCGTTTCGATCAAGGACCAGCCGGGCGCGGAACTCGTTTCGAGCGTCCAATCCGGATTATCCGCGCGGACAACGCGGAAGAGGTGCCCCAGGCTCTGGCGGCGCTTGATCAGGTGCGTGCGGATGGGGCTTGGCTGGCAGGATACGCAAGTTACGAACTTGGCTATGTGCTGGAACCACGACTCGCGGATCGATTGCCAGCAGGTCGTCGCCTGCCGTTGTTGTGTTTCGGGGTGTTTGATGAACCGGATCGCGTTGGCCTGTCACAAAATACTGGCGGTATCACCGAGTTTGAACCTCGTTGGGACGAGGCGCGCTACACCCAAGCCTTTCGATTGGTGCATGACGCCATCGGTGCTGGGGACATCTATCAGGCTAATCTCACTTTCCCGATAGACCTTGAAGTGACCGGGGGCAGCGCCGCGCTTTACGCTACGCTGGCGGCGGGCCAGCCTGTTGGTCATGGCGCATTGGTCCAGCAGGATGGCTTGCCCGACTTGCTAAGCCGATCTCCTGAACTGTTCTTCCGCACCGATGCCGAAGGTCGGATCGAAACGCGCCCGATGAAGGGCACCCAACCGCGCAGCGAAGACCCGGTCGAAGACGAACGCCGCCGCGTTTTCTTGTCGTCAGACGGAAAGAACCGGGCTGAGAATCTGATGATCGTTGATCTGTTACGCAATGATATCAGCCGGGTGGCTTTGGCCGGGTCGGTAAAAGTGCCCGAGCTGTTCAAGGTCGAGACCTATGCAACCGTGCACCAGATGGTCTCGCTGGTGCAGGCGCAATTGCATGTCGGCGTCGGGTTGTCGGATATTCTGACAGCCCTCTTCCCGTGCGGCTCGATCACTGGGGCACCTAAGATCAGGGCGATGGAAATCCTGTCTGATCTTGAGCCGTGGCCCCGCGATGCCTATTGCGGCACCATTGGCTGGGCAGCACCGGATGGGCGATCTGAATTCAACGTGGCCATCCGCACTCTTATGGTTGAAGACGACAAAGCGACCCTGAACGTCGGCGGTGGGCTGGTCTGGGACAGCACTGCCCCTTCAGAATATGAGGAGGCGCTATGGAAAGCCCGCTTCGCCCACCAACCGAGCCTGATTTCCGTCTGATCGAAACTTTGGCCTACAGGCCGGGTCAGGGGTTTGTTCGCCTCGATCGACATCTGTCCCGCATGGCCTGCACAGCTGAGAAGCTGGGGATTGCGTTTGACCGAACCGCCGCGCGGATGATACTGGACGCGAGTTCGGGTGAGATTGCATTGCGCTGCCGTTTGACCCTGGACACGGATGGTAAATTTGACCTGACAACCGGAGGGCTGGCCGCCAATCCGCCCGTCTGGCGCGTGGATCTGGCCAAACAGAGGCTCTCTTCATCGGATATCTGGCTGCGTCACAAAACGACCCGAAGGACCGTTTATGACATTGCGCGCGCGGGCTTGTCGGCCGGTGTTGATGAGCTTTTGTTTCTGAACGAACGGGATGAGTTATGCGAAGGCACCATAACGAACCTGTTCCTGACCATGCCGGATGGAACGCAACTGACGCCAACGCTGCAATGCGGATTGCTTCCCGGAGTTCTGCGTGAGGAATTACTGGATAATAAACAAGTTACCGAAGCTGTTCTAACCTTGACCGATCTTCAAAATGCACAGTCTATCTACTTTGGAAATTCCCTGCGGGGGCTGATCCGGGCGGAGCTTGTAGCACATTGAGCAAAAACACCGAGTGGGTGGACACCCCAGCAACCAACCAACGCCTCAGGATCGAGTTCATACTATTCTATGTCGCCGTCCCGGTCCTGATCGCGACTTTGTTCCCGCCTAGCTGGATGTTTCCTTCTCTCTTTGCGTTTACCGGCCTCGGCATTTTGCTGCTGCAGGATACGCCCGGATTCTCTTGGGCCGAGCTTCGATATGGTTGGCGAAACTGGTCGTGGACGGAAGTCGTTGCATTTGCCCTGTTCATGGCTGCCTTCTGTTCCGCCCTAGTATTGTGGGCACGACCAGATGCAGCCTTTGCTCTTCTGCTGTATCGCCCGGAGATGCTGATATTCATTTGGATCGGCTACCCGTTGCTGTCCGCTCTGCCGCAAGAGCTGCTGTTCCGCTCGCTCTTTTTCCGGCGCTATCATTCGATCTTGCCCCAAGGGCAGGCGGCCTATTTGCTGAACGCCGGGCTGTTTTCGCTTGCGCACCTGATGTATTGGAGCTGGGTCGTCGCGATCATGACCTTCGCCGGGGGCCTTCTGTTCACCTGGGCGTATCGCAAGCGAGGGTCATTCTTCTATGCTGTTCTTCTGCATGCAATTGCCGGCAATATTATCTTTGCGGCTGGGCTTGGTGTCTATTTCTACTCGGGCAACGTGCAAAGGCCGTTTTGACGGCGCGACCCGCCTTGACTTTCCTAGCCCAAAGGGGTGTATCGGCGCGACGAATTCTGCGCCCGAAGGGATATGATCCATGCACGCCTATCGCAGCCACACCTGCGCCGCTCTGACCGCCGCCAATGTCGGTGAAACCGTCCGCCTGTCTGGCTGGGTGCATCGGGTTCGAGATCACGGCGGTGTGCTGTTCATCGACTTGCGCGACCATTTCGGTGTGACACAGGTTCTGTGCGATGGCGACAGTGCGGCATTTGCTGAGCTTGAGAAGGTGCGGTCCGAATGGTGTATCCGCATCGACGGTACTGTCAAAGCCCGCGACGCTGATCTCATTAACCCGAAATTGCCAACAGGCGAAATCGAGGTTTACGTGCGCGAGCTGGAAGTTCTGGGCGCTGCCGATGAACTGCCGTTGATGGTGTTCGGCGATCAGGAATACCCCGAGGAAACCCGTCTGCGCTATCGCTACCTCGACCTGCGTCGCGAGGCGATGCAGCAGAACATGACCCTGCGCTCGGACGTTGTTGCATCAATGCGCCGCCGCATGTGGGATCAAGGCTTCCGCGAATATCAAACGCCGATCATTACGGCATCCTCACCCGAAGGCGCACGCGACTTCTTGGTGCCGTCGCGTTTGCACCCGGGCAAATTCTACGCGTTGCCGCAGGCGCCGCAGCAGTTCAAACAGCTGATCATGGTGTCGGGTTTCGACAAATATTTCCAGATCGCACCCTGCTTCCGCGACGAAGACCCGCGCGCTGACCGTTCGCCGACCGATTTTTACCAGCTTGACCTCGAGATGTCGTTTGTCGAGCAGCAGGACGTGTTCGACACCATCCAGCCCGTGCTAACCGGTGTATTCGAAGAGTTCGGAGGTGGCCGCAAGGTCGATCAGGAGTGGCCGCAAATCTCCTACAAGGACTCGGCCCTGTGGTACGGCACCGACAAGCCCGACCTACGCAATCCTATTAAAATGCAAGTGGTCTCTGACCACTTCCGCGGGTCTGGCTTCGCGATATTCGCGAAGCTGCTAGAGCAGGAAGGCACCGAAATCCGCGCCATCCCTGCACCAGGTGGTGGTAGCCGCAAGTTCTGTGACCGTATGAACGCCTTTGCCCAGAAAGAAGGTCTGCCCGGTATGGGTTACATTTTCTGGCGGGATCAGGGCGAAGGTATGGAAGCCGCAGGTCCGCTGGCCAAAAACATCGGCCCCGAACGCACCGAGGCTATCCGTCAGCAATTGGGTCTGGGCGTCGGTGATGCGGCGTTCTTCTTGGGCGGTAAACCGAAGGCCTTTGAAAAGGTCGCTGGCAAAGCGCGGGATGTGATTGGCGAAGAGCTTGGTCTGACTGAAAAAGACCGTTTTGCCTTTGCCTGGATCGTGGACTTCCCGATCTACGAGCAGGATGAAGAAACCGGCGCGATTGATTTCGAACACAACCCGTTCTCGATGCCGCAGGGCGGAATGGAAGCTTTGCAGGGCAACCCTCTGGACGTACGTGGGTATCAGTATGATCTGGCCTGCAATGGCTACGAGTTGGTGTCGGGTGCGATCCGGAACCACAAGCCCGAGATCATGTTGAAGGCCTTTGAACTGGCAGGGTACGGCGAAGACGAAGTCAAATCCCGCTTTGGCGCTTTGTTCAACGCATTCCACTACGGCGCCCCGCCGCACGGTGGCTGCGCCGCTGGTATCGACCGGATCGTGATGCTGTTGGCGGATGAGGCCAACATCCGCGAGGTGATGATGTTCCCGATGAACCAGCGCGCCGAAGACCTGATGATGGATGCTCCCTCTGATCCGACATCGGATCAGCTGATGGAGTTGGGTCTAAGGATCATTCCACAGGACTAAAGCCAACCGCTCGCCTTGAGCGGGCAGCTTTTGTCTTGCTGGTGGCAAAGACCCAAACACTCAGCGATGATTGCGAGATTGGTCGCGTATTGTAGAAGTACCTGCCACGGTTCAGTCGAACGGGCTCCCATGGTTTCGCCGCTTGCGGCGGATGGTTTTAGCGGTAAATCGTGTTCGGCGATAGAGCCATACACTCAGGATCGAGGCCGTTAAGAAGTAGGCAGTCAGCACGTCAGATTGCCTCCTGTCCTTCCAGGCGGTCTTGCACAAGGCCTGCGACTCTTGCGGTCTGTGCTGTCATCGGGGCACCTTTGGATTGCGACCGCGCAAGCTCATGCACCGCCTCTGCAAGCGTTGTGTCATTCGCATCTCGTGCAACGCTTTGCAGAAACTGCGTGGCATAGTCTAGCGTGCGTTGGTCCGTCGGCCCGGTGAGCACATCGGCGATATGGGCCATGTCGTCCTGATACGCCAACGGGTCCGGGTGAATGATATCGTCTTTGACCGTGCCAAGGTCACTGGGGCGCCGGTCTTCCGGCAAAAGCGCAAGAATAGTTTTCTGGAAATAAGCAACCGATTTGAGGGGTTTGGCCAGAAAGCCATCCGCCCCTGCACGCAGGGCAAGTGATTGGGCGTTGTCATCGCCGGACAACCCAAGAATGACGCCGATTCGGGGAACTTCATGGGTCAACTCGGCAATCAGATCTGCGCCCGAACCATCGGGAAGACCCATATCAACAATCAGGACCGAAGGTCGGTAGATCTGCAAATGCCGCCGCGCCGATTTCAGGCAATTCGCCCGCCGAATACGCGCTCCGCTGTGCAAGCACATCAAGCGTATCGCGTCGCAAGCATAGCGGCTGTCTTCGACCACTAGGATGGTTTGGCCCAGTAGTGGCCGAATCTTGGTTGGCAACGCCGGAGAAGCGAAAGGTTCCGAATCGTCCATGGCAGAACTCCTGATTAGCAGATATCTCACGCTAGGAACTTCTGGCTAATACAGGGTTAACGCGCGTTTTGGCGCACTTGCCCTTTAGCCGGACAACCCCCATAACCGCCGCAGCGCAGAATGAAGGAGAGTCCCATGATCGGTCGCCTGAACCACGTTGCCATCGCTGTTCCCGACCTCGAGGCTGCCTCGGCCCAGTATCGCAATGCGCTGGGTGCCAAGGTCGGCGCACCTCAAGATGAACCAGATCATGGGGTCACCGTGGTGTTCATCGAATTGCCCAACACCAAGATTGAACTCTTGTATCCATTGGGTGAGAACAGCCCTATCAATGGGTTTTTGGAAAAGAACCCTTCAGGTGGTATCCATCATGTCTGCTACGAGGTCGAAGACATTATCGCGGCCCGCGATCATCTGAAAGAGACAGGGGCGCGGGTTTTAGGCTCGGGTGAGCCCAAAATCGGTGCGCACGGCAAACCAGTTCTTTTCCTGCATCCAAAAGACTTCAACGGCTGCCTGGTCGAGCTGGAACAGGTTTAACGCCTATGACCATCACTGCAGCTTTTGTTCTATTCGCAGTTATCTGGTTTATGACCCTGCTTGTGGTCCTGCCGATTCGCATCAAAACACAGGGTGATCTGGGCGATATTGTTCCGGGAACCCATGCCGGTGCGCCAGAAGTTCATCACATGAAGAAGAAGCTGTGGATCACGACCGGGATTTCAGTGGTTCTGTGGGCGATCATTGCAGGCATCATCATATCGGGACTGATCAGCGTAAGGGATTTTGATTGGCTGAACCAACTGGAACCACGCGGCTAAATTAGCGTCGGTCATTCGATAAGCCGTGGTAGATATGGGTGAAGGTCGCGGCACCTAGTATCGGGATCAGCAGGTTGACCAGCGGAACCGAGAGCGGAACTGCCATAAGGATGCCTGCGACCCAAATCGTTGTTGCATGTTTTGCCCGCAGTTTCCGTGCACCTTCGCGCCCCAGTCGACGCATGGCGGCCAACGTGAAATACTCTCGCCCCAATAGAAACCCGTTCATGCCCCAGAAAATGAACAACGCGAATGGGGTGAAGAACGCATAGAGGATCAGCGCCAGCAGGTTGGCGACGATCAAAACCCCCAAAAAGCTGAGCGTATCCCGCAGGGCGTCGCTGAATGGGATGCGAGTGGC
This sequence comes from Ruegeria sp. AN6, assembly GCF_056540425.1. NCBI lineage: Bacteria > Pseudomonadati > Pseudomonadota > Alphaproteobacteria > Rhodobacterales > Roseobacteraceae > Ruegeria > Ruegeria sp. AN6. The sequence continues at coordinate 112,833 of NZ_JBQFWR010000002.1, forward strand.
AGGAGGTAGAGTGGGATAGTGCCTGTCCTCAACCGCCTGCGCGACCTCGTCCAGAAACATCGAGGTAATGGCCGAGGCGACGGGGACCATCAGGAATACCGATAACACCATCATCAACAAGAACGAGGAGGCACTGAGCAGATCGTTCAGCCATGTCACCTCACCCAATATCGGCAGGGTGGCCTGATCGCCGACCAGTGCGTTTATCAGCCACAAAAAGCCGGCATATGCAGCCACCAACAGCGCGAAGGTCAGGCCAACACCCAACAGAAGAACCTTGCGAAATCTTGGGTCGCCGATCTGTCCCAGAGCCTGCAGAAATGACTGAACGATGATCATTCTGAGACCCATTGCGTCAGTGTAGTTACATCCGGGCGCGGTCGCTCGGGAGGGGCAGTCCCTTCAGTCGCAATGTGGATGAAGCCTGCTATTTTCTCATTTTTGGACAACCCCAGTCCTTGCTCGCAAAAGCTGCGGTTATGGGACTGCCAGCCTGAAAGCCAGTTCGCGCCCCAACCCGCAGCCAATGCCGCGTTCAACAATGCCAGACAAACGGCGCCTGCCGAATAGGTCTGTTCAATTGCCGGGATCTTTTCGGAAGGTTTCTGCACTTCGATGACAGCTACGGCCAGATGGCCCATGTCGAACTGGCTGCGTGCCTTGGCGATATCTTCGGCGCTTTTGCCCATGGCCAGACCGCAGGTTTCGGTCAGCGCCGCAAGACGTTGCATGGCCCCATGTTCGATAACGACAAAGCGCCAGGGCTCAAGCTTTCCGTGGTCGGGACTGCGCGCGGCAGCGATGAGCAAAGGCATCAACTCTTCCCGCGTCGGGGCTGGTGCCACAAGCGTCTTAGCTGGGCGCGATCGGCGCACCTGCAGAAAATCCAACGCAGCTTGGTTTTTCAGGGACATATGTTAACTTCCTTCACATGGGCAGTGCTTATGTCGGAGGCATGCCATCTTCTTTCAAGGGCAAATTGCCCCCTAAAAGGTGACTAATTCAATCGGAAAGGCAGCCTGAGATCAGATAAAGAGACGGAAGGGAACCGCTATTTAATTAAATCGTCGCTCTCACGAATCTGATAGACGCCTTCGGGCAAATCCAAAGCCGCCGCCAGATCGCGTACCTGCTCAGGTGACAGGGTGATTTTTTGTATCTGATCAGTTCGGGGGTCCAGCTGCTCAAGCGTGACGCACTCGGCAAAGTTGTTGATGACGACGTCCTCTTGCAAAGGTTTGACACCTTCGTCCACCAGAGTAATGACCGTCGAGTCGAATTCGTGTTCAATTGAAAACATATCGGCACAGTGCCTAGGCAGAGATCGCAATGCAACCCGTTGCAGCGGCATTCGGCAGTAGCCCAGGCAAGTTGGGCGCGTTATGCTTGTCTGCCGACAGGTTGACTGAAAGGAATAGGAATGCGCGGTTTTGCCTTGTCGCTGGTTTTGCTGTTGGCGGCTTGCGGCTCTTCGTCCGTAATCGCGATTCCGGCAGCGGAATGGCAACCCTCATCACCGGCTCTTCGCGAGAAGGCACGGGAATTCGAGCAGGTCAGCCGCGCGGTTGCAGCGTCGGCTGAAAAGGAATGCCGCCGCCAGGCACGTTCTGCCAATTGTGATTTTGCCATTCTGGTTGATCTGTCATCAAGAGCGCCAGCAAATGCATTCCAGACGCTGGACGAGGACGGGCGACCGTTGATCATATTCACGCGGCCGATGATTGATTCAACAGAGAATGCGGAAGAGATGGCTTTTGTCATGGGGCATGAAGCAGCCCATCACATTCTGGGTCACATCGCCCGACAAACGAAAAATGCCAAGGACAGCGCGCGCATTTTTGGCGAACTCGCCCGCAAGCAAGGTGCAGATGATGCGGGAATTGAGCGTGCACAGGCTCTGGGTGCCGAGGTCGGGGTGCAGAACTATACGCGCGTGTTCGAGCTTGAGGCGGATCGTTTGGGGACAAAAATCACCCATGCGGCAGGATATGATCCAATGATTGGAATGGCTTTTTTCCAGCGAATTCCAGATCCGGGTGACCGTTTCTTGGCGACACACCCGCCAAATGCTGAACGGGTCGAGGCGGTTCTGCAAACGGCCCGCCAGTTGGGATTGCGATAATGATTCAGCTAGACCGATTGGGCGTGGTGCTCAGCGATCGCGGGTCGAAATATGCAGTTACCGGTGCAAAGGTAACCAGCCGTTCCGATGTTGATGCAGTGCTAGCAGAGCTTAAATCCGACAAGGCTTATGCCAAGGCAACTCATAACACCTGGGCCGCGATGTTGCCAACCGGAGCGCTTAAGGCCGACGACGGAGAATCCGGTGCCGCGATGGTCATTTTGCGGATGATGGAGCGCGCGGGTCTTTCGGATCACGTCATAATCGTGACGCGTTGGTATGGCGGCAAGAAACTGGGTGGAGACAGGTTCCGCCGGGTACAAGATGCCACCCGAGTGTATCTGGACCAGTTAGAAGCCGGGCATTGACCTGAGTCAAAGGCATCGTTTGATGCATGGGCTACCTTTTCTTCAGCGAGCAAAGAAAGGGAAACGCATGTCTGACCGAGCAACACTGCGATATCACGCAGGTCTGATGGATGAGATGGCTACAACGCTCGGGGTTGATCTGCAGGAGGCCGCGATTGACGGTGCCTTGCGATTTGATGAAATCTCGGACGCAGTACTGCGCTGTGCCCAATGCCCAAATCCGGGGCATTGCGCGGCCCTTTTGGACCAGGGCACCGACTTGGGCAGTGCACCGGAATACTGCCGTAACCAGGAATTGTTGAACAGGCTAGCGCCATAAAGGAGGAGCATGTTCATGCCGCAACTTGGGCGGATTATGCCGCATTTCCATCTAGTTCAGAGAATGGCGCGGGCAATTGGCGCAGATGTTGTGGCGGCACATCGGAATGGGCGTCTGGAGCAGCAAGACTGGGCTCAGATGATCCACGCATGCCGTGGTTGCGAATGGGCGCACGCCTGTACTGACTGGTTGCATAAGAACGAAAATGTAGAGAAGGCACCAGTCGCCTGCCCAAATCGGGCAATGTTTGCGGCCATTAAGGTAGGAAGCAATGGTTGAGCACGATCCTCGAACCCGACTGGGTGAGATCGAAAAACACTTTTGGCTGACACGATCGGTGGCGCGCTGCATGGGGATATCCCTGACCGAAGGAATGGCCGAGGGAAGGATCACGCCTCAAGAATACGCCCTGATGGTGACCCGTTGCCGTAGTGCTGGATGCAGCGAGCAATGCCAGTTTTGGCTTGCTGATCAGCAGAAAAAAGCATCTGCAGCACCGCAATTTTGCGCCAATGCCAGTGCTCTGAACGATCTGGCCTGACCGTCAGAGCTTATTGTGCGTCCCGTCGCATAACGGCGGATTGGCGCAGTGCTTACAGCCACAAAAGAACACCTTCTTGCTGGCCTCAGCCGTGTATTTTACTGGTTCGAACGACGTGTCTTTGTGCGAACCGTCGCAAAATGGTTGCCGCTTGGACTTGCCACAGGCACACCAGAAATAGGTTTTTCCTTCGGTCACTTCGACCGGATAGGGCGATTTCTGGGCTATGATCGGGGCGTCTGACATGTGGCTACTCCGTCTTTAGCTAACGTCGAAGTCAGAGTTTAGGGTTCTTTGTCAAAAAAGGTAGTCTGCGAATGAAAATCCGCCTTCCAGCGTGGATTCGCCTTAATTCACGAAAGCGTTATCGATTCGGTTGCCATATGAAATTCTTGGTCCTATTCTGATACCGGCCCCGAAAAACTGGGCAATATCAGAAAAGTAATAGAGGATTGATGGACATGAAACTGAAATTTGCTGCTATCTGCGCCACGGCCGTTGTACTGACTGCGTGCTCGCAGCAAGAGGAACCGACCCCGGTCTATATCCAACCCGACTATGACAAGTATGGCACGCCCAGCTGTTCGGCAGGCTACGAACTGGCCACGACCGAGGCGGGTCAGACCGTGTGTAATCCGGTCACGCAATAAGCGTTTCGCAGGCGGTCCATATATTCGGACCGCCTGCACATTCAAGCCGCTGCCGCCGCCGAAAGGCGGTTTTTTCTTGCCTTTCTGCCGCAGGTCGCGAACGTCGGTTCAGGTGGAATTGATCGGAAAGGCCTATGCGAAAATTATTTGATCACCTGAAAGATCGCACTCGCTGGAGTTGGCAGGGCCTATCAGCTACTTGGCGCGAAGAATATTCGTTTCGGGCCTGGGGCTGGGCAAATCTTGTTTCAGGCGCTTTGGCATTCCTACTTCCGCTCGATTCCGCTGAAAAAGCGTTGATCCTTGCGCTCGGGATACTGGTATTGGTGGCTGAACTGTTCAATACAGCCATCGAACGAACAGTCGATCATACCTCGACCGACCACCATGTGCTGGCGGGGCAGGCCAAGGACGCGGCAAGTGCAGCAGTGGCGCTTACTGCTGTTGCCGCTGGTGTTGCTTGGGTCGTGATTCTGTTTGGGCTGTTGTAGTCCGGGTCTCGGTCACACCGATGAACACAAACGTCCCCAAAGATCGTATTCTCCGGCCTCGTCAACCTCGACAGTGACGATATCGCCCGGATTCAGTTTTTCGAAGCCCTCATCGATAAACAGATTTCCGTCGATCTCGGGCGCGTCGGACTTGGTGCGGCAGGTCGCGGCTTCATCATCGATGTCATCTACAATGACCTCGATCGTTTGCCCGACTTTGGCCATCAGCTTAGCCTCGGAAATGGCTTGCGCCTTCTCCATGAAGCGCTCCCACCGATCTTGTTTTACGTCAACTGGAACATGATCTGGCAGATCGTTTGAGCGGGCGCCATCGACATTTTCGTACTGGAAGCAACCGACACGATCCAATTGCGCTTCGTCCATCCAGTCGAGCAATGTTTGGAATTCGTCTTCGGTTTCACCAGGATATCCGACAATGAACGTCGAACGCAGGGTGATATCGGGGCAAATCTCGCGCCATGCCGAAATCTCTTCCAGAGTTTTTGCCCCTGCGGCCGGCCGGGCCATGCGCTTTAAAACGTCCGGGTGCGCGTGCTGGAACGGAATGTCTAGATAGGGCAGCACGTTACAGCCCGCATCCGCCATAAGCGGAATCAGATCGCGCACATGGGGGTAAGGGTAGACATAATGCAACCGCACCCAAGCATCGAATTGGCCCAGCTCACGCGCCAGATCAGTGATATGGCTGCGCACCTCGCGATCTTTCCACGGATTCAGATCATATCTGCGATCCAAGCCATAGGCCGAGGTATCCTGCGAGATCACCAACAATTCGCGCACGCCGCTATCGACCAGTTTCTCGGCCTCGCGCAGCACAGCATGCGCTGGGCGGCTGGCCAGCTTCCCGCGCATGTCCGGGATGATGCAAAACTTGCACTTATGATTACAACCCTCGGAAATCTTGAGGTAACTGTAGTGGCGCGGCGTCAGCTTCACGCCCGAAGCCGGTAGCAGATCGACATAGGGGTTCGGATCCGGGGGCACCGCGGCATGAACCGCATCCAGTACCTGTTCGTATTGATGCGGTCCAGTCACCGCCAGAATACGTGGGTGATGCTCGCGGATATAATCGGGTTCGGCCCCCAGACAGCCCGTCACGATGACTTTGCCATTTTCGACCAGCGCCTCGCCGATGGCATCCAGAGACTCGGCCTTAGCGCTATCTAAGAAACCGCAGGTGTTCACAATTACGGCATCAGCTCCGGCATAGTCCGGCGAGATACCGTAACCTTCGGCACGCAAACGGGTCAGAATACGTTCGCTATCAACCAGCGCTTTAGGACAGCCCAGCGACACCATTCCAAGTGTTGGCTGACCACGGCGGGGTGTCTCGGCGATGCGGGCCTCGGGGGCCAGATCGGGGCGGAGGTTCGGTGGGTTCGTGCTCATGGCCGGGCATATAGAGGGGAATGCTTCCCCTTGCAAATCCTGCCCACACAGGGCTGACTTGTACCAGAGCAGATAAGCCGGAAAGGCAAACTCATGAAGTGGCTCATTCGTATTCTCGTTCTCGTGGTTGCGGCCTTCGGGCTGGTGATTGGTGCCTTGCTGCTGATGCCAGGAGACAAACTTGCCGCAATCCTGGCTGAGCAGGTCAAGGCACAAACTGGTCGCGAATTAAAACTGTCTGGGGATGTCAAACTATCCTTCTGGCCTATTTTGGGCATGGAAACCGGTCGCGTAACCTTTGGCAATGCGCCCTGGGCCGGGTCCGAGCCGATGCTGAGCGCTCAAAGTCTGGCTGTAGGGGTCGATGCCTCGGCGCTGCTGTCGGGTGATATCCGGATCAAGAGAGTGCTAGCCGATCATCCAACACTGCGTTTGGAACGTTCGGATGGGCGCGGGAATTGGGAGTTGCACCAACCCGGAAGTTCATCTGACACCGGTGCGTCGGCGCAAGCGGTTGAAAGTCGGCCGGTGACTCTGGAACAGTTGGAACTGCAGAACGCACGGTTGATCTACATTGAGAATGGCGCGGTCAGCATGGATTTCGCCGATGTTGATCTATCTGCCCGTTGGCCCGACGTGACTGCCCCGATGGAAATGCAGGCCAGCATGCCCGTGCCCGGAGGCAACGTTAAGGTTAACCTGAACATTCCTGACCTGCCTGCGTTCTCGAGCGGGGTGGTGACCCCGTTGGAACTAAGTCTGACTGCACCCGGTGGAGGGATTCAGTTTTCCGGCCGGGTGAATCTGGCCGGAGAAATGGACGGCAAGACTACTGTCACCGCAAAAAATACACACAAGATGTTGGCTGCATTTGGTCAGGGAGGTGTCACCGTTCCCGAAGGCTTGGGCCGGGTTGCGAATGTATCCGGGCAGATGACCTATACCCGAGACGGGCGGATTTCACTGCGGAAAATGGTTGCTGTCCTCGACAATAATCGGCTTGAGGGTGAAGCGGATATTCAGATCTCTGATCCGCCAAAAATCACGGCGCGCCTGAAAGCGGGCGATCTCGATTTGTCCAATGTAAGTGGGGATGACGTATCAAGCAGCGGGTCCGAGGCTGACGGGTGGTCCAAAGCCACAATAGATGCGTCATCGCTGGCACTCGCAAACGGGACGATCCGACTGCAAGCGAACTCGATTTCGTTGCCAGGCATGCGCTTTGGCAAAAGTGATCTGACGCTCAACCTTGATCGTTCGAGAGCGGTGTTGAAAATGCATCCCGCGTCGCTTTTTTCAGGGCATCTGAATGGCCAAGTGGTTGCCAATAATCGCAATGGTCTGTCGGTCGGTGGAAATCTGACGGCCGATAATATCGATATCAATGAAGCCCTTGTAACGCTTGGGGATATCAAGCGCCTGTCGGGAACCGGGTCAGGACATCTAGAGTTTCTGGGTGTGGGGCAGAATGAAGATCAGATCATGCGTTCGCTGAGCGGCAAAGGGAATATTGAAGTCGGGAAAGGGGTCATTTCCGGGGTGGATCTGGACCGCCTTATGGGGCGCGGAGGGGGTTCAGGCGGCACAACGGTTTTCAATAGCCTCACTGCCAGCTTCACGATGAAAGATGGTGATCTGAACAACGACGACTTATTGATGAAACTGGACAATTTTCGAGCGGACGGCACGGGCCGAATTGGTCTTGGTGCCCGCGATATCGACTATCTGTTTACGCCGGTGGCTTTACGCGCCAATGCAGGCGAGGGGATATCGGTACCCGTTCGAATCGTGGGGCCATGGAGTGGCCCGTCGATCAAGCCGGACCTCACCAAAGTGATTGAGGCTGCCGCAGAGGGCAAAGTCAAAGCGTTGGAAGATGACGCCAAGCAAAAGGTATTGGAAAAGGTCGGGAAGGAACTTGATACCACAGTAACGGACACCGGTCAGATCGAGGATGCCCTTAAAGACAAGCTGGAGGACGAGGCCAAGAAAAGCCTTCTCAAACTGCTGGGTGGGGATTGAGTGCACCGATCAAGGGCGCTGAAACCAGCGCCCTTGTTATGTGGGCTAGATGGTCTGATCGTACTCGCCAACGCCGGGTTCGGTGCGAATAACAGCGTCAATATCGGCGAAAATCGCCCGCAATTCGTCTTCGCTTTCGCTGCTTTCGCAAACCACCACGAGGTTCGGAGTATTCGACGAGGCGCGCACCAGCCCCCAGCTGCCATTGTCCAGAATGACGCGCGCGCCATTGACGGTCACTACCTCTTTGACCGCTCGGCCCGCGAAGCTTTCGCCAGCATCGGCCATTGCGACCAACTTATCGACGAGGCGCTGCAAGATATCATATTTCTCGGTATCCGCTGCGTAAGGTGACATGGTGGGTGTTGACCACGTCTTGGGCAGCGCCTTGCGCAGGTCAGACATGCTCTGATCTGGGTTGCGGTCCATCAGCTTGCAGATTTCCACCGCCACGCGCATCCCGCAGTCATATCCGCGCCCGACTGGCTCAGCCAAGAAATAGTGGCCCGATTTTTCAAACCCGGCCAGCGCACCGATTTCTTTGACCCGACGCTTCATATGACTGTGGCCGGTTTTCCAATAGTCGGCTTTGACACCATGAGCCCGCAATTCGGGATCGCTGGCGAAAAGACCGGTAGATTTCACATCGGCCACAAAGGTCGAATTCGGATAAATCTTGGCCAGATCGCGGGCCATAATGACGCCGACCTTGTCGGCAAATATCTCTTCGCCTTCGTCATCTACAACGCCACAACGATCCCCATCGCCATCAAAACCAAGCGCCAGATCGGCGCCGCTGGCTTTGACTGTATCGGACATGTCATGCAGCATTTCCATCGCTTCGGGGTTCGGGTTGTAGTTGGGGAATGTGTAATCCAGATCGTTGTGGCTTGGCACAACCTGAACACCGATCCGTTCGAAAATTTCGGGCGCAAAGGCAGCGGCAGTTCCATTGCCGGTGGCGCAGACCACCTTCAGCGGGCGGGACATTTTGAAGTCACCGACCAGATCGTCGATATAGGCCTCTTTCACACCGTCCACGAATTCATATGACCCGCCCGGGTGCGCGACGCCTTTGCCGTTCAGAACGATATCGCGAAGTTCGGACATCTCGTCAGGCCCGTGTGTCAAAGGGCGATCGAAACCCATTTTGACGCCGGTCCAGCCATTGGGGTTGTGGCTGGCTGTGACCATCGCAACTGCGGGCACATCCAGATGAAACTGTGCAAAATAAGCCATCGGGCTGAGCGCCGGGCCAATATCCTTTACCTGAATGCCTGCCTGCATAAGCCCAACGATCAGCGCGTTTTTGATCGACAGGGAATAATCGCGATAATCATTGCCCACCGCAATTACCGGTGCGATTCCGCGTTTCTGCATCTGGGTACCCAGACCCAGTCCCAGAGCCGTCATACCCGGCAGGTTGATCTCGTCAGGGTATTTCCACCGCGCATCATATTCGCGAAAGCCCGTGGGCTTGATCATCGGGTCGCGCAGAAAACTCCAGGTGTTTGGGGTCACCTCACTGAAGGGTTTGGTCATTACAAATCTCAATCGTTAAATCTGAATTGGGTTTTCTTTGGCCAGCGCATCAAATCGCATCAATGTGTCAACCAGATGGCCCATCTGATCCAGATGGATCATGTTCGGCCCATCTGAGGGTGCGGTGTCGGGATCCTGATGGGTTTCTACGAAAACGGCTCCGACGCCCAGAGAGACAGCGGCACGCGCCATCACTGGCGCAAACTCACGCTGTCCTCCTGAGGAACCGCCTTGGCCGCCGGGCTGTTGCACCGAATGGGTTGCGTCCATGACGACCGGATATCCGGTTTGCGCCATCTGCGGCAGCGACCGCATGTCCGCGACCAGCGTATTGTAGCCAAACGAAGTTCCGCGCTCGGTCAGCAGGATGTTCTGATTGCCAGTGCTTTCGATCTTAGTAACGATATTGGGCATTTCCCACGGGGCGAGAAACTGTCCCTTCTTTACGTTGACCGCTTTTCCAGTATTGCCTGCCGCCAGCAGCATGTCCGTCTGACGACACAGAAACGCAGGGATTTGCAGGATATCGACAGCCTCGGCTGTAATCGCGCATTGGGCTTCGGTATGAACATCGGTCAAAACCGGAATGCCCATGGTTTTGCGAATGTCGTCCAGCACCTTCAGCCCAGCATCAATGCCCATACCACGCTTGCCGGAAAGCGAGGTCCGGTTTGCTTTGTCATACGAGGCCTTGAACACATATTGCGCACCTGCGGCGTCGCAGGCCTCTTTCATGGTGCCGGCGATCATCTGGGCGTGTTCGGCGGACTCAAGCTGGCAAGGGCCAGCGATGATGGTCAGCGGAAGGTCGTTGCCAACCATGAGGTCGGCGATTTTTACATGTTTCATGAGTCTTACGAGGATACCTGTTCACGAAGGACCGACGCGGTAAGCGAGATCATCAGGTAGATACCAGCAAATAACAGGAAAGCCAAAATCGTATTTTCGAACTTGCGCGGATAGCTGGGTTCCTGGCTGGCAACAGGGTTCACCGAGACGGTCAGATACCGCACTTTCCGGTTGGCCTCGGTCCGTGTGGCTTCCATTTGCTGCATTGCCGTTTGCAGCATCATATCTCGGGCCGCTAGATCGGCCTGTGCCATCTGAATACGTACGCTCAGACGCGCCAGCGAATTTTCGCCTGCTGAAGCATCCAGCATCTCAGCATTCAATTCTGACAGCACGGCCTCCAGCCGTTTAATATCTGCACGCGTGCCGTCCACTTTAGCTTTGTTGGGCCGTGCATTGTCAAGAAGGGCGGCCAGCTGCAATTCTTTATCCTGCAGCTCAATTTCAAACTGATCGATTCTGGCACGCAAGCTGGCGATCACGCTTTGCGGATCCAGTATGGCACCCTGCAACTGCAATTCGATCAGGTCTTCCTGTGCCTGCCTGCGCGCTTCTTGCGCGGCTTCAAAGCCCGCCAATGCATCACGCATTTGATCTTCGCGTTTCAGCTCGGTCAGGCCATTAATCCTCTCCTCAGCGTAAGAGATCAGACGATTGGATAGATCGACCGAGATTTCAGGGCTGGGCGCGGCGACCTCCATGCGAATGACACCATCACTAGGGTCGTACCCGATCGTGATCATTCGCTTAAAAAGCTTGTAAGTTTCTTCAAGCGTCGCATCAGAGGGCAAACGTTGGATCGGATCAATATTGTCTTGCTGAAAGAACTCAGCAAACCCGACATCCCGTTCAAGGCGTTCCAGCGCGTCCTTGGATTCCAAAAACTCTTGAGTGGATACCGAATCCTGTGCAGTTGCAAACTGTGTCCCCGCGAGGAAGCCACCGAAAGAGGCCCCTCCACCGTCGGCTTGCAAAATCGAAAACACGGAATCGCTGGCGTACATCGGCGTCGCGACCCGATAGAAATAGTATCCCACTATGAATGTAGGCAGGATCACAAAGGCCGTTAGCCGCGCAAATAATGCAACGAGTTTGCGGCGCCGTCTGCGGGCGATGTCTTTCTGGATTTGCCCGATCTCATATTCGCGGCGTTGGGCCGGGCTGAGCTCTGGACCTGGCAGGTTTTTTTGAGTTTCTTTGGCTGTCTGAGGCAAGTGAATTTTAATGTTATCTTGCGTCGCTTTGTCGTCGGTTGAATTGCGTTGATCGTAAGCTGCAAGATCTAGCAGATTGGAACGCTGAAACGGATCAATCCCTTTCTTACGCAACAGTCGCACTGCGTCATAATCAGAGGTTGCCGCCAACCCATTCTTGTGGGCAAGCCGTCTGGCGACCCGCAATTGCCGCCCGGTTAACCCTTCGCGCTTGATTGCGTCCAATTCGGTCCCCGGCTGCTGCGCGTCTGTGCCGGAACCAGAGGCCTGAGTCGCCTTGCGAATACGATCGATCGCATCCGAGCGCGCCTCAGCAGTGCCAGCTCCGCGCGCTGCGCGGTCAGGGTTGTATTTTCTAGCCTTGGGCTTGGTAGTCATAGAGCTGCTTCGCCTCTTCCAAGGTTTCAAACATATAAAGCTGACCATCCACCAAAACAGCAGCTTGGCGCGCGAATTTCTCGAGGGTTGATGGATTGTGTGACACGATTACCAAGGTTGTTGTCCGAAGCTTCTCTTTCAGGATATCGCCGGCTTTCTTGTTGAATTCCACATCTGTGGTCGAGGGCATCCCTTCGTCAATCAGATACATGTCGAAATCCAGAGCCAACATCAGCGCAAAGGTGAATCTGGCGCGCATACCGGACGAGTAGGTGCCAAGCGGCTGGTCAAAATACTCACCCAGATTGCACAGCCATTTACAATAGGCTTCGACATAATCAGGGTCCATGCCGTAGATCTTGGCGATCGAGCGCGCGTTTTCGAGCGCTGACAGGCGTTTGGCGACACCCCCGGTGAAGCCCATGGGGAAAGACACACGGCAATCCCGTCGAATTACACCTTCGTCCGGTTTTTCCAACCCTGCCATCATATTGATCAATGTGGTTTTGCCTGTTCCGTTCGGGGCCAGGACCCCAAGGGAGGTGCCCAGTTCGACACGGAACGACACCTGATCCAGAATCACTTTGCGGCGGGTTCCGGTCCAGAATGACTTGCTGACATTTTCGAATTCCAGCATTTGCGGCCTGTCATCGTACTGTTTTGTTATGGCTCGAAGGTGTGTGTGCTACGGGTCCATGTTGGCCACATTATGTCGAAATATGAAACAAATGATCAATGCGGATCCCGCGATATGACATTGAAGTGTTGCCAAGTTAGGTGCTGTTGGCTCCGACCGTGTTCATTCCTATCTTAATCGAGTGTTCATTGCGGGAACGTTTCAATCCGATGAAGTCGCTAATTAAGGATATCGCAGAGTGCCGACTTTGCGCGGACAGGTTTGCGCAGACGGCTACCGCGCACAAGCCGCGCCCGGTTGTCTGGTTCCATTCCGGTGCACGAATTCTGATCGCGGGTCAGGCACCGGGGGCTCGGGTGCACCTGTCGGGAAGGCCCTTTACCGATCCTTCGGGTGATCGCCTAAGGGATTGGTTGGGTCTGGACGAACAAGGCTTTTATGACCGCTCGCGGGTATCGATTGTGCCGATGGCATTTTGTTTTCCTGGATATAATGAGCGTAAGGCCGACCTGCCACCACCGCCGATATGTGGGCGCACATGGCATGAAAAAGTGATGAATGCGCTGGGAGAGGTGCCGCTGACAATCCTCGTTGGCGGTCACGCGCACAAATACCATCTGGGTGTGAAAACGCCGGTCACCGAGACCGTCAGCCGTTGGAGAGACCATGCGCCGCGGGTCTTTGCCTTGCCTCACCCGTCTTGGCGCAATACGGCTTGGCTGAAGAAAAACCCCTGGTTTGAGGCCGATCTTTTGCCGGTTCTTCGGCAACGGGTGCAAGAGGTTCTGAATGACTGAAACTACAGCTTTAGATGCTGCACATGCCGCTATGCTTGCAGCGCCAGAAGACGATTCAGCACGGCTGCGTTTCTTTGAAAGGTTAGCCGACAGCGAGCTGTTCCTGATGCTGTCGGAAGAGGCCAGGGACGAGAATATTTCGCCTGAGCTCTTCGATGTGGCTGATGGCCGTTTCGTGCTGGCCTTTGATCTTGAGGAACGTTTGGCAGAGTTCGCGGGGCATCCGGTTCCGTATGTTGCTCTGTCCGGGCGTGTCTTATCCGGAATGCTGTCAGGGCAAGGAATTGGTTTGGGCCTGAACCTTGAGACCGCGCCGTCATCGATGTTGATCCCGACCGAGGCATTGGGCTGGTTGGAAAGCACGCTGCAGCACGGCCCGCAAGAAGTGCAGCAGAGGCTTACTGAATTTCGCCCGCCCGCCGGTCTGCCAGATAAATTGCTGACTGCACTTGATACCAAGCTGGCGACTGCAGCAGGCCTCGCCACTGCGGCTTTTCTAGTGGGAACGAAGACGGATGATGGCGGTCGGGGCCATCTTTTGGGATTTGTCTCGGCAGTTGAAAACGCGCAGCCTGCTCTGGCGCGCGCCGTTTCTGAGGCGCTGACATTTTCGGGGATTGAGGCGGGTGCTTTGGATGTCGGATTCTTTGAAGCAGAGGATCCGGCAGCCGCCGCGCTGGCAAAGGTCGGACTTAGGTTCGATTTACCCCAGCCACAGGCTCCGAAAGTTGAAAGGGCCGCCCCGGGCAGTAACCCCGAGCGGCCCCCGATCCTGAAATAACAAAGCGCGTTAGTCTGCCGCTTCTAGTTTATCCTGTGTACGCGTCTCAAAGTCGCTTGCGTCGTGACGTTCGTGCAATTGAGTGTGTGGTTCGCCAAATGGGCGATTGACCATCCGACCACGCTGAACCGCTGGGCGCGCATCGATTGCTTTGGCCCACCGCATTACGTTCTTGTAGCTTTCGACATCAAGGAATTCCGCCGCATCGTATAGACGGCCCAGAACCAGTTGTCCGTACCAAGGCCAGATAGCCATATCGGCGATCGTATATTCTTCGCCAGCGATATAGGTCTTTTCAGCAAGTTCCCGATCCAATACGTCCAACTGGCGTTTGGCTTCCATGGCGAAACGGTCAATCGGGTATTGCCACTTCTCGGGGGCGTAGGCGTAGAAGTGGCCAAAGCCGCCACCCAGATAGGGTGCGCTGCCCATCTGCCAGAATAACCAGTTCATAACTTCAGTCCGTTCCGCACCACTCGCGGGTAGAAACTCACCAAACTTCTCTGCCAGATGCATTAGAATTGAGGCACTTTCGAACACGCGCACAGGTGTTTCATCCGAATGATCCCAAAGCGCGGGAATTTTCGAGTTAGGATTCGCCCCGACAAAGCCCGAACTAAACTGGTCGCCTTCGCCAATATTGACCAGCCAGGCATTGTAATCTGCCCCACTGTGGCCCAGAGCCAGCAGCTCTTCGAGCATCACAGTGACTTTAACGCCGTTGGGTGTAGCGAGCGAATAAAGCTGCAGCGGGTGCTTTCCGACCGGAAGGTCCTTATCATGTGTGGCCCCAGCAATTGGCCGGTTGATATTGGCAAATTGTCCGCCGCTTTCACTGTCCCACGTCCAGACCTTAGGAGGGGTATAGGTGGATTGTTCGCTCATATCATGCCTTTCCTGCGTTGCTGGCCAATGGACCGCTAAATCAACAGCTAATATTGCAGAACTCAGAGTCCAACCCCAAACACCGCGGGAATTTTGTAACAATCCCCCGGATACACCTCACAATTCCCAATTCGTTTTCACAGCGGCGCGAGTGGGTCTTCGCGCGAGGCCAAAAACACCTATTGTCTGGGCAGCCCCGTAGCACGGGTGCCCAGAAACCGATAGGACATGAGGACAATTCACATGAAACGCTTTGCACTGACCCTTGCAGCGACGATGGCTTTCGCCATGCCTGTATTCGCAGGAGATCAATATGTTGATGGTACCGGATTTGCGGTGTCAGGGTATGACGTCGTTGCCTATCGCGACTTGGATCAAGTAGCCGTTGGTCAATCGCAGCCCGAGGCAGTTCGCGGCCGGTCTGACATCACTGCCGATTATAACGGTGCGACCTGGGCATTTTCGACTGAAGAAAACCGCGACAAGTTTCTCGAAAATCCGGCCTATTATGCGCCGCAATATGATGGACACTGCGCCTATGGCGTGTCGCGTGGCGGCAAGGTTCCGGCCAACCCGAACCTGTGGCGGATCGTCGATGACAAACTGTATCTGAACATCACCGATGTAGTCGTCGGCTTTTGGGAAGAGGACGTTCCCGGCAACATCAATTTGGCAGAAGGCAACTGGCCGGGTATCGAACCCGACGCGGCGTCTACCAGCGTGATCCCGAAATTTACTTCGGAAGGTCCAGTGTCCAACTGATATTGGTGAAAAAAATAAGCCCGGCCTTAACGGCCGGGCTTATTCTGCTGGTAGGTTCTTTCACCCTGCCAACTCAAACAAATCCCGCATTTGCTGGTCTGCTTCAAACCGAATCCTAACGTTTCGGGCACCGGGAAACTTCCGTTCGCGTATAGGGTCGGGAACGACAATTTCACCCGAACCCGCAACTTTGGATTTAAATGTCAAAATCTCGGTTTCAGTTTTTCTGCAACTTGCCAGAACCGATGTTGGCAAGGCGACTCGGTTTTCACCCTCACAGACAGAAGACGCGACGAAGTAAGTCAGGTCACGTCCGAAACAGCCGATTGCATCTGGCACATGGTCATATGACTGGTCTTGGTCGTCGCTTGTCGCGGCGTGGTCAATCGCAGACATATCTGAAAGCACGTATTCGGGATTCAGCAAATCACGGCAAGCTTTGATCTCATCGGCGTCCAGTTCGATCACACGTTTCTTTAGGCGTGGACGACGTGGTGTCGACGAACTCGTCACGCCCTTTCGGGTCAGACCCTCGCTACGCAGAAAATCGTAAGCCGACTTGGCTTTGGAAAAAACCGAATGGTCACCATCTGTATGATCAGGGTGATCATGAAAGGCGATATTGCGCCAGGCGTCTCTGATGTCGTTTGCGTTGGCGTGGATAGGCAGGCCAAGAACCTGCAACGCTTCTGCCCGAGCCTTAACTTTGCTCACTGGCTCCATACTGATAACACTCATTAAAACTACACTGCGCTCAGAGTGCCATCGATCACATTATTGTCAAATTTTCTTAGATATTAGCGTTAATCCCAGCAACAGTTTCTGGAATCAATTCTGGATTGTCGCCCGCGCTCTAATCGGCGTGCCGCACATCGGTAGTGGCGGGTGTGCCCAGCGACAGATTTGCCACCGGACAGGCCACAAGTTCAAGCGACGTTCTGCAATTCGGTCTGAGGTGTAATACCCAATGCGAAACACACATCGCGGGTCAGTTCAGGGCGATTGAGCGTGTAGAAATGCAACTTGTCCACACCACCTTCGATCAGGTCCGAGCAGAGTTCGGTGCAAAGCGCAGTGGCAAGAAGGTCTTCGCGATCGTCGCGGATCGCCTTCTCAAATGCATTTTCGATCCACTCGGGTACTCGGGTTCCACAGCGTTTTGCGAAGTTGCGTGCCCCTTTCCAGTTTTCGATTGGAAGAATTCCGGGCACGATTGATTTATCAATGCCTGCTTTTTCGCAAGCATCCCGGAACCGGAAAAAAGTCTCGGCTTCGAAAAAGAACTGGGTTAGCGCTTCGTCCGCACCCGCGTCCAGTTTTGCCTTTAGCCAATCCACATCGGTTCGGGCGTTCTGTGCCTCGGGGTGGATGTCAGGATAGGCACCGACGCGAATACTGAACATTTCTGTTTCTGCCAGCGCGGATATCAATTCGACCGAATTGGCAAATCCTTCCGGATGTGGCTGGAACCGGTCATGCCCCTTGGGAGGATCGCCGCGAAGCGCGACGATATCCTGAACGCCTGCGCGTGCGAACGCATCGGCAATCTCAAGGGTTTCCTGACGCGAGGCATCTACACAGGTCAGATGTGCGGCAACGGGCAGGCCTGAAGATTTGTGCAGGGTTGCAACCGCATCACGTGTCAGTTCGCGCGTCGTGCCCCCAGCGCCATAGGTGACGGACACAAAGCGAGGGTTCAGCGGAGCCAGTGTCTGCACCGTATCCCACAGGCGAAACGAGGCCTCCAGCGTCTGGGGCGGGAAAAATTCGAATGAGATCTCAGGCTTGGTCATAATGGCCTCGTAACTGTCATTTACGCTCTTGTGCCACCTGAGGCGTTGTGAGACAAACTCATATTATTCAACAACAACATGAGTCACGCAGCATATGCATATTGAGTTCCGACATCTGCGGACGATCAAAGCCATCCACGAATGTGGTGGTTTGGCACGTGCTGCTGATCAATTAAACATTACCCAGTCTGCATTGAGCCATCAGATCAAGGGCTTGGAAGATCAAGCCGGGGTTGAATTGTTCCTGCGCCGGTCCAAGCCAATGAAACTGTCTGCGGCCGGTCTGCGACTGTTGCGGCTGGCAGAGCAAATTCTGCCGCAGGTCGAGGCAATGCAGGATGAGTTTTCATCGCTGCGCGACGGTCGCACCGGGCGTATGCATATTGCGATCGAATGTCACGCTTGTTTCGAATGGCTGTTCCCTGTGCTCGAAGCCTTCCGAAAATCCTGGTCTGATGTCGATGTAGACATTCGCCCAGGTCTCGCGTTCGACGCGCTGCCTGCTTTGCAGAAGGAAGAAGTAGATCTTGTGGTCTCCTCCGACCCTGAAGATTTGCCGGGTGTCGAGTTTATAGAACTCTTTGACTATCAAGCCGTGTTTGTTGCGGCGTCCTCGCACCCGCTGGCTGATAAACCGTTCATAGATGCGGAGGACTTTCGCGGTCAGACACTGATCACCTATCCGGTCGAACGGACACGTCTGGACGTATTCAGCCAGTTACTAATCCCGGCTCGTGTTGAACCAGCCACAATCCGTCAGGTTGAACTGACAGCTGTGATCCTTTTGTTGGTTGCGTCGAACCGAGGTATTTCTGTTCTGCCGGATTGGGTCGTGCGTGAGGTGAAGTACAATTCGGACTATGTAACCCGCCCACTGACCAAAGACGGGATCACCCGCAGGCTCTATGCTGCAGTTCGCAGTGAGGACCTTGAAAAACCCTTTGTGCAAGAGCTGGTAAAACTGGCCCGGACTGAGGCGCGCAAGCTGCAGACGCAATAGCGCCAGACGCAGATCAGCCATGCGCATCATTCCTCTTGGCAAGGGCGCGTTGCCCCAGTATACGCGCGGCTTGACCGGACAGGAGCCTATTTAAAATGGTTGGCAGTGCAAATCTCAACATCATGATCAAAGCCGCGCGGAAAGCGGGGCGTTCTCTGGTCAAGGATTTTCGTGAAGTCGAGAACCTGCAGGTGTCGATGAAGGGCGCAGGCGACTTTGTGTCCAAGGCCGACATTGCGGCCGAAGCAATTTTGAAAGAGGAACTGCTGGGTGCCCGCCCGACTTATGGCTGGCTGGCCGAAGAAGGCGGTGCGATTGATGGCGAAGACCCGACCCGCCGCTGGATTGTTGACCCGCTGGACGGGACCACCAACTTCCTGCACGGTCTGCCGCATTGGGCAGTCTCGATCGCTCTCGAACACAAGGGCAAGATCGTCTCCGGTGTGATCTATGACCCAGCCAAGGACGAGATGTTCTTTGCCGAAAAAGGCGAGGGTGCGTGGATGAACGACATGCGCATTCGTGTCTCGGGACGGCACCGTATGATCGAGTCGATCTTCTCAACCGGTTTACCATTCGGCGGCCGTTCGGACCTGCCTGCGACCCTTCAGGATCTCGCCCGTTTGATGCCAGCCTGTGCTGGTGTGCGCCGCTGGGGTGCGGCTGCTCTGGACATGGCTTATGTTGCCGCAGGTCGTTATGAGGGCTTCTGGGAACGCCGGCTCAACGCGTGGGACGTGGCAGCGGGCATCATCATCGTGAAAGAAGCAGGCGGGTTCGTTCAGGCGCTGAACCCCGAAGGCAGCGTGCTTGAAGATGGCGAAGTAATTTGTGCGAATGAGCCGATCTTTGACAACTTTGCCAAAGTGATCCGGGGCTGAACGGCTCTTCCAGCGTAATAGATGAACGCGCGCCCGATTGGAGCGCGCGTATTTGTCTAGAAATCCACTTCGATCGCGATCCCTTGCTCAACAGCAAGCTCGACCACAGCGCTTGCGACGGCCAAGTCCTGCAACCCGACGCCCGTTCCATCGAATAGTGTGACTTCTTGATCGGATTGTCGTCCGGGATGTGTGCCATTGATGACTTCACCTATCTGCCGGATATCGGTTTCGGTTTTCGATCCACTGGCGACTGCGTGCTGACATTCGCCCAGTGTGATGGACTGAGCGACCTCATCCGTAAATACAGTGGCGCGGTTGATCAGGTCGACCCCGACTTCTTGTTTGCCGACCGTATCGGTGCCCATGCAGGCGACATGTGTGCCGTCTGATACATGATCCGACATCAGAGTAGGCGCAAATGACGATGTAATCGTGATGATCACATCCGCCTCGACCATGCCGGACAATTCAACAGCTTCAAAGGGCAGGCCAGCCTCAGACGCGACTTCTTCGATGTTGGGCAGCATATCAGGGTGCAGATTCCAGCCGATGACCTTCTCAAACTCTCTTTGCTCCAACGCGGCACGCAATTGGAACTTAGCCTGATGACCCGCACCGACCATGCCGATCACCTTGGCGTCTTTACGTGCCAGATGGTTGATCGATACGGAAGAGGCAGCCGCCGTGCGCAGGGCTGTCAGCAAATTGCCTCCGACAATCGCCTTCACCCGGCCCGTATCAGGATCAAACAGGAACACGGTGGATTGATGATTGATCAGCCCGTGCGTTTCCAGATTCTTGGGCCAATATCCACCGGCCTTGAGGCCAAGCGTCATGCCCGCCCGATCAAATCCGCCCTTGAAGCCATAAAGCGCGTCTGCATGGCCAATGGCTTCGCGCACGACTGGAAAATTATAGGCATCTCCTGCCGCCATTGCGGCAAATACCTGTTCGATCGCCTCGTAGCTTTCGTTGCGGCCCAGCAGAGCGCCGATTTCCTTTTCAGGAACGATGATCATCTATTTTGCCTTTCGTGAGTACTGATGATCTACGGTTAGACAGGAGACCTGAGCCGCCTGCCTTTCCTGTTATGATCAATAGGCCTTGCCGCGTGCCGAGACTGGCCAAAGCGCTTCGACTTTTCCGTTCCGCACACCAACGTACCAGTCATGAACATTGCAGGTCGGGTCGCAATGCCCCGGTACAAGCCGTAATCTGTCGTTTACCTTCAACGCGCCGTTTGGATCACCGATGACCCCGTGCTCGTCCGAACATTTGAGGTATTCCACATCGTCGCGTCCAAATATGAAGGGCAGGCCGCTATCGACTGATTGCGCCTTAAGACCTGCATCACAGATCGCCTTGTCCGCTTTGGCATGGCTCATCACGCTGGTCAGAATGAACAGCGCGTTTTCCCATTCGCCTTGGTCAATCCGGTTGCCATCCTTATCGAGAATTCGGCCATAATCGGCATCCATGAAGGCGTAGGACCCACATTGCAGTTCATTATACACGCCTGAGTTGGCCTCAAAGTAATACGATCCTGTCCCACCGCCCGAGACCAGCTCGCAGTCGATACCAGCGCTCTTTAGGCCGTCATACGCGTCTTCGACCATAGCGATGGCGGCATCCAGTTTCTCTTTTCGGGCCTCATAGGTATCAAGGTGCTGCATCGCGCCCTGATAGGCCTGAATGCCAGTGAATTTCAGGTTTGGCGCAGCTTCGGCAGCCTTGGCGATGGCAACGACATCCTCGGTCGTTGTTACCCCACACCGACCGGCACCGCAGTCGATTTCAACGAATACTTCCAGATCGGTCCCGTGGCGTTGCGCCGCTTCGGACAGGTCGGAGATATTCTCGATGTCATCGACGCACACAATCGTACGCGCATCCAACTGAGGCAAGCGTGCCAAACGATCGATCTTGGCCGGATCGCGCACTTGGTTGGACACCAAAATGTCTTTGATACCACCACGGGCGAACACTTCCGCTTCGGACACTTTCTGGCAGCAAACGCCAACAGCACCGCCCAGCCTTTCCTGAAGCTTCGCCACATCCACTGATTTGTGCATCTTGCCATGCACCCGATGGCGCATCCCATGGGCCTTGGCGTAATCGCCCATTTTTTTGACGTTCCGCTCTAAGGCATCCAGATCGAGGATCAGGCAGGGCGTCTGAATTTCACTTTCATCCATACCGATTGCGGCAGGGATGTCGTAGCCAACTTCAAGCTGATCAATGTTCATCGGTTTATTCATCCTGTTTCTCCTTACCCGTTGAGCCAGGGCAGTTTGTCCAAATCCACGTTGCCACCTGTGATGATCACTCCGACCCGCTTGCCTCGGAATGTGTCGGGGTTCTTGATAATGGTCGCAAGCGGGACAGCTGAAGATGGCTCCATCACTACCCGCAGGTATTTCCAGGTGAGCTTCATCGCGTCGATGATTTCTTGTTCGGAGGCGGTGAAGATGTCGGTCACGTAGTTTGAAACGAAGTGCCAGGTGTTTTCCTTGAGCGGCACCAACAGACCATCGGCCACCGTTTTCGGGGCATCATCCGCGATAATGTGACCTGCTTTGAATGAACGGTACGCATCGTCCGCCTGCTCGGGTTCAGCCGCGTAGATTGCGGTTTCCGGTGCTAGGTTTGACACAGTCAGGCAAGTGCCCGAGACCATGCCTCCGCCCCCGATCGGTGCGATTACCGCATCCACACCATCCGTTTGCTCCAGCAACTCGGCCGAACAGGTCGCCTGACCAGTGATGACGCGCGGGTCATTATAAGGGTGTACGAATTCGCCCCCGGTTCTGGCCTGAATCTCGGCGAATGTTGCTTCGCGGGAAGAGGTTGAAGGCTCGCATTCGGTGATCGTACCACCATAGCGACGTACTGCGTCTTTCTTGGCTTGCGGGGCTGTTCGCGGCATGACCACATTACAAGGAACACCTCGGCGACCCGCAGCATATGACAGAGACAGTGCGTGGTTTCCGCTGGAATGGGTGCAAACGCCCTTGGTTGCCATCTCATCGCTTAAACCAAAGGCAGCGTTGCTGGCTCCGCGCACTTTGAAAGCGCCGGCCTCTTGAAAGTTCTCACACTTGAAGAACAGCTGTGCGCCAGTCAGGTCATTTAGGTAATCAGAAGTCATAACCGGTGTGCGCCGAATATGTGGCCTGATCCTTTCATGCGCTGCCCGCATATCTTCGATAGTCAGGTCAGCAACTGGGATTTGATCCAACATTAGGGTCCTCCTCAGGCTGCAGCTTTGGCGTGGCCGGATGTTCCAGCGCGATAAAATTCTTGTGCCGCCGCGACGCCGCTGCCCAGCTCAATTGGATAGTTCAGATCGGCCATCGCCATTTCTATCGTGGCCAATCCTGACAGAACCATCACATCCGTCAGACTGCCCAGATGGCCGATGCGGAAGGCTTTGCCATTCAACTCTCCCAACCCGATGCCGAACGAAACGCCGTAGGAGTTAAAGGCATGGTCGGTCAGTTCGTTACTGTCGAACCCTTCGGGCACATAGATCGCGCTGACAGTATCAGAATATAGGTCCGGAGTCTGCGCGACGAGTTTCAGCCCCCATGCGTTGGCCGCGCGTCGAACCCCTTCGGCCAGGCGCGTGTGGCGGGCATAAACATTGTCCAGTCCTTCCTCGAACAACATCTTCAGGCTTTCGCGCATACCGTAGATCAGTTGCAACGGAGGCGTGTAAGGAAATCCACCCGAGGCATTGGCCGCCATCATGTCACGAAAATCGAAGAATGTCCGGGGCAGCTTCGCAGTTTCCATTGCTGCCAGCGCCTTGGGGCTAACACACAGGATTGCCATGCCGGTCGCCAGCATGAACCCTTTTTGCGATCCCGAGACAGCGATATCGACGCCCCACTGATCGAATTCAAATGGCATCGAGGCCAGCGAGCTGACGCAATCCACAAACATCATCGCTGGATGATTTGCCGCGTTCATAGCGTGCCGTACGGCCCTGATGTCAGAACGCACTCCGGTTGCGGTTTCATTGTGGGTTACCAAAACGGCCTTGATGTCGTGCGCTTTGTCAGCTGACAGGATCGCTTCAAAGCGGTCTGCAGGTGCACCTGTGCCCCACGTGCATTCAACGATCTGAACGTCCAGGCCATGCCGTTCGCATAAGTCAATCCAGCGGTGACTGAAAACGCCGTAACGCGCGACCAAAACCTTGTCTCCTGGGCTGAGCGTATTAGTGATCGCTGCCTCCCAACCCCCGGTGCCGCTAGCGGGGAAGGTAATGATCTGACCCTCGGTCGTGCCGAAGACTTTCTTTGTATCCTCCAGCACCGGGGCGAAAGTCTCAACGAAATCCGGGGCGCGGTGATCTTGTGTCTGCACCTGCATGGCAAGGCGCAAGCGATCAGGTATGTTGGTTGGGCCTGGGATAAAGACCGGGTTTTGGTTCGACATGACTCAATCCTCTGCTTTGGAAATAAGTGTCGCTGGAACGGGTCTAGGTTGCAATTTTCTTGAAAAACATTTTCATTTTATTCATTAAATAGATAAGGCGCTGAAATGGATGGGAATTTAGTTTCTCAATTTTATTGCCATGGAATTGCGATCTGAAAAACTTGAATCAGTACGGACACTAACATCGGAAGGTGAGCTAGAAAATGGAGTCTCAGAAAAGGCCTCGTGGTCGGCCGAAATCGATGTTCAAGGAAAGCTCAGCCGGAACCATGCAGTCGCTGGACCGAGCGCTGGGCGTACTTACAACCGTGGCCGGGCTGGAACGTGTCGCGCTAAGTGACCTGGCGCGCGAGGTCGATGTACCAACTGCCACCACGCATCGTATTCTGGTAACATTGCAGAAGCACGGGTTCGTCAGTTTTGACGAAGAGCGGCAAGAATGGATGGTCGGTATCGAAGCGTACCGGACTGGTGCATCTTTCCTTCGACGCAATAACGTTCTCGAGATTGGTAGACCGATTCTTCGCCGTCTGATGCTGGACAGTGGTGAGACCGCTAATCTGGCGGTGCCTGACGGGCCAGAAGTTGTATTTGTAGGGCAGGTTGAAACCCAAAATCCAATCCGGGCCTTCTTTCCGCCAGGTGCGCGAACTCCAATGTATGCTTCGGGTACGGGAAAGGCGATTCTGGCTGCTCTGAGCGAGGATGGTTTAAACAAGGTGTTGGCTCGGACTGACTTGATTGCCTTTACTGAGAACACCAATCTCCCCCAAGCAGGGCTGCATGACGATCTGGCGGAGACCCGTAGGCGCGGCTGGTCTTACGATCATGAAGAACGCTACGAGGGCATGTCCTGCATTGGCGCGGCGATCTTCAATGATCGCGCCGAACCCTGCGCTGGCATCTCAGTGTCCGGCCCAACTGTGCGGTTCGGCCGCGAACGCGCGCCTGAGTTGGGAACACTGGTGCGTAAGGCGGCACAGGAGATTACTCATTTGAGCGGAGGTAGATCGCCCAGCCAGTGAACCGCGATTACTTGCGCGGCACTTTGGGAATACGTGATTGCGACAGCTTATATCTGTGTTCCGGGTGTGGAGGATGGCCATGGGTGCGGTTCCAGAATCCAGGGCCTCCGCGCTTGAGCCAAAGAGGGACACACAGGATCAGGCCAACAAAGAACCCTCCGGTATGGGCCCAATAGGCAACGCCACCCTCATCAGGATTGCTGGACAGGCTTCCAAAGAACTGAAGACCCAGCCAGACCCCAAGCATGACAAATGCCGGGATGGTGAATATCCGAATATAGACAATCAGGATCAAAAGGATATCGACGCGTGCCTTTGGGAAAAGCAGAAGATAACCGCCCATGACCCCGGCAATTGCGCCGGAAGCGCCGATTGTCGGCACCAAAGATCCAGGTGCCGAGACAACGTGGATAAGCCCCGCGCCGATCCCCGCCAGCAGATAGAATACAAGAAACAGAACATGCCCCATTTCATCTTCGAGATTATCGCCGAAGATCCATAGAAACAGCATGTTCCCGGCTAAATGCATCCAGCCCCCGTGCAGGAACATTGAAGTCACAAGCGTCTCGAGCCCATAGCCGTCGGTGATCCGTGCAGGAATGACGGCGTAGTCGAAGTAGAGCCGATTCATGGCCCGCGCATCGTCCATGATCCCTACATAGCCGATGAAGATCAGGATATTTACCGCCAGAAGGGCATAGACGACATACGGAGTACGCCCCGAAGGGTTATGATCGCGGATTGGAAACATGGCGCGACGCTGGGCTTTTCACTGCCCAGCGTCAAGGCCCGGTTATGCCGCACCTCCTAGTAGGACGGCATTACCTCCGGCAGCGGTCGTGTCGACGCAGACATGGCGTTCGCCAAGAACACGCGCACGGTCAGGATGACCGGGTATCAGTGGGATAATCGGACCATTGCGCCGGGCCAGATGCTGCTCGATCTGGCGGGCGGTGTCGTCGTCGCCCCACCACAGAACGCCCGAGAAACCGGTCAGGTTTTCAAGCCGGTGTAGATCCAGCGCTCCGGTCATCCGGACTGTCGTTCCGCCCAAGCCCATAACTGCCTGCGCCTGTGCCTCGGCTGCATCGGGTCCAGGGCCCATACACAAGAGTGGCTCACGCGCATATTCGGTCAATCGGTTTGATTCGCCAGTTGGGCCGGGCAGCGATTGCGTGCGAGGTGGGGCAGGTTGTCCTTCGGGTGCGTTCATCTCTGCCGCACTGTCCCAGTGTCCCGAAGAATTCTGCCGATCCGTGGCGCAGAACCGCGCCATATAATTCGGTCCGCCTGCTTTGGGCCCTGTGCCCGAAAGGCCCTCACCACCGAACGGTTGTGAGCCTACGATTGCGCCGATCTGGTTGCGGTTGACATAGATATTGCCGGCGTGGATCGCTTCGGTCACATGCTGCACGCGATCGTCGATCCGTGTGTGTAAGCCGAAAGTCAGGCCATATCCTGTGGCGTTGATTTCTGCGATAACCTTGTCGATCTCTTGCGCCTTGAAACGGGCGACATGCAACACCGGCCCGAATATTTCACGTTCTAAGGCTGAGATGCCGGGGATTTCGATCAGAGTTGGTGCGATGAACGTACCTTCGGGTCGGGTAGAGAGTTCTTTCAGAACCCGCCCCTCTGCGCGCGCTTTGGCGACGTGATCTGCGATACCCTGACGAGCCTGCTCGTCAATGACTGGGCCACAATCGGTTGAGATCAGCCAAGGGTCGCCAATTTGCAGAGCGTCCATTGCCCCTTGCAGCATTGTCAGAACATCCTCGGCGATATCCTCCTGCAGATAGAGACAGCGTAGGGCGGAACACCGTTGTCCCGCTGACTGGAAAGCGCTTTCGATGATCGATTGCACGGCTTGCTCCGGCAAGGCGGTGCTATCGACGATCATGGCGTTCAGGCCGCCGGTCTCGGCTATCAGAGGTGTGCCGGGACGCATATGCTGGGCCATTGCAGACCGAATTTTCAATGCGGTTGCGGTCGAACCGGTAAAGGCCACACCCGAGACGCGTTCGTCCGACGTCAACGCTACGCCCACTTTTGGTCCTCCGGGCAACAATTGCAGAACATCGCGCGGGACGCCTGCTTCGTGCATCAACTGAACAGCGCGATGTGCTATGAGGGGCGTTTGCGGGGCAGGGGCGGCGAGCACGGCGTTGCCAGTTGCCAGCGCGGCCGAAATTTGCCCCGTGAAGATCGCCAGAGGGAAATTCCAAGGGCTGATACAGGTGAAAATCCCGGCAGGCTTGGCCGCCGGAATATTGGCGGCGTAATAACGTAGGAAGTCGACTGCCTCGCGTAGCTCGGCAACCGCATCGGGTACAGATTTCCCGGCTTCGCGAGCGAGCAGGGCGAATAGCTCGCCGTAATGCGCCTCGTAGAGGTCGGCGGCTTTGTTCAGGACTTCAGCGCGGGTGGCTGCCGTGGCCTGCCATGGGCAGGCACTGGCAAGCGCCAGCTCGACATCGGTCGGACTGGCAACAGCAACTGAGCCCGGGCGGTCCTGCGGCCGGGCCGGGTTGATAACAGGCAAATCTGACTCGGGCTGAGCATCGTCCGAAAGCAATGGCCGGGCGTACCAGTGATGGGCGCGGTAAGCATCGCGCGCAATGTCGACCCGGTCTAGTGTTGGCGTATGATGCAAATCGAACCCTTTCGAGTTCGGACGCTCGGGCGCAAACAATTCTGGTCCGGTCGGCAGTGGTTTTGCGGGTGTCTGAATGGCTTGGAACGGGTCTGCCGCAACAATTTCCGGTGCGACATCTTCATCAACAATCTGGTTGACGAAGGACGAATTCGCCCCGTTCTCCAGCAGACGCCGCACCAGATAGGCCAACAGGTCACGGTGCGCGCCGACAGGTGCGTAGATACGGCAGCGGGCGCTCTGCTTGTCGCGCACGATCTGATGCAGGGTCTCTCCCATTCCGTGCAGGCGCTGGAATTCGAACGGTTGGTCGTCAGCCATATGCAGGATTGCACTGACCGTATGGGCGTTATGGGTGGCAAATTGCGGATAGATGCGGTCGGTCATATCCAGCAACTTGCGAGCATTGGCGATGTAGGACACATCGGTCGCTGCCTTCTGGGTGAAGACCGGAAACCCATCGACGCCTTCGACCTGAGCGCGCTTGATTTCGGTGTCCCAATACGCGCCCTTCACCAACCGCACCATCAGCTTGCGGTCATGACGTTCGGCCATCTCGTAGAGCGTATCCAACACGAGACCCGCGCGCGGGCCGTAGGCTTGTACGACAATGCCGAACCCGTCCCAGCCTGCCAGTGCAGGCTCGGCCATGACTTCTGCGATGACCTGCAGCGACAGAGAGAGGCGATCGGCCTCCTCTGCGTCGACATTCAGCCCCATGCCCGCGGCCTTTGCAAGCAGTGCCAGAGCCCGAAGGCGGGGAACCAACTCCTCCATGACCCGCTGTTCTTGCGCCAGTTCATAGCGGGGGTGCAGCGCGGACAGCTTGACCGAGATACCGGGGTTTTCGCGGATGTCTTTGTGGGTGCAGGCTTCGGCAATGGCGGCGA
Source organism: Ruegeria sp. AN6 (assembly GCF_056540425.1). Lineage (NCBI taxonomy): Bacteria > Pseudomonadati > Pseudomonadota > Alphaproteobacteria > Rhodobacterales > Roseobacteraceae > Ruegeria > Ruegeria sp. AN6. The sequence continues at coordinate 141,289 of NZ_JBQFWR010000002.1, forward strand.
TGGCACGGGAATAGGACAGATGATAGCGGGCGGCGTCGGCTTCGGTCCGTGCGGCTTCGCCCAGCATGTCGTAGGAATAGGTGTATCCTTTGTCCTCCATCCCCGCAGCGCGCTTCATGGCGGACTGAATGGTCTCGCCCAGAACAAATTGACGCCCCATTTCTTTCATCGCGCGACCCACGGCAGTTCTGATTACCGGCTCGCCCAAACGTTTGATTGCCCCGCGCAAAGCGCCCACTGGCGAAGTTTTGTCCTCATCCAGAACGCGCCCGGTCAGCATCAGCGCCCATGTTGAGGCGTTCACCAGCGACGAGGATGATTGTCCCAAGTGCTTGCCCCAGTCCGATGGCGCGATCTTGTCTTCGATCAATGCGTCGATAGTGTCCGCGTCGGGGACACGCAGCAGTGCCTCGGCAAGACACATTAGCGCGACGCCTTCATCGGTGGACAGGCCGTATTCGGCTAGAAACACCTCCATCATACCGGGCGACGTGCTGGAGCGAATGTCGCGCACGAGCTGCGCTGCCGCCTTACAGATGTCGGCGCGGTCAGTTTGTGACAGGTCGGCTTGAGCGATCAAAGCGTCCAGCACGGTGGATTGCTCGACGTAGGTTTGGGTATCGATTTTGGTGCGCAGGCTATGTGACATGTGTACTCCGGGGCTTTTGCCTAATATAACTGGCCCTGAGCGGGAGAATGGACTGAATTTTTTCTTCTGATAGTCGAATAGACCGAATTGACGGGGGCAGATGATGCGAAACGACTTGTCCGGTCTTGATCAGTTCGATCAGGCCATCCTCACGGCGCTGGCCGAGGATGGTCGCATTTCGGTAGCAGATCTTGCGCGCAAGATCGGCTTGTCGAAGTCCCCGACACAAGCACGACTCAAGCGGCTTGAGGCGGACGGGATCATCACAGGATACCGGGCCATGCTTGATCCGATCCGTTTGGGCCTTGATCATGTTGCCTTTGTCGAAGTGCGTCTGACGGATACACGCGAAAAGGCGCTGGCTGAGTTTAACGCGGCTGTGCGTAAGGTTGCCGAGATTGAACAGGCCCACATGATCGCGTCAAACTTCGATTACCTGCTCAAAATACGTACCCGTTCGATGTCGGAATACCGCACTGTTCTGGCCGAAAAAATCTCATCCCTGCCGCATGTTGCGAATACCTCTACTTTCGTGGCGATGGAGGCGGTGAAAGAAACGGGGTTACTCGCCCCGCTAGAAAACGGTTGACCTATGGGTTCTGGGGGCCAGGTTAGAGGGGATGAAACTCGCATTTGCCGTTTTCCTTGCCGTCTCTGATGTGCAGGCCACCGCTGACTGCCCGGTCGCACCCGACCATATCTCTGGGATCGACTCTCTGATCGCGCAGGCTCAAGATGCTTCGACCGAGCAAGAAGCGCGAGGCATCTCCGGCCAGATGTGGCAGCTCTGGACCGATGCTCCGGATGCGAGGTCGCAAACCTTGTTGGATCGTGGAATGTCCATGCGCGAAGCCTGGAATTTGGCTGGAGCGTTGGCAGAGTTCGATGCTCTCGTTGCTTACTGTCCTGAATATGCCGAAGGGTACAACCAGCGCGCCTTTGTCAATTACTTGCAGCAGGACTATGGGGCGGCTCTGATTGATCTGGACCGGGCCATAGCGCTCTCGCCGAACCATGTTGCCGCGCTCAGCGGGCGGGCATTGTCGCTGTTGGGGCTGAAGCGCTTGGATGAGGCGCGCGCGGCGCTGAACCATGCACTGGAATTGAATCCCTGGCTATCCGAACGTGCCCTGCTTGCCCCGGGGGGGCTACTTGACCCGCCGGGCGAGGATATCTGAACCAAAGCTGAAAACGCCCCCGAACCCGAGTTCGAGGGCGCTCTCACTCGTTGGACCGGTTTAGCCAACAAGCCCGTTATCGGTACGTTTGATCGCGATCACCGATGAGCGTGGCGTACCGCCATCGGGCCAATTGCTGCCGGGGTGCTGGATGCCCACGAACATGGTACGCAGATCGGTAGACCAGGCCAGGCCGGTGACCTCGCAGCCATTAGGACCGGTCATAAAGCGCACGATCTCGCCGGTGACCGGATCACCAACCAACATCTGGTTATTGCCATTACCAGCGAAATCGTCTTCGTTGTTGTCTTTGCCATCCGTCTGAATCCAGACCAGACCTGTCGAGTCGATCGCCATACCGTCTGGCGAGTTGAACAGGTTGCCCTCATTCACGTTCGCTGACCCAGCGCGGTCGTCCGAATGTACGGTCGGGTTTCCGGCCATGACATATAGGTCCCAATCAAAGCCTGTGGCCGCGTGATCCTCATTCGCAGGGCGCCAGCGCACGATTTGACCGTATTTGTTGGCGTCGCGCGAGTTTGGACCGTTGGCCGAGGTGTCATCCCCACCGGCATTTGGCTTCACGCCGCGGTTCTTGTTGTTGGTCAAACAGCAATAGGCCTCAACCGCAACAGGGCTTGAGGCCACCCATTCCGGGCGGTCCATGGTGGTGCCGCCCACTGCCGAAGCGGCCATACGGGTAAAGATCAGGATCTCGACCGCATCCATACCTGTAGATTCGGGCGTCAAAGGCAGCCATTCACCACTCATGTCGTCGTTAAATTTGGCGACAAAAAGTGTTCCGTCGTTCAGCAGATTTTCGGTGTCGACACCGGGAGCGTAGGCAGCGTTCGAGACGAATTTGTAAAGGTACTCGCCGCGCTCATCGTCGCCCATATAGACCACGACACGACCGTCGGCCGCCAGTGCCACCTCGGCATTTTCGTGCTTGAAGCGGCCCAGACCGGTGTGCTTGACCGGGGTGCTGTCGGGCTTGGTCGGGTCGATTTCAACGATCCAGCCTGCGCGATGTGGTTCGTTAGGGTTTTTCGAGGTGTCAAAGCGTGGATCAAACAACTCGTAACCATTCCAGCTTTCGGCCTTGATGCCATAGCGCTTCATGCCATCTGCGACCTTCTGGTCGTAGCTGGCATTTTCATCAGAGGAGCCGAAGTAACCGTTGAAATTCTCTTCGCAGGTCAAGTAGGTGCCCCAAGGCGTCTTGCCCGAACCACAGTTATTCATCGTACCCAGCGCCGCGGTGCCGGTGGGATCAGATTCGGTCTTCAGCAACTCGTGCCCCGCAGCAGGGCCGGCGATCCTCATCGGCGTATTGTGGTGGATCCGGCGGTTGAAAGGACTGTCCTTTACGGCCACCCAGCCCTCAGGGCCTTCCTTGATCTCCATCACGGTCACGCCCTGAATGTTCTGGAGTTTCAGAACGTCATCTGCGCTGGCAGGCACTCCCTCCTGTGCGGCAGGCAGGTTTATCTTTCGGTTCGGATATTCGTGGTTGATCGCGATCAACTCGTGACCCTGGAATGAAAAGGTTTCCATCCCATCGGTGTTCTCACCAAAGATCTTGTCAGAGTTCTCAACAGAACCGCCATCGGTCAGATCATAACCGTCCGCTTCCGAAAACAGCGGATCACCCCAGCGCATCAGCATCTTCCACTCATAGTGTTCGGGCACGTGGACGGTGCCATCGGTCTGCGCAGGGATCGGGGTGAAGGCAAAGCGCGAAGCTCCAACAGCCTGTGCTGCGGTTGAGGTCAATAGACCTGCACCCATGGCTGCAGCACCCGATCCGAATGCTACAACACCCGCCAGAAATCCGCGGCGAGAGATGGCACTTTCGACGACGCGATCAAAATCGTTTTCCTCGGGGCGAGGGAAGTGCAGCTCATCCCAATCATCGGCGGACATGTTTGTAGGATCGAAGTCTTTCATGGATAGCTCCTGGCTGTCGGAATGCAATTTCGTTCAGCGAGTGTAGGGCGCTCAGATGACAGAAATATAAAAAATTTTATCAAGTAATTTTTACACGTCGTTGGGGGGCAAACCAGTACTGATTTGCCCACGGGTCTGAACAAATTACAACCGCTACATAGGTGAGGACGGCTAGGCAGCTCTCACCTTGCTGCGGCAATAGCAGGATGCGTGAACCGGAACCGTCGCGCGCGCCGCCGCCTGATCCAGCAGGAGTTTGATATGCCGCGCTTCAGTCTCTTCGCCGCGCTGCATCAGACATTCGTGCAAGCCATGAAGACTCCAGATATTGCGCGGATGTTGGCAGGCGCGCGCCAGCGTATCGTCAAGGCCTAGATCGGCGCGGTAGACCGCTTCAGCCTCGTCAAATTGACCAGCCTCCATCAACAACGCGCCCAACGCGTGGCGCGTCGGCTGCATCCACCCCCAGGGTTCGTCATAGACCAAGGCGTCATCCAGTTCGACCGACCGACGTAGATGGGTTAGTCCGCCTTCCTGGTCTCCGGATTTGAAAGCGATCTCACCATCCATCATGGCTTCGCCAATCATCAATACATCCTCGGCTGTATTGTTGAAGACCAGACGGCTTTCCGGCACCGACTTGCGCGCCTCAACAGCCACTTCACGGGCTTGTTTGGCGGCGTCCAGCTGTCCCAGGTTTGCAAGTGCGACCGCGCGTGCCTGTTGAATCGCGGCCGTTGTGTAGCTGTATAGTTCGGCATCTTCGGGCAGTGGTTCATCCAGAATTTCCTGCCACATGCCAAATCGGACCATGACATGGACCTTCTTGCCATAGAAAGATTCAAACAGGTCTGGGAAGAACCGGATCACATTGTCAGGCAGCATCCGCATCAGCTCTTCCGATGCAGCGAGTGCCTTTTCAGGCTGCCCAAGGAACATGGCGCCGTAGGCTTCGAAATGCACATTGTGGACACGATAGACGGTATAAAAGTTCTCACCTCCTGCCATCGCTTCGTATTTCTGATCAACGGCTGCGGCTCGATGATTGCGCCAGACGACATTCTGATAGTCACCGCAAAGGACATCGATATGCGTGGCCATATGCACCAGGTGTCCGCTATCTGGGACCAAATCGACCAGCCGATCCCCATGTCGCAGGGCCTTTTCGGGTGTAGGCGACATCTCCATCAGATGGATATACATATGCAGCAGCCCTGGGTGGTCCCAAGCGCTAGGCAGGGTATCAAACGCTGTTTCCAATACGGTCTGTGCCTCTTTGGTCGAAGCCCCTTCGGCAGGTATCCCTTTCTTCAAATCCCAAAGCTGCCATGGGGAGCGGTTCATCAAAGCCTCGGCAAATACGGATGAGACCTCAAGATCGTCTGGATTGTTTGAATAGACCTCACGCATTGAATCCGCGAACGCGTCATTCCAAGGTGTGTAATCCTCGATCTCGGGGTCCGAAGGGAAACGATGTGATATCGCTTCGATCAAAGCGGCCTCGGCCTGCGTAGATGTTTTGCGCAAAGCCATAGCCGCCTCGATTGACTGTTGGGCTTTCTCGAGCGTTGCGACTTTTTCATCGGGCTCAAAAAACTCCCACGGCTTGTTGTAGTTGGGGCCAATGGCATAGGCGACACCCCAATGAGCCATGCCACATTTCGGGTCATAGGTCAGTGCTTGTTCGAAGCAGGCGGCTGCAGCTTCATGATTATATCCGAACAACCAGACCAGACCCTGGTCGAATAGTTCCTGAGCTTTATCGGATGAAGTTGTTATGGCACGACTATACGTGCCGAGGTCAAATTCGGTCATCAATCAATCCCCCGTGTGATATCCGCCGAGGAAGAGCGAGCAGCGCCTGTCGGCGGATGTCTGAAGGATAGCACATTTTGAGCGAGGCTTTGGGGGCACTAAGAATAGCGTCTGAAAATGCGTGTATCGAAATGATTTCGCTTCTTGGCGATCGTGAGTGCATGGAATACTCAGCGTCCGTGCTGAGAGGGCGTTGTGTAGTGGTAAGATATTAGCCTTCCAAGCTGATGTAATATGTTTCCAAGACATTCCTGTTTTTGCCAAATGGTTAATTATATGTATTTCTTTTATTGATGCTCGTTCCTTGAGTATCTTTGTGTTTCAATTCACTTCCGACAAAAAGCTGACAAAATGCTAAAACTTACTGAGACCTTTGCGCGCAAGGTTCCGCAGACAAAAACTGGCACCGCCAAGCACTGGGACAGCGAGATTAAAGGGCTCGTTCTTTTCGTTCGGAAGAAGTCAAAGACTTGGTATTTTCAGAAGGGTGTTGGAGGTCAGACCCGGCGGGTTCCGATTGGGCGGCATCCGATGATTTCGGCAGATGCAGCACGTCAAACAGCCTTAGGTTTTGCGCTGGATTGGGGCAGAGGGGCCGGAAAGAAAATCCAGATTGGGGCGCCAACCCTTGCCGAAGCGATGGAGGCTTATCTGGCGCGCCCCAATCCTCGTTCGGAAGCTCACAAACAAGGTCTTCGACAACAAGTCGAACGACACCTGAAAGATTGGCTTCGTCTGTAGTTAGATGACATCACGAAGCGAATGGTTGTTGAGAAGCACCAATCGATGGCGGCAACGCCATCAACAGCTAACCATACACTCAAATACTTCCGAACTGTTTGGAACCATGCTCGTCGTGTACATGAGTCGCCAGAATGCCCAACGCTGGCCATTGAATGGTTTGAGGAAACTCCCGACAGTTCGGTTATCGACGATTTCATTGCCTGGAGACAGACCATAGAAATCTTACATAATCCAATCCACTGGGTGTTCTAAGAGCTGTTTTTGTTTACAGGATTGAGAAAAGCCGAAGCACTGACTTTGGAGTGGCGCAATGTACACGAGGACTATATTCACCTGCCAATGACCAAGAACGGTCGTAGCTTTGATCTACCAATCTTACAATTGCATCATGAGATACTGGCTCCGATGCGTGGACTGAGCCGCAGATGGGTTTTCCCTTCGCCCAAATCTCCAACAGGTCATCTCAGCGGCCCCGCAAGAATGGGGTGGTCACCACATACCCATCGCCGCACATTTGCAACGGTGGCAATGGAGGCGGGTGTACTTGAGGGGATTGTGGGACGATTGCTCAACCATACACCCCTTTCGATCGCAGGGCAGCGTTACGTGAAGCCTTCGCTGGCGGCACTCAGGCCAGCCATGGAAGCTGTTTGTCGGGAATTGGATCTGAAGGTTGGAAGGAACTCGATGGATTGTAATGACTAAGCGAGATTGGATTTGGCCAGTAGACCCCGAGTTATTCGAACTTGATATGCCTGAACAAATACTTTTCCTGGAATTTCGTTGGTGCCGGCCAATATGAGCGAACGAATGCTACTAACGTTCACCTCGTCGGTAGGGTGCCATCAACGCTGCGGGTACTTCCGCTCTGCGGGCGACAAGGACGAGCGCAACGATCGAAAGTACATACGGCGCCATAAGGAACAACTGATATGGCACCCCCTCAACCGTTGTCTGCAATCGCAGTTGGTATGCATCGAAGAAAGCGAACAACATCGCGCCAATCAGAGCCTTACCGGGCCGCCAGCCAGCGAAGACTACCAATGCAATGCAGATCCAACCGCGCCCCTGCACCATGCCCGGGAAAAAGCTGTTGAACGCCGTTGTGGTCAGGAAGGCCCCGCCCACCGCCATCAAAGCCGACCCGACAACAACTGCGCCGATACGGATACGGATCGGGTTCAGCCCCTGCGCCTCAACCGCATGAGGGTTCTCACCGGTCATACGAATGGCCAACCCCAACGGCGTGCGGGCAAGAACATAGGCCATCACAGCCACCGCAGTGAGCGCCAGATAGGTCGGCAAAGCTTGGGAAAACAGGATCGGTCCCAAAACGGGAATATCTGACAGGACAGGAATATCGAGCGGCTTAAAAGCCTCGATCGTGGGGGGAAGATCTCCTACCTCAACAAGCAACCTGTACAGGTAATAGGCTAAAGCGGATGCAAACAACGTTATGCCCAGCCCTGAGACGTGTTGCGAAAGCCCAAGTGGAACTGTCAATATGGCATGAAGCAATCCCATCATCGCGCCGCAAACCGCTGCAAAAATGAGGCCTACAAGCAATGGTGCGCCCATGTAAACGACAAGCCAACCGCTCATCGCCCCCATGGTCATGATCCCCTCGATTCCCAGATTGAGCACGCCCGAACGTTCGCAAAGCAACGCGCCAAGAACACCAAATATGAGCGGTGTCGCAATACGCAGCACGGAAGCCCAAAGACTGGTATTCAGCAGCAGATCAATTGCATCACTCATCGGCGCACCCGGTAGGTTGTGAAAAGAAGGGCCACGATCATGGTGAGCAGGCACAGCGCTACAATCACATCGGCAATGAAACTGGGAACACCCATCGCACGGCTCATGGCGTCGGCCCCAACAAAGACGGTGGCGACGAAAACAGCGGCAGCGACCACTCCAGCCGGATGCAAAGCGGCGAGCATCGCGACAACAATGCCTGCATAACCAAATCCGGGGCTCATAGTTGTGGTGACACCCGCAGTGACCCCCATGACTTCGACAGACCCGGCAAGCCCTGCCAAAGCGCCCGAAAGCAGGGCTACACCCATGATCGTTTGGGGCAAAGAAATTCCGGCAAAGGCAGCGGCACTGGCGTTTAAGCCTGCGGCGCGTGTTTCAGCACCAAAAACAGTACGCGCAAGGATCAGCCAAACAGCACCTGCTGCAGCGATAGCAACAAGCAACCCGATATGAAGACGTGTACGGGGGATCAGATCCGGAAGGCGGTAATCCCCGTCTACGGGCACCGAAGAGGGCCACCCAAAGGCCAGCGGATCGCGCATAGGACCCTCAATCATGAGGCCAACGAAAAGGATGACGATGAAGTTGAGCAGCAGGGTTGTCACCACCTCATCTACGCCGAAACGCAAGCGTAAAAAGGCAGGTCCAGCCAACAGGGCCGCTCCCGCCACCATGCCTGCCAACATCAAGATCGGAACACCGATCCACCCTGGAACCCCGAGTGAATGACCGATCCAAGCGGTGATCAGCGCCCCAACAAAGAACTGTCCCTCGCCCCCGATGTTCCAAAGCCGCGCTCGGAAGGCGACAGCAGCGGCGAGCCCCGTAAAGACAAGCGGAGTAGCGCGGGTCAGCATCTCGGCGATGGAAAGGCGCGAGCCGAATGCGCCATTCACCATTTCGCCATAAGCCGTTAGCGGATTTACATCAGCAGCAGCGATGAGACCTGCGGCCAAAAGCAATGCAGTTAAGATCGCGGCCAGTGGCGCAATGATCGCAAGGTGCAGCGGCACATGCGAGCGTCGTTCAAGCCGCATCATCATTTTCCTTCCAGACACCTGCCATCATTAGGCCAAGGCGTTGTGGGTCGGCTTCATCAGCCGATATCGGTTCTGACAAGCGACCTTTTACGATGGCCTGTATTCGGTCTGACAAGGCCACAGCTTCTTCCAGTTCTTCCGAAATGAGCAGGATCGCGGCACCTTCGGCCCGTGCTGCCAAAAGCTCGGCATGAACCGAAGCAATTGCCCCTTCATCAAGACCTCGCGTCGGCTGGTTTGCGAGCACAAATCGCGGCCCGTTGGTCAGGACCCGACCAAGGATCAGCTTTTGCATATTACCCCCGGACAATAGCCGCGTTCGCGTATCAGGAGCGGCGCCTCGGATATCGAAACGTTCGATCAAGCCCGAAGTGTATTCGCGAGCCGCGCGTTGCCGAACGAAGCCCCTACGCGAAAATTCCGGTGTGCGCAGCCGTTCAAGCACCGCGTTTTCCCACAGGCTCAACTCACCCACGACACCTTCTGCGTGCCGGTCTTCCGGCACCCGACCTGCGCCAGCGCGGATCATGCCGCGCGGCCCCAGATGGCCGATATCCTCGTCCAGCAGTGTCAATCTTCCGGCAATTGGGTGAACCAACCCAGACAGCAATCCACCAAGCGAAGCCTGCCCATTGCCTGAAACACCGACGATACCAAGGATCTCACCAGCATGGACGGTGAATGACACTTCATCCAGCCGTACCTCACCGCCCTCTTCCACGCGCACATTGTTAGCAACCAGAACCGGCGCGCCGATCTCGTGGTCATGACGTACAGGCCGTTCCACCTTGCGGCCAACCATCAGTTCCGCCAATTCTTCAGGTGTGGTTTCAGGTGTATTGCGTTCTGCGACCATCTCACCGCCACGAAGCACCGCAACACGGTCAGAGGCTGCCATGACCTCATGCAGCTTGTGGCTAATGAAGATAAGCGAGAGGCCCTCTTTCGTCATATCGCGCAGCGTCTCGAACAGGCGCATCGCCTCGGGCCGGGCCAGAACGGCAGTAGGTTCATCCAAGATCAGTATGCGCGCGTCGCGATAGAGCGCTTTGAGAATTTCGACGCGCTGGCGCTCACCCACGGACAGTGACCTGACCTTGGCTTCGGGGTTCACAGGCAGGCCGAACCGCTCTGCGATTTGCAACAATTTCTTACGCGCCTCACTCCGGGCAGAACGTGCGCGCGTCAGGGGTTCGGAACCAAGCATAACGTTTTCCAGAACCGAGAGGTTGCCCGCAAGCGTGAAGTGCTGGTGTACCATCCCCACACCTACCTCGATCGCTGCGCGCGGCAGGCCCGGGGGCAGCTCTTTTCCAAATACCCTGACCGAGCCTTCATCGGCTGCGTAATGGCCGAACAGGATATTCATCAGCGTCGTCTTACCCGCTCCATTTTCACCCAACAGCGCAAGGATTTCCCCTTCCTCCAGTGTGAGGGTCACATCATCGTTGGCGGTAAGCGCACCAAAACGCTTGGTAATGCCGTGTAGTTCCAGAACTTTGGTCATGCGGGCAACCCTGCGATTGGGTACGGAAAAGGAATTGCGGGCGCGCGGGCCTCGATCACTGCACCAAGTTTCAGCAACGCGAAATCAGCACCGGGTGGACCGACCAGCTGAACACCAAGCGGTAAGCCGTTAGCCATGCCAAAAGGCAACGCCAAAGCAGGCAGGCCCGCGACATTGGCAATTGCCGCGTTCGGGGCAAAAGCCTCCAGCTGCGCCATGTGTTTATCGGGAGCAGTGCCAGACAGGTCCAAAGCACCAACTACAGGCGGCGCAGACGAAAGGACCGGCATCAGGATGGCATCAGCAGACCTGAAAAGTTTGTTAGCGCGATTTGTCAGACGTGCGAGCTGTCGTGAGGCCGCAAAAAGCGTTGTTGCAGGTGTTGCCCGACCCTCGGCAGCCATGGCCGCGGCAAGCGGTGGAACCTTATCATCGGGGATCCTGAGCGCTGTCAGCCACTCGGCCAACGAAACAGCCAGTATGGTTCGCGCAATTGCATGAGCTTCGGTCCCCAGCCGGTCGGGGGCGCGAACTTCATACACCTCACAACCTGAATCGCGCAGCGCGTCTGCAGCAGCTTTCGCGGCCTGGCACTGGACTGCTCCGCAACGCTCTGGCAATGCCACTGCGACACGGGGGCGTTCCGGCAGATGGACCGGGGCCATGGGCTGGGCTACCGCGTCAAAGGCGGTCTTCACATCGCGTACTGACCGCGCCAGGACCAATTCAGACGCGATCCCCATCAGGTGATTGGCGAAATCAGGGCCACCGGGCACCGCACCACGAGAAGGCTTGAGTCCGGTCAATCCACAGCAAGCAGCGGGTACCCTGATAGACCCGGCTGCATCCGTGGCATGCGCAATGGCAACGATTCCCGCAGCAACTGCCGCCGCGGCACCACCGGATGAACCACCGGGCGTCAGCGAGGAATTCCATGGGTTGCAAGTCGCAGCCATGCCATCAGGCTCGCATGTCAGGGATAGGCCAAACGGAGGTGTTGCAGTCAGGCCGAAAGGGATGAGTCCGGTCTGGCGGAGACCTTGCAGCAGATGGCTGTCATTCTCGGGTTTGCACCCCTGAGCACGGATTGCCGAGGACCCCGCCGTCGCAGGAAGATCTTTGGCAAAACCACCAAGATCTTTTACCAAGAACGGAACCCCGTGAAATGGTCCGCGTTGGTCTGGCGGCAATGCGTCTGCCGCCTTTGCCCCGGCGCGCGCCATATCTTCGTCCAGATAAACCACGGCCCCCAAATCCGCCCGTTCGTAGCAGGCGGCAAGACCGGCTTCCATCACGTCGTAGGCAGCGATCTGCCCCGCCGAAATGGCAGCTGCAAGAGCCGTGGCATCGGTCACCTCAAAACCCTCGGGATCAGGAGGGTTCGCTTTCGTCAATCGGCACGTCCCATTCGCCGGATTGGATCGCGGCTTGTTTGGCCTCCATCCCAGGTATGGCGTCGGCAGGTACTTCGTCGGCGACATAAATCAGCTCATTGCCGCCATGGGCCATAAAGGAATATTCCGTGTAATTGCGCCCGGTTGGATTGCCGGCCTGAACATCAGCCACGATTGCCTCAATGGTAGGACCGTAGTTCCAGATCGCATTGGCAAAGACCGTGCCTGGGTAGCGCGGCGTATAATCGATAAGCGAACCGATGGCCTTAACACCCCGCGCTTGGGCCGCATCCGCGGTACCAATGCGTTCGCCAAACAGGATATCCGCACCCGCATCGATCTGGGCAATCGCAGCTTCCTGCGCACGGGCCGGATCAAACCACGCACCTATAAAGCCATTGACGAATGTGGCGTCCGGGTTCACTTCACTCACACCCATGCGGAAGGCGTTAATCAGCAGGTTCACCTCAGGGATCGGATAGCCACCGACCGAGCCATAAACGTTGCTTTCTGACATTTGGCCCGCGAGCATCCCGGCAAGATAGGCTGCCTCGTGATTACGGGTCCCAAAGACACCAAAGTTGTCACCTTCCGGCCCGCCGGAAGACCCCATCAGAAACGCAGTGTCGGGGTAATCACCCGCCACTTCGCGTGCTTCGCGTTCCACGGCGTAGGACTCACCCCAAATGATTTGCGCACCACCTTCGGCATATTCACGCATCGCGCGGGGATAGTCAGTCGGAGCCACACCCTCTGAGAACTCATACTCGATCAAACCAGCATCGGCAGCCTCCTGCATCGCCACATGGATACGGCTGTTCCATGCGTTTTCAACCGGAGACATATGCACGCCGGCGACTCGGGTCGCTGATTGTGCATTCACGCGGCGGACATATGCCGGCAGGGCCAGCGTGGCCGCAGCGCCGACCATCAGTTGACGGCGGGTTGTAGTGAGTTTCATTGGTAGATCCTCTTCTGGTGGTGGCAATTGTTCTTGTTATTAAGCTTCGTGAATATTGGGCCTGGGCGCATAATCGGCAGGGTCCAGGGTCGTGGGGCGACCGGGCAACGAAAGCGCGGCCATTCGGGGTTCTGTGCGGGCCAGCACCTTTCCGTTTTTGATGACGGCAAGGCGGGTGGCTTTCATGCGAACAGCTTCAATCGGGTCACGCGCTTGCAGTACAACCAAATTGGCAGGGCCGCCCTTGCGGATTGTGGGATCAGGCAGGCCCATAGCCTTGGCGCCGTTCTGGGTGACGGATGTAAAAGCCCACTCCATCGCCTCTCGGGATGTCATGGGCACTGCATGTACGCCCATATGGGCCACTTCCAACATGTCGGCAGACCCAAGCGAATACCATGGATCCATTGTGCAATCTTGCCCGAAGGCGACGTTTACACCTGCCGCGCGCAGCTCTGGCACTCGGGTCAGCCCCCGACGGCGCGGATAGGTGTCCGAGCGACCTTGCAACGTTATGTTGATGAGCGGGTTGGGCACCACGTTCATGCCGCTTTCCGCAATCAGAGGAATAAGCTTCGAGGCATAATAATTATCATAGGAATGCATTGCCGTGACATGGCTTGCTGTAACTCGCCCGCCAAGCCCAAGGCGCGTGGTCTCATAGGCCAAGGATTCCACGTGTCGCGACATTGGATCGTCGCTTTCATCGCAATGCAAATCCAGCATCAGGCCACGGTCCACCGCTATCTCGGCCAGTCTCCTGACCGACCGGGCACCTTCCGACATCGTACGCTCAAAATGCGGGATGCCACCTACCACGTCGACACCCATATCAAGGGCTTGGATCAAGTTTTCTTCCGCATTTTTTGTTCGGTAAAGACCATCTTGCGGGAATGCTACCAGTTGCAGATCAATATAGGGGGCGACCTGCTTGCGGACCTCCAACAGTGCTTCAACGCCAACCAAAGGTGCGGATGAAACATCCACATGCGAACGGATAGCCAATAACCCTTGCGATACGGCAAGGTCGCAATATCGCATGGCACGGTCAATCACTGCTTCAGGTGTCAGCAGGGGCTTCAGCTCACCCCAAAGCGCAATGCCTTCCAATAGTGTCCCCGAGACGTTCATGCGAGGCGATCCAAGGCTCAGGGTCGCATCCATATGGAAGTGTGGGTCGGTAAAGGGGGGTGAAACCAAGCGCCCAGCCGCATCGATTTCTTCGCCCGCGTTAGCCTCGATCTTGGTGGCAATTTCTGCGACGCGGTCACCCTTGATCGCAATATCCAGCGGCCCTCGGCCATCTGGCAGGTGGGCTTGTCTGATGATAATGTCGAGCATTCATCCTCCCCCAAATTTGACCACATGGTAAAAGCATTCTGATAAAATGCTATATATTTTTGAGTTTTTCAGAAGCCAGCGCATCGGATAGTCTGACGCAATTCGGATGCCTGTGGACGCGAGACCGTGAGGCGTCGATCGAATACAAACAACTGCAAGGCGGAATACGGACGCAGCAATTCATCGTATCAATGGATGACGGCTATGGGCCGTTTGGATAAGTCGTGGAGAACTGGGCAGGCACTTGTGCTGCTTCAGCACCGAGGTCTGCAGTGAGCCCAAAACAGACAACTTGAAAAGGCAATTTCAGGTTTGAAAACCAACCACCCAGAGCTAGCCTACATTGAATTAGGTAAGAAGAGTACAAGCCAAGGAAAAATGACGATTATCAGCAGTCGAAGGATATCCACTAGCCAGAAAGGGGTGACGCCTCGAAAAATTATTGATGTAGGGACATCCTTGACGACACCTTTTAGTACAAAGACATTCAAACCGACGGGCGGGGTGATCAGGCTGATCTCGGTGACTACGACGACGACAATACCAAACCAAACCGGATCAAACCCGAGACTGGTCACTACCGGAAAGAAGATGGGCACCGTAAGCAGCAGCATCGACAAGCTTTCAAAAACGCAACCAAGAAGAACGTAGACCAGCAGGATCAACACAATGACCAGTGTTGGCGATAGCCCCTGGGAAAGAACGAAGTTGCTAAGTGCCTCGGGCAGCCCCGCAAGATTGACAAAGTTCGAGAATATCCACGCCCCGATCAAGACCGCAAATAGCGTGGCCGCTGTCTGCACAGTTTCGATCAACACCTCCATGGTCGATGAAAAACTCAAGGCTCTTCTGGACAATGCAATCAGGAAAGCGCCAGCGGCCCCCATTCCTGCAGCCTCGGTCGGGGAAAACGTTATGAAGAAGGGCCAGACATCCAACACTCCGTAGAGCCCGCCAATCACAAGGAAGAACAGTAGCAGCACTGCCCAGATATCCCTGAGCGACAAAAGCCGCTCTCGCCAGGAAACCCATTCGCCCGCTGGTCCGGCGTCAGGGTCCCGGGTCACCGAGAACCTGACGGCCACAAGATAAAGCAAAACGCCTAGCAACCCTGGAACAACACCGGCGATAAAGAGCTTTCCGATGCTTGTTTCCGTCAGCAGGCCATAGATGACCAGGATTACCGAGGGTGGTATCAGGATGCCCAAGGTGCCGCCCGCCGCGATTGAGGCTGTCGCCAAACTGTCTGAATACCTGTATTTTCGCATCTCGGGCATGGCGACCTTCGACATTGTCGCCGCAGTGGCGAGGGAAGAACCGCAGATAGCCGAGAAGCCAGCGCATGCCACGATCGTCGCCATAGCCAATCCACCGCGCATATGGCCGAGAAATGCGTAGGACGCACGATATAGCTCTTTGGAAAGGCCGCCCTTGTTCACGAAGAGACCCATCAGGATAAAGAGAGGCACCACCGACAACCCGTAATCCTGAGCCGTGTCAATTATCAGTCGGCCCACCATCGAGATAGCAGCGCGAAACCCGCGTAACTCCACAAAACCCAGGAAGCCAACAAGCCCCATGGCTATGGCAATGGGCATGCGTAAGAAAACGAGAACCAAGACCGCTCCCAGCCCCAATAGCGACAGAGTCATTCGGAGACCTCTGATTTAAGGAACAGGCGCACAACACTGCGCGCAAGAAAGGCAAGTGCGGTCAGCGCAACAAAGATCGAGATAAACCACCCGACATAAAATTGTGGCAGCTTCAGGTATTCTGTAACGTCACCATACTGACGCGACCGTTCCGCAAGTTCCCAAACCCGTATTGCTGGCCATATCAGAACGATCCCGCAGATTGCATCGATCAGACTATCGCGCAACTGGGCCATTCGTGCGCTGAAGAAAGGGTCAAGCAGGTCCACAACAATGTTCTCACCCTTCCAAGACACCAGAGGTAATGCAGAAAATACGATGACCGCCATAAAAAGCCGGGTCAGTTCGGTCGCACTTTCGATAGGATTGTTGAAAGCGCTCCGAAAAACCACGTCCAGAAATGTCATGCACATCAGCACGAATAAGGTGCCCGCTGCGATCCATGTAGGCAGATTGAGAACAACGTACCAGGGATCGCGCAGCTTCAGTCTCTGAATGTCAGCCATGCCTGCCTCGCAAAATTGCGGGCCCTAAGCCAGGGCCCGCAGAGTTTCTTATTGTGGTTCAGTTGCCTGTCATCTGCTCGGCAATAAAGGCTTGCACCGTCGCCGCGTCAATTCCCTTGTCAGACACCTCGGCCAGAACGCTTTCGATGATTGGACCCGTCATTTCGTTCCAGGCTGCGACGTCAGCTTCGCTGGCTTCCGTCCAGGAATTGCCCTCGTTGCCGTCAATGGTTTCGATGCCGATCTGGTCAATCTCGTCCCACATGCGCCCGGCCACCTGAGAAAGCGCTTCGCCTGCTATTGTATCCAAAGCAGCACGATCTTCATCTGACAAGCTGTCGTATTTGTCCTGGTTCATCACGATTGCAAACGAACCGCGATAAAAACCGCCGGGTACAGAATAACTGTGCGGGGCAACTTCAAACAGCTTGAAGCCTGCGCGGGCTTCCATGGGCATCATGACACCGTCGGCCGCCTTGGACGCCAATGTTTCATAAACTTTCGGTGCTGGTACCCGGATTCCGGTGGCACCGAGCGCTGCGCCCACGTCCCCAGAAACCCCGCCACCAAGTCGCAGCTTCATGCCAGAAATATCGTCCAGCGATGTCACCTTGGTTTCGGAATGCAGGATGCCGGGACCGTGAGTCATCATGGCAAGGACCTTTACCCCGTCATGTTCGTTTGCCGTGGCAAGATACTCTTCATATGCCCGCCAATAGGCCACCGATGCGGCCTCGGCGTTGCCTTCGTAGCCAGGCAGTTCGATCATTTTGGATGCCACAAAGCGCCCGGGATTGTAGCCGTGAAAAATCCACGTGACATCGGCCACCCCGTCGAGAATAAGGTCGAACTGCGCTGGCGGCGCCCCCAATCCGTATTTCACCTCTGCGCTCACACGACCATCTGAGGCTTCTTCGAGCATTTTCGTGAATTCAGGCCAGAGCTTGGCGTTCATGCCATGCGTTGGCGGCGCCCATGATGAGATTGTAAGAACAGTATCCGCAGCCCAAGCTGCGCCGACCGTCAACGAAATTCCAAAGCTCAGCACCGTAGATCTGATGAGATGTTTCATGATTCCTCCCGGTTTTTCCTAAACCTACCGCTTCCGAGGAATTGCTTACTGTGCTTTAGATCTTTTTGTCCGCTTGGCGGACAGGTGCACCTTTTACCACTTTTACCATTTGCGCCGCGATCTGATTGGCCAATTCCTTCATCGGGCTCGCATAACGATTGATTGCTTCTGTCATGGAAAACGCACTGGCGATCCAAATGATCGACAGGCATCCCAGAACGCGATCCTCACAGATGATTGGAACCGCCAAACTGGATGTGTCGGGTCGAAAAGTGCGCGAACTGCGCGTAGCGTATCCTTGTTTGCGATATTGAACCAGACGCGAGGCGATCCAGCTTTCCAGCAAAAACCGCTCGTCCTCGGGGTCGTTATTGTTGCGCAGCAGGTCCAGAATGATTCTTCTTTCCTTGTCTTCCAGAAAGGCCAAAAAGGCGCGCCCGGCCGACGACCTTAGTATAGGCAGGGACAGTCCGGCCATGTTCCGATCAATCGAGAACGGGCTGCGCCAGTGCGTTGTTTCTTCGATGACCATGTGCAGATCTCGATAAACCGAAAGATCAAGCGGCCATGAATGCACATCGGTGAATTCCGCAATGCCTGGGGCCGCGACACGGCAAATGTGCGAGTGCGCAGCATAGTTGTCGCCCAAGCCGGAGGCGCGCGGCGAAACTCTGACCCGAGTGTCGGACGCCGACATCAGAATGTACCCTGCTTCCTCAAGAGTGTGGAGCAACCGATAGACAGTTGGTCTCGGCACGCCAATCGCGGTAGCGATTTCGGCAGGCTTTGCCGAACCCTGACTGTTCACGAACCGCAACAAGTCCAGACCGCGTAGCAAGGCACGAATGTTGGGTTGGTTGTCTGCCACCATCCTCATCCTTCAGACCGTCCTGTTGCATATTCTCAGGCGGCGACGACCTTTTGGTCAATAGCCCCAAAAACTGACTGCCCTGAGGGGTCGTGCATCTCGAATCTGACGGTATCTCCAGGCTCCATGAAACGCGTCTCCGCCCTGCCATCGGCAATGATTTCGATCATCCGCTTTTCGGCCAGACATGACGACCCGACACGCTCGTGATCAGTGTTCGACACCGTGCCCGATCCGATGATAGTGCCTGCGCGCAATTCTCTGGTCTTTGCGGCATGCGCAATCAATTGGGCGAAATCAAAATTCAAGTCATTGCCAGCTGGCACCCTGCCAAAGGTTCTGCCGTTGTAAACGGTTTCGAGCGGCAGAGTAACTTTTGCTCCGGTCCAGTATTCACCCAGTTCATCCGGAGTTACGCAAACAGGCGAAAACGCACTTGCAGGTTTCGACTGGTAAAAGCCAAACCCCTTGACCAGTTCAGGTTTCATAACATTGCGCAACGAGACATCATTGCACAGCATGATCAGTTTGATATGGCCAACCGCCGCCTCGGTAGAACATCCGATAGGCACGTCATCGGTAACCACGGCAATCTCGCCCTCAAAATCCAGTCCCCAGTCCACGTCAATGCAGGGAATGTCATCGGTCGGTGCCAAAAAATAGTCACCGCCCCCCTGATACATCAGTGGATCCGTCTCAGCTCCGGGGGGGATGTCAGCCCCGCGGGCTTTGCGTACCAGGCGCATATGGCTGAGATATGCACTTCCGTCGGCCCATTGATACGATCTCGGCAACGGACTGGCCAATTGGTCCACGTCATAGGCCATAGTCTCGATCTCATTTTGTTCGACCAACTCCGAGATCTTTTTCAGCGCGCTGGCTGAACTTTCCCAGGTTTCGATCGCTTGCTGCAAAGTTTGCGCAACTGATGCCGCAGATGCCATTCTGGTCAGGTCTTTTGACACGACGACAAGTGATCCATCACGACCACCGGATTTAAGTGATGCCAGTTTCATATCTATCTTTCTTTTTTTTCCGCTTAAAAAGGGACAGGGCTTGTTCTGGAAGCTCCAGAAGGGTTTCCGCGACAGCCGCGACGTACCGGTCGGGTCGCACCCAGACGACATTTGCTCCAATATCTGTCAGCACGGCGTCCAGCTGGGGATGATCGCGCGCATTCAGTGCTACAGCATCATCGCTGCATTCCGGCAATGAGGCGCGGCTGACAAGAAGGTGCTTGTGTCCAACAGCATCGTCCAGCCTCTGTCCGTCGGTATCAAGATGCACTTGGGGAAAGGGACGCCCGACATAAGGGTTGTTTGTCTGCACCTGCATCAGTGCGCTCTGACCAAGCTTGGGCGCAATAGATCGCATGGCACCTGAACGCGAACCGTCTGCAAGTTTCAAGGCACTTTCCCGATCAAGCGAGTTGATCAGGCCGCCCAGACGAACCGCAGTTTCAATATAGCTGTGTGCGTGGGGCTGTCGTTCATCCTGATAGCTGTCAAAGAGCATCTCTTCATCGCCGCCATTGAGTGCTTTGACGAGCTTCCATGCCAAATTCGCGGCGTCTCGAATGCCGGTGCACATTCCTTGGCCCATGAAGGGTGGCGTCAGGTGGGCGGCATCTCCGGCAATCACAACCGGTCCCTTTCGCCAGATTTTCGCGACCTGTGAACGGAACGTATAGACAGCACTGCGCTCAATCTCGGCATCGTCAGGCGTAATCCACCGTGATAGCAGATCCCAGAGACGCGAATGTTCCATTATTTCGGCGTCGGTTTCACCGTCCAAAACCATGATTTCCCAGCGGCGGCGAATACCGGGGGCCCGGCAATAAGTCATCGGTCGGTCCGGGTTGCAGAATTGAATGGAATGATCGCCAAGCTCTGGCATTGGACGTTTGAGACGCAAATCGACAACCAGCCAGCGTTCTTCAAACCCCAGATCTTCCATTTCGCCGCCGATCCAGCGACGCACGGACGAATTGGCCCCGTCGCAGCCAACAACGTATCGAGCTTCAAAGGTGGACTTGCAGTCGTTTGTCTTATCCAGTGCGGTTAACTCTACGCCATTCCCTGTGGGTTCAAGATTTATTACGTTGTGAAGTTCCAGCGTGGTGGCCGTCGGGGAACGCGCCAGTTCGGCTCTCAACAGCGTTTCGAGATCAGGCTGATGCAACCTGTAGCTTGCGTGCCACCCATGTTTCGTAACGCTCTGTGGTCTTGGCCAGTCCAGCAGCAACTCATTGTTTTCATCGACGAACTTCATGCCCGGGTTGATGTGCACCAGCTTATAAAGCGCGTCAGCTATCCCGACGGTCTGGAAAACGCGCATCACTTCGTCATCGAAGTGCACGGCGCGGGGCAGATGGTACATCTGGGCCTCGCGGTCCAGAACCACAACCGAAACACCGCTTTTGGTCAGGAGGTTGGCAAGTGTCGCTCCGGTAGGACCGAACCCGATAATCGCAACGTCATACATCGCTCAAACCTCAGGGACTTGTCCGTAGAGCCACGGGCAATTCACAACGCTAGGTGCCCGGTGCCCCGCGGCTGCGGTTGCCAGTCGCTTATCCCGAAATGCGGCGCGTTCCTGTTCGTTCAGGTACAGCCGTTCGTGGCCCCAAAAGCTGGGCCCGACATTTGTTTCGCAAGGCTCCCAGGTGGATGGGTCGATGATCCTCCCGCCCCAACCGCTTTCCACGAAAAAGCCCGACGGCGTATGGGCATAAAAGCTTGTCATGTAATCATTTGTGTGCCGCCCCAATGTATAGGCGATTTCGGCAAGACCATTCTGTGCCAGATCATACCCCTGACCCACGTCGTCTAGATTGTCGTATTCCACCATGAAGTGATGAAACCCTGCCTGCCCCGACCCGACGATTGCAAAACTATGATGCCGGCCGTTGACATGAAAGAAATAGAGAGGAATGGGTCGCAACCCATAATCGCTTAAATGAAAGCCAAGTACGTCGCGGTAAAAAGGTACAAGCGCTTCGGCGTTGGACACGTGCAAAACAGCGTGCCCCATGCCATATGGGCCGGTCTTGAATCCCTCGATGGGTCGACCCGGGATAAAGGGTTCTGTTGTTTTCTCCGGCTTCCAGACGAACTCAAGCCGATTCCCGGCAGGATCGACACATGTAATGATTTCAGCCACATAGCGGCGATCGGCCAGTCCGCGATCCCCCGGGGTCACATTGTGTCCCGCCGCCTCCAGTTTAGTGGCAAGCCTTTCCAGGTCAGACTTCTCGCCAACCTCCCATCCGATGTAGGCCAGGGTATCGCCGGGCTCGTCTGATATGATCAACCGCTGGTGCTGATCATCCATCCGAAACGCCGTATTGCGACCCCCGCGATCCAAAACCTGCATGCCCAGCATATTGCCAGCGAACTGCCGCCAATCGTCTGGTTTGTTGGAACGAATACCGATGTAGCTTAGCGCGGTGATCATACTAATCTTCTCCCGAAGATATTGCTTCCCCAATTCATGGTAATAAGCATGCCACAAAATACTTTTGTCCATCAGGCGGACAAGAGGGACAGCAACGTTCTACCTAGCTGGCTCCATTAGTTTGGATGCTCGTTTTAGACTACCAATAAATTACAGCTCAGAAGAGGCAAACCGTGCTCTGGCGTAGTGGAGTAAGGCTCTTCTAACTTGGAGCGAATATCGCTGACGGCCACTGCAATTAGAGATGGATAAATAATTTTCCCGCCGCCCAAAAAAGTTCGAACGCCTTCGGCGATGAAGTTCCCTTCATTTCACCCGAAGCACACGGCGGTTTTGTCCCGCGCCTCTCATATTCTCGGACCTCGAGATTTCGCTATCGCGGCGAATGGCCGCAAAGCGGCCTGCGACCCCAGAAATTTAGGCGGGAGGCGAATTTCACTTATGGGCCGCTCCTCATCGGTTCAAGACAGCCCGAACGGCAGGATGCCGCGGTCGCTCCGATGGCGGCATAGAGCCCTTCTCGACAGTTGCTGCGTGGTGCGTGTACGACCGGTTCCCTGTGTACGTCACCACGTTCATCAGGATGTTTTTGGAGCATAGCTTCCGTCTTTGCGATGTACTTCGCGCCCGCTGAGTGGCGGATTGAATACGCAGACCAGTCGCAGATGAACCTCTGTCGCACGCACCAAATGTCGGTCGTGTTGATCCAAAGCGTAGAGGGTAAATGGCTCAAGGGAATGCCAGGTTTCATTTTCAGACGCTCGGATCTGCCCCTTGCCCTCGATACAGTAACACGCCTCTAGATGATGGGTGTACTCCAGCTCAAGCACAGTGCCTTCTTTAATTATCGTATCTGTCAGCGAAAACCCCATTCCATCAGAGGCGAGCAGCAACCTTCTGCTGTTCCAACCCGGACCGGAAACGTCCCGATCTGTATCAAGGATATCTTTGAGAGCTTTAACAATCATACTTCACCGCCTTTTTGCTATCGGACCGCGCGGTTCATCCCGCCATCAGATAGTATACTCTGACCATTTATGTATCGGGCACCCTCGCTGGTGAGAAACACACAAGCCTGCCCAATTTCTTCGAATGTTGCCGGTCGCTGAGCGGGGGTCTCCTGGCGGGCCTGTGTGGAGAGTTTCACATTCTCGCAGAACCCAGGTAGCAGGTTGTTCATGCGAATATTGTGCCGTGCATAACGATCACCATACAGCTTTGAGAAACCGTGCAGCGCGCCGCGCAACATGCTCATGGGATACGGTGCACGTGGCTCAATCGTGTTCATGGACGAGATGTTTACGAAAGCGCCGCCGCCTTGTTCAATCAGGATGGGCGTAACGATACGGGCAATATTGACGACGTTCAGGACGTACATGTCCAGACTTTCGTGCCACAACTCATCGCTGAGCTCCAAAAGCGGCCCGTCAAAGTCCGGATCGAAACCTACAGTTTTGATGGACTCTGGCACCGTGCCACCGTGACCCATGTTGCTGACGATGGCATCAATTCTACCATACCTGCTCATGGTGTCGTCGATCATCGCTTGCAAATCGTCGACATCTAAGACAGAGCCACGACGGCCAACGCCCCCAAGCTCCTCCGCCAGCTCAACCGAGCGATTGGACGGCGACATCAGCGAAACCTTGTAGCCAGCCTTAGCCATTTCAATGGCGCAGCCTCGGCCAATGCCTTGTCCGGCACCTGTCATCAGCGCGACTTTGACTTCGGGCATCGTATCCCCTTTCTTTAGGCGCATCATATGTGAGAATTATTGCGTTGAAGTCAGTGTACCTCCTTAGAACTCGGCGAACCTATCGAGTTTTCAGAATATTGCTGTTAGGTTTTCTCACATGTCGGGAAACCTTAGACACCTTCGTGCACTTCAGGCCTTTGATGAAACCGCAACCCACTCCAGCTTATCTAAGGCAGCGGATGCTCTGAACGTTACACACGGCGCGATCAGTAGGCAGATTAAGTTGCTGGAACAGCATCTTGGCGTGACGCTCTTTCATCGCCGCCCCAATGGCGTTGAACTGACGCAAGCCGGTGAACGCCTGTATCAATCTACACGAGGGGCATTTTCGGCACTGCAGTTGGGCGTATCGGAGGTGAAGCGATTGCGTCACCGACAGTCGATTACAGTGTCTCTTTCCACTTCGCTAGCGCTAAAATGGCTTGTGCCACAGCTCAGTTCGTTTAAGCGAGAGCATCCTGGTATCGCGTTGTTGCTAGACACAAACGATGCCTTTGCCGATTTCGATACCTCCGAGGTCGATGTCGCCCTGCGCTTCGGGAGACCCGGTTGGGATAGGCTGTTTTATGAACAGATCAGACACGAGGAATTGGTTGTCGTGGCCGCGCCCTCCCTTGTCGGGAAAATACAGCTACCGATGCGTGCCGAAGATGTGGTTGCCCTCCCACTCCTGCAGGACGCGTTCAATGTCGGGTGGGAAAACTGGGCTGCGCAGGTTGGTTTGAGCGCTGATCGGATCAACGCGCAGAGTATCAAGTACGTGGACAGCGCTGTTTTACTGGAGGCGGCAATTGACGGGGAAGGTGTTACATTGGCAAGACATTTATTGGCGGCTAATGACCTGGAACTTGGGCGCTTGATCCGTCTGGATGCAAGCTGTGTTCCATTAGAGCGAGGGCTCTACTTTGTCTGCCGCTCGGGCGATCAGGAGCGAGTCACATTGAGAGTTTTCAAGAAATGGCTCATGTCACTTTAGCTCTGGGTTCCAATCGAAGCCCGAGGAAAGCGGACATTGGCTCGCGCGCTGCATAGGTCCGTTTTGTCCGCATGTCGTATGTTCAGGCAGCCTTCGATTTTGCGCTCGCAGCGAACGGCAGGTTCGACGGGCCGCGCCGCAGCATGGAGTCAACGGGCTGAGGGTCCGGTTCGGGCCGTCCTCGAAAGCTTCGGCACGACCCAATATCGCCAATGCTGCAATTGTTCCCGCGGCAATAGAGAGCCCAGATTGACCGATGCTGCGCTCGGTTCCAAAGTCCGTTATCCCACAGAACTCGGTCTTTCGTCAGGCAATCGGTGTGAAGTCCATCGTCCAGTTGGTTTCCCAAGTGGCTCCATCATCAGTCGAGAAAGCTTGTTCCCATCGCGGAACCGCTCCTTTTTTCCAAAGAAACCTGACGATGAGGGGCTGCCCATTCAACACGTCATGCGCGCGAAATTCACCGATATCTCCTGTGAATGCACCCTTACCGTCCGCCACGGCACCTGTTGTCGCCAAGGTCACGGTATCCGCCCCGTGCAACCCAAGGGGCACAAAGTAGTGGCCCAATTTTAGGGGGCAAAGACACTAGGTTTAGGCTGAATATAGCAGCCCACATTGATAGTGTTTGCTTCGGCTTCAGTTCTTTAGCTTTACACTCACTGTGTTCTTGAGTGTCAATGGTCAAGGTTTGCAACGGATACCGATGGGTTCATCTATCCAAGCCCCAAAGCCTGCCCGTTTTCATCAAAAAAATGCAGATTGTCCGTGGGGAAGTGCAGACCAATGTGGGTGCCCGGTGTCAGGGCCGTATCGCCGTTCAGACGGACTGTGACCTTGTCCTCGCTTCCACAATCCACAATCAGGAATGTGTCTGCACCCAGATACTCGATCACCTCGATGACGCCGTCAGTCTGACCATCGCCTGCAGCGACCACCTGAATGTGTTCGGGGCGGATGCCAAGCTTGGTGGCCGCTGCGGACCATGAAAACGGGCCACTGCGGCCGTGCTCAAGATCGAAACTGTCACCCTCGGTCGCGCAAGGCAGGATATTCATTTTTGGGCTGCCGATGAACTGGGCCACGAACAGGTTCGCAGGGCGTTCATACAGCTCGCGCGGCGTACCGACCTGAGCGATCTTGCCGTATTCCAAAACCACGATGCGGTCGGCCAATGTCATCGCTTCGACCTGATCATGTGTCACGTAGATCATCGTGCGCTTGAGGCTTTGGTGAAGCTTGGCGATCTCATACCTCATCTCGACCCGCAGGGCGGCGTCGAGGTTGGAAAGTGGCTCGTCAAACAGGAACGCGGTGGGGTCGCGGACGATGGATCGGCCGATAGCAACCCGTTGCCGCTGACCACCAGAAAGGTCTTTTGGTCTGCGTTCCATGAACGGTCCCAGCTTGAGAACCTCTGCAGCGCGATTAACCTGTTCGGCGATCTCCGCCTTGGGAACACCGGCCACCTTTAAAGAGAACCCCATGTTCTCGGCGACTGTCAGATGCGGATAAAGCGCATAGGATTGGAACACCATTGTCAGGCCGCGTTTTGAAGGCGGGTGATCGGTAACATCACTGCCATTGATCAACAACGACCCGCGCGAGATATCCTCGAGCCCGCCGATCATGCGCAACAGTGTGGACTTTCCGCAGCCCGATGGGCCAACGAAAACGATGAACTCGCCCTCTTCGATCTTGAGGTCCACGCCCTTGATGACCTGGGCCGAGCCGAACCATTTTTCGACTGATCTAAGTTCGATGCTACCCATCAGGCCCTCCCTGCCCAGTGAAGCCAAACCGCTGCTGTCCAAGAGAAAGCCTTACCACCAGCCGGGCTCCCGGTTATTGGATCGAAGTATTCTGCAAAACCAAAGCCCGAGATCAGATCGCCGGTTTTTTTGCGCAACTGATCTGCGTGCTCGGTATGACCCAGATCCTGTAGCCCGAATCCGATCATCATGTTCATGAAAGCCCAGGTGGGCCCGCGCCAATAGCGGCGCGCGTCGAATTTCGGCATTTCCGGGTCATAACTCGGAACTGGATAGGGCACGGTTTCTAGTGTGGTTTTCAACCGTTCCAGCATCTTGTCCGACTCAACACCCGCATACCAGCACAGGTAGGACGCGTTCGATACGCTGCCTGACATCTCGCCGGTATGTGTGTCGCGCGCATCAAAGCTGCCCAGCTCTTCGTTCCAAAGCGAGCGAGCGCCGGCTTCCAGTTTTTCAATGTCTGTGCTTAAGCCTTCAGCTGCCAGACCAAGCTGTTCACTGATCACCAGCAAGTCCCGCGCGGCCCGCAGTGTAGCAAAGGTCATCGTGGGATCGGCGACACGGAACGGGTTCAACGACAGCAGCTCCTGCTGATCCCAGCCTGCTTTTCGACCGATCTGTACCAGCCTGATGTAACGGTCATAGTCGAACTTTGTCGGGCGATCCTCGCTGTTAACATGGCTGGTGTCGCGGCGTTTGTACTCTCCGACATCCGACGCATCCATGCGCGCCATTGAATTGTCCCAGTCTGGCGCGTTATCACGACCCGCTTCCCAAGGGTGGGTTGTACAAACAGCCCCGAATTCATCCAAACGCCATTTCATGATCCAGCGGTGCCAAGCCAGCAGCTTTGGGAACAACGCCTTCATCCGCGCGTCTCCGAACGCGGTGTCCTGTTCCCAGATTTTGCGGGTCATCGTGGCCGCGATGGGGGGTTGGATAATACCCGATGAGGGGATCGGACCATTGCAGCCCCAAACATCCGGGCCGGGGAAATACCCTTCATCCTGCTGGTGGAAAAGGATGTGCGGCACCATGCCATTATCCCATTGCCCGGTAAACAGTGTCTCGATCTCGACCCAGGCGCGGTCGAGGTCGAACTGGGCAAATCCAAGCGCAGTAATCGCGCTGTCCCAGTTCCATTGGTATGGGTACAGCCCTTCGGTTGGGATCGTGTAGCCACCGCGATCATTGGCAATCAGGATATTGCGTGCCTCGCGGTCGGGGTTTGTGTGTTGATTCATCTCGGTCATCCTTTGACAGACCCCGCTGTGAGGCCTTTGGTCATAAAACGTTCAAGCCCCAGGAACAGCGCCATGATCGGCACGGTGGCGATCACCGCACCGGCCATCAGGTGCTGGCGGGGAATTTCTGAGGAGTTCAGCATCGTGACTCCTCGGGTCAGGGTAAATTTCGACGGGTCATCCAGCAGCATGAAGGCCAGAAGGAACTCGTTCCAGGCGATCATGAAGACATAGAGCGAGACCGAGGCCAGCGCTGGCAGGCTCAGTGGCAAGGTAATCTTCCAGATCACCGCCAGGCGGGACAGGCCGTCCATCAGCCCGGCCTCTTCCACCTCTGTCGGCAATCCGCGAAAATAGCCCTGCAGCATATACAACGCGACTGGAATTGTCGTCACCGGGTAGATCATCACGATACCGAGGATCGAGTTGCGCAGGCCGGTCAGCGAGAACGCAATATAGATCGGCAGCGCCAGAACGATCATCGGCACCATGTAGATCAGCAGAATCGAGCGTGAAAAAGCCTTTTGTCCCTGAAACCGGAACCGCGCCACGGCATAGGCTCCGGGTACGCTGAACAGCAGCGTTATGAACACCGTCAGTACCGAGACATAGAAGGACGTCCACAGATAGCTGCCGAAGTTGAAGTCGCGGAACAGCTCGGTATAGCTGCGGAACAGGGCGGTGCCCTGGCTCAGGTCCACCGAGAAATCCAGCGGGTTCTGCAACAGCGCCTGCTGGGATTTCAGGCTGGTCATCACCATCACATAGAACGGAATGATCACGATGGCGGTGAAAAAGATATAACCAAAACCGGTGCAGAACCGGATCACCGCATCCTCGTATTCATGGCGGGTGAGCTCACCGAACGGTGTTTCCTTCAGGATCGCCGCCATCGACAGATGCATCACAACGGCAATGCCGATCACCGTGATCAGAACCGCCTGCAACGATGTGCCAGAGCCGATCAGAACCGGGCCAAATGCGGTGAGGCAAGACAGGCCCAACAGTGCCGAAATACCCAGACGCGCGCGCGCGCGCTGTTGCGGAAAACGGACATAAACAAGACCAGCCAGTGTTCCCCAGATGAGGCACAGTAAGACCTGTGGTCGGAATGCGTCTCCGGTTGAGAACGACATGGTGATGGCAGCGGTGGTGGCGATCACCACCATCCATAGCGCGCCCAGAACAGGGCCGGTTATATACCCTTTGCGCATCACAGACCCTCCTCTCGGCTGATGAAGCGGAAGAAGACGAAGCTAAACGCGATCAGGCACATCAGGATCACTACGGCGACGGCCGCGCCTGCGCCGATGTTCGAGATTGCAAAGGCCTGCTCATAGACATTTACGGTCAGCGTGCGGGTGCCCGCATTGCCGCCGGTCAGCAGGAAGATGTCGTCGAACTTGTTGAACGTCCAGATAAAGCGAAGCAGGAACAGCACCGACAGGATACCCAGCAGTTGCGGGATGCTCAGCAGCCAGAACTTCTGGAACGGAGAGGCGCCGTCCATATCCGCCGCCTCATACATGCTAGAGTCTATGGATTGCATTCGCGCCAGAATGAACAGGAAGGACAGCGGGAAATAGCGCCAAATCTCGAACACCGTCACCATGATCAGCGCCAGTGGTCGTTCGCCGAAGAAGTTGATCGGTTCGCTGCTCAGGCCCATTTGAACCAGCAGTGCATTGGCTGAGCCAGAGAATGGGTCAAATAGAGTAACCCAGGTGAACGCTACAGCAATCACCGGAGCGACATATGGGAACAGATAGAGCCCGCGTATGAACCCTTGACCGCGGAAACTTTTGTTAAGCAGCAGCGCGGCGAACAATCCCATGACCAATGCGCCGATGGTTCCGAAGACGGTGTAGAACAGCGTCACCCAAAGCACGCCCCAGAACTCTGACCCATCGAAGACGCGGGCGTAGTTTTCCAGGCTGAACTCGAAATTGGTCAGCACATTGGGACCGCTGCCTGTGACGCCGGGTTCTGACCCTTCAACCAACTCTTCGAATGCGTCAGGGTCGCCGTCTACGGTGACCGGAATACGAATTCTCTCGCGTTGGCCGCCATCCAAGATACCAAAATCGCAGAACAGGTCCTGTCCTTCCAGCACACATGGCGCTGCGATCTCACCTGTGGGTGTCATACCCTTAGGCAGCACATCGCTGAGAGTGACGCCGCCGATGGCAATCTCCTGACTGGAATTACGCAGGCGATATTCGATCCGCAGATCATCGCCCGATCCACGCAGGCTTTCTCGGACAACTGGCGCCGGTGGGCGCAGGTCGGATAGGGTAAAGGGCTTGAAGCTGATCCAGATGATCGCCAGCAGCGGCAGGATCACAACAAGAGACACGCTTATCACAGTCGGAGCCAGCAATGCCCATGCAAGACGCGCTTCGCGCTTGGCAAGAGCCCCGGTACCGTTCGGTGGGGTGGCCGAAGACATGAGAGACCTCGAATGGTTGGGTGCAGCGGCGCGAACGCCGCTGCAGATGCCATTTAGTGGTAGCGTTACTCGACCTTGGCGAGTTCTTCGTTCATCGCGGCAACGGCTGCTGCGGCGTCAATCTCATCGTCGATATACTGACGGACGACGCGGTTGACCGCCTGGCTGTTGATTATCTTCGATGCCAGTGCCAGCTGACCCTCGGCCACGCCCCAGCGCTGTGCCACATCCAAACCGCCGACGATCTCGTCGATCATCGACTGTTCGTATAGCTCACCCAGCGGTGCCTTGCGGTCGACGCCAACGGGCAGTTCGGCCCAAGCCTCAGAGAATGCATTCGGGTTGTCCGCATTGCCGCGGCGCACCGGGAACTTACCCTCGGGCGCGATCGCCAGCGTCTGGGTATAGCCGTCATCCATCGCGAATTTCACGAATTCCATCGCCGCATCGGTGTCCGCGTCGTTGGTGATGCCAAAGTAACGGACGTCACCCCATGCTGCGCCATCGGGGTTCGACGGGCCGGACAGTTTGGTTACGATGCCGGTTTTGCTGGCCAGATCGCGCGAGGTTGGGTCGTCATTGATGGTCGGCGGAGCACTATCCCGCAGACCGGCCAGTTCATCCAGAATGAAGGGCGACCAGATGATCATCGCGGCCTTGCCGTCAAAATACAGCTCGCGCGATTGCTTCCAGAACAGCTCACCCGGAGGAGATGCCTTGGAGATCGCTTTGTAGAAATCCAAAACCTCGGTGGTTTTGGCTTCATCCAACGGCTGGAACCCATCGGGGCCAACCGGCGACACGCCATTGGCCAGGAAAACATGCTCGAGCACCTGGCTCATGAAGTTCTCATCGACCTTGGTGGCCGAGACAAAGCCATACATTTCCGGCGGGTTGTGCAACGCTTCCAGCGCGGCCTGAATGTCGGCAAAGCTGTCGGGCGCTTCCAGACCGGCTTCGTCGAACAAGTCTTTGCGATAGACTACCATTTGGGTCCAGCCGTCGACCGGAACAGAGGCCGTTTCACCGTTGAACGCCGCCATTCCCAGCGCGCCCGGTGCAAACGTATCGGCGCCCAGTTCTTCGATCACCTCAGACGCTGCTTCGGTGTCCAGAATTCCGGCTTCGGCCCAAGGCAGGGCGTATTGCAGCGGGTGGTAAACCACATCCGGCAGGTCACCAGCAGCAAAAGCAGCGGTGGCACGGGTGCCCAGATCGGTTTCTGTAACCGGGATCACCTCAACCGTGGTACCGGTTTCGGCTTTGAACTGATCGGCCATCTCTTGCTGCTTTGCCAGACGTTCGGGCTGTTCCTCGGTGGTCCAGAAGCGGATTGTGTCCGCCTGCGCAGAAACGGCAGCCAGCACCAGCGCCAGCGATGTGCCCAGCATCAGCCGAGATACTTTGGGTGTGAGTTTCATAGTCGGTTTCCTCCCCGGTTATGATCGTTGGATTAGGTTGATTTTTCGCGCCAGTGCCTCGGGTGTCAGCCGGGGTGGCCCGTCGGATTCGCGTGCGATAAGCACGGCTTCGCTGAGTTCGCGCAGGGTTGCGGGTTCTTCGCCTCGGGTTTGGCGGATCAGTAGCGTGGCCAGACGCTCTCCTGCGCGTCTCGAATCCACGCTGAATGTTGTCAGCCCCGGATTGACGTATTGGCATTCGGGAATGCCGTCATATCCAAGGATTGAAACGTCTTTTCCGATCTCAAGGCCAAGTTCAGCGCAAACTGGATAACACCCTAATGCAGCCAAGTCGGTAGCAAACACCATTGCGGTTGGCGGGTGGTCCAATTTCAACAGTGACCGCGCTTCGTTAGCCCCTTCTTCGCGTGTCCGTGCACCTTCCCGGATCAATTCTGGATCATCCCGCAAGCCGGCAACTTTCAGGCCTTCAAGATACCCGTCGCGGCGCAAATGACTGTAGTTGAACTTCGGATCACTGCCGACATAACCGATACGGCTATGGCCAAAGTTGACCAATCGAACGACCGCATTTCTGATTGCTGCTTCACCCGATATGTCAAACCAAGACATATCATCCATTGGATCCGATTGGCCGTATTCCGTCCGCCCGTATAGGATAAATGGGACCTGCAATTCTCCAAGGTACTTTACCCGCGCGTCGTCCACTTCGGTCCGGGGCAAAATGAAACCATCTGCCTTGCGTTCTTCGACAAGACGTTCCAACACATTGAGCATATCTTTCCCGGACTTTGCCGTGGAAATTGTCATTGTCCAGTCCGACGCACTGGCTGCTTCGCAAGCGCCTGCCAGAAAATCCTGAAGAAACGGGTTGTGCTGGTCCGGTTCTTCGCTGTTGATGACCATCGCAATAGCGCGAACTTTTCCTGTTCGAATAGCCTGCGCGTGACTGAGCGGGCGATAGCCCATCTTCCTCGCCGTGACCTCAACTCTCTTTCGCGTGACTTCCGAGATGTCTGAATACCCGTTCAATGCGCGCGATACCGTGCTCTTTGAAAGCCCGAGATGATCCGCCAATTCGTCGAGTTTCACCCGCCGTGGCGGTGAGGCGCTCCTAGACTGAGATTGGCGGTTTTGCAGATTGGGATTCGTTGTCATCCTACTATTTGTTCGCTCCGAAACCGGTTTCGGCAACAAAAAAGTCGAACTACCTCTCAAGTGACTTGTTTGAAACGTTATAGCGAGCGTAACGGGGCTGAGGCGTGGGCGAGAACGATCCCGAGTTTGATACGAGGGCCTATCTCAATGAGATGTGGGAAGAAGATTTTGCGGAGTCTGTCGCGATGGTGGGGGCTAGGGACAACCTGGGAACCAGTGACGCGGACCTCGCTGAAGACTTAGAAACGCAGTTCAAACTGATTGCAGCCGCTCATACTACAGGCGAGGCGGGCTAGATCGATCGCGTCATAAATCACATTGCATTCATTTGGCATATGAAAAAGCAAGAGATACATGAAGCTGGGGATGCGAATGACGAGGACCTCGGCGAGTGATGGTACAGCGTTAAGGTGGTTCACATAACATCCGTTCAGCGATGCTCGCAGCTTGTTGTACCGGAGTGTTCATCTATAGTTTGTGCGAGCTTCAGTTCTTGGCAGATACTCACAGCTTTTTTCAAGATGTCCACTCTATCCGCACAACCAGACTTTACTCCAACTTGACCCAAGCCGCATTTTTTGAAGAGCTTTGCACGCATGCGGCTACAAACTTAACGCCATTGAGGCCGTCGCGAACCGTTGGATAAACAACCGAAGCGTCAGGTGAAGTCCCGTTTCGGAAAGCTTGGATCGCCTCCGCAGCCTCCCCATAGATATTCGCGAACCCTTCCAGATACCCCTCGGGATGGCCCGGAGGAACTCTGCTCAACCTATTGGCAGGATCACCAGCCCCAGCTCCATTTCGGGTGATTAGACGCTTGGGTTCGTTGTAGGGCGTAAACCAAAGATAGTTAGGATCTTCCTGAGACCACTCCAGCCCACCTTTTTCGCCATAGACTCGCAATCGGAGTGCATTTTCGTTGCCGGGAGCCACCTGAGAAGACCACAACATACCGCGCGCTCCACCTTCGAAACGTAGCAACACATGCGCGTTGTCATCGACTTTGCGCCCCGGCACAAAGGCCTGCAAGTCCGCCGCCAAGCTTTCCGCCTTCAGCCCGGTTACAAAGCAAGCGAGGTTGTAAGCATGAGTCCCGATGTCACCGGTTGATCCACCCGCGCCCGAGCGTTCGGGATCGGTTCGCCATTCTGCCTGTTTGAAATCCTGTTGCACGGTCAGCCAGTCCTGCGGGTATTCAACCTGAACCACGCGTATCTTTCCAATATCGCCATTGGCAACCATTTCACGCGCCTGCCGAACCATCGGATAGCCCGTGTAATTGTGGGTCAAAATGAATAGGGCATTCGAGCTTTCAGCTGCTTTGACCAGCTTTTTTGCATCGGCAAGGGTCGAGGTGAGTGGCTTGTCACAAATTACATGAATACCGCGTTTCAGGAACTCACGTGCAGCCGCATAGTGAACGTGATTTGGCGTGACAATTGAGACGGCCTCGATCCCAGATTTCAGCCGAGCTTCCCTGATCGCCATTTGTTTGAAGTCTTCATAGACCCGTTCGAGCCCTAATGCATGACCACTTTCAAGGGATTTCTCTGGCGTCGAAGACAAAGCACCGGCAACCAACTCGAACTTGTCGTCCAGTCGCGCGGCTATGCGGTGAACGCCACCTATGAATGCGTCGTTTCCGCCGCCAACCATGCCAAGCCGAATGCGGCCCGAGGCTTCTTCACTTCGTCCTTTGACCATCACTCAATCCCCAGCATTTTACGATTGGCGGCTTCGTCAGCGCCACCATCAGCGAAATCATCAAAGGCTTTCTCGGTCACACGGACGATGTGATCGGACACGAACTGCGCGCCTTCACGCGCTCCATCCTCGGGGTGTTTGAGGCAGCATTCCCATTCGACAACTGCCCAGCCATCAAAGTTATTCGCCGCCATTTTTGAAAAGACCGCCCCGAAATCCACCTGGCCATCGCCAAGCGACCGGAAGCGCCCGGCACGATCGACCCAGCCTTGATACCCGGAATAAACACCCTGTCGGCCGGTCGGGTTAAACTCGGCATCTTTGACATGGAACATCCGGATCCGATCTTTGTAGATGTCGATATTGTCCAGATAGTCGAGGCATTGCAGCACGTAGTGCGACGGGTCGTACAACATGCAAGCGCGTGGGTGATTGCCTGTCCGTTCGAGAAACATCTCGTACGTCACGCCGTCGTGGAGGTCCTCACCTGGGTGAATTTCGTAACAGACGTCAACGCCGCATTCTTCGGCGTGATCCAGGATCGGCACCCAACGCCGAGCGAGCTCATCAAACGCCGTTTCGATCAAGCCAGCAGGGCGCTGCGGCCAAGGATAGACATAGGGCCATGCCAATGCGCCTGAGAATGTCGCATGCGCTGGAATACCCAAATTTTTCGAAGCAGATAGTGCTTTTTTGACTTGGTCTACCGCCCATTCTTGCCGGGCTTTCGGGTCTCCTCTGACGCTTTCGGCTGCAAAACCATCAAACGCGCTGTCATAGGCCGGGTGAACAGCCACAAGTTGGCCCTGAAGGTGGGTTGAAAGTTCAGTGACTTCGACGCCATTATCCTTGGCTTTGCCTTTGAAGTCATCGCAATAACTGGCGCTGGACGCGGCTTGTTCCAGGTCGAACAACCGGCCATCCCAACTGGGAACCTGAACGCCCTTGTATCCACAGTCAGCCGCCCATTTGGTGATCGCGTCCCACGAATTGAACGGCGCTTCGTCCCCTGCGAATTGCGCAAGAAACAAAGCTGGACCTTTAATTGTCTTCATAAAATTTCCTCCCCAAAACCTAAGCCTCTATGGCGGTAAATTTTCCTTCAGATAGATGTCGATACGGATACGTTCCTGGGCTTTGTTGAATGGCACTTTGTCCGAAGTTGCACGCAGCAGACGGACGGCTGAACGAACAATATGCCCGGTGTCTTGCGAGATAAGAGCGTCAAATGTACCCAGCGTAAGCGCCTCACGACTAAGCGGAGTAAGCTCATGAGCTATGATCACCAGATCTTTGCTGAGCTTGTTCTCGGAAAGAAATTGAATCAGTCCTGCATTGCCTGCTGCGGAGGAATAAATTCCAACCAGATCCGGGTAGGTTTCAAAGATCTCGGGCATCATCTTGTAAATCAGATCCGGGTCATCCCGGCCCTCGACAGACGCTACGACTTCGAGGTGTGGGAATTCCTCAGCCACAACTAGATCAAAGCCTTGACGACGCTCTAGATGGTCACGTGCCAAACGGGATCCTGTAAGTACCAAGACCTTGCCGTCGCGATGCACAAATCGTCCCATCAGCTGAGCGGCGGTTCGCCCTGCCGAAACGTTATCAATTCCTACAAAGTGGTCTCGCTCAGAACTCGGCAAGTCAGACACCAACGCAACCACCGGAACGCCTTTGTCTCTGAGCCTTTTTACGGCGTCGCGGACAGAAGGCGTTTCGGGTCCGAAAACGGCGACTCCGTCAACCTCCAAACTGTCGACAGCATCCAGAATGTTAACGATATCCTGTGGTTCAAACGGAGCAACTTTCTTTATCGCAACGCAGGTACGCTCGATAAATTGGTCGCGGGATTGTTCTGCGATCTGGCTGCTGATTGCATCCACAAACTCGTTGTCCGTTTCCGGCAGAACAAAGAGGAAATTGTAGACACGGTTTCGTGCAAGGTTTGCTGCGGCCGTGTCGCGCACATACCCCAGCTCATCAATCGCCTTTTGTACTTTCTGTACGGTTACGGCCCGTACGCCGGGGCGCCTGTTCAAGACCCGGTCAACAGTCGCCAGGCTGACACCCGCTACGCGCGCGATGTCATTGACGGTTGGCTTTTTCACCAATTCTAATTTTTGTTTTTGGTCTTCCACGTGTTTTTCAACCCTCAATCTCCCGCGCTAAGCCCTCAAACAACAAAGCAACAGCCTCAGCGCCGGGATCGTTATGTCCAACTAGGTTTTCTTCGGGAACATAGGCTGCGCGGCCTGCCTTCGCACGTCGAATATTCGCGGTGTTGTTCGCGCCTTCGCGGGCAGCCTCGGCCGCATGCGCCAGACCAGATGGCAGTGCGGCAAGTGCCGGTGCCAGGGCGTCAATCATTGTCCTGTCACCTACCTTGGCACCCCCAACCTGGCTGACGCGATTCAGACCTTCGACCAGAGAATTCGGTACCGAAGCCCCGCTCGCAGAGGCATCTCCAGCCGCGTTGAAAAAAATTGCGAGTATCACGCCGGAAGAACCACCCATTGTCTGGCTTAACTCATTGCCCAACGCCGGAAAAAGTTGTGTCAGGTCAGCGAGCGGCATTCGGTCAAGGCTACCTTGCAACGCTCTAGCGGCCGTCGCCAACGTGCTTCCTGTATCACCATCTCCGGATTTCGCGTCCAGCTTGTTCAGGTTTTTCTCGGCGTTGATGAGCAGTTCAGACAATCGGGTGATCGTCTCCCTTGTGGCGGGATTGTTCGAAGGAATTGGATCGATAGGGGTCAGGCCATCAGGCAAAGGCGCGACTTTTATCGGGTCGATGGAATTGACACCGGGCCAAGCCGCCAGATCAACAGGAGCTTCAAGTGCCGCTAAATCGTCCTGATCTACAGGCAGAATAGAAACAGAAAACCCGTGCATATCCAGCGATGTCATCATTGGCGCTGGGCCGATGATGTGATGGGCAATACCAGTCTCGGACAAGGCGTGCGTGAGGACAGCCATTTCTAGCGGAGTTGTCGACCCAAGGTTGTTGACCAACGCCACACAATCCCCAGAACCCACCCTTTGCTTCAGCTTTTCCACCACTGTGGACATGGCTGATACAGCATTTGAGAACTCGACTTGCTGTACACCGGGCTCGCCGTGGATGCCTAAGCCGAGCTCCGCTTTGCCGGGTGCGATCCGGTCTTCCTTTGGAGATCCCGGAACGGTACAGGTGTCCAGGCTCATACCGATGCTGACAACCTTTGCTATAGTGCTTGTTGCTGCTTTGGTAACGGTGTCTAGGTCAGCACCGCATTCAGCGAGCGCTCCGGCGATTTTGTGCACGAACAACGTACCTGCCACGCCACGTGGTTGCGGAAGGTCGGGCAGGGCGATGTCATCATCAACAACAACCATCTCTACCTTGCGGCCCAATGCACGGGCGCGTTCAGCCGCCAGTCCAAAGTTCAACCGATCACCGGTGTAATTCTTCACGATAAGCAAGCACCCAGCCTCACCCGTAACCGCAAGAATACCCGCCAGTACCGCCTCTACCGACGGGGAAGCAAACACTTCCCCGCACACCGCTGCTGTCAACATACCGGGGCCAACAAAACCTGCATGGGCGGGTTCGTGGCCAGATCCTCCGCCGGACACCAAGGCGACCTTCGACTTGTCCCAATCCGACCTGAAAATCACCTTGATGTGTGGGTATCCGTCCAGCCGGGTAAGTTGCCCTCCGGAGGAGGCCAGAAGGCCGTCTATCGCCTCTGTCACCAGAGTTTCTTTTGTGTTGAGGAACTGGGCCATGCTTTTGCTCCTTAATTCACTCGCGCGCCGGACGCGTCAAAATACAAAGGGTTGTGGGGGCGGATTTTTATAACTTTTCCAGATGGATAATCCTGATGGACATCAATCAAGGTCACAACCGGGTGACCGTTTAAGTCAAGGTGCAACCGCGTTTGATCCCCCAGATGCTCAGCACGTATGACACGCGCTTCACTGCCTTCGCCTTCAATGATGTTTTCCGGGCGTAGGCCAATCTGCGGGCCTTTGTGATCGCCTTCGAACAACCCGGACGGCAGGATATTTATCCGCGGCAGACCCAATCGGCTGGCTACGTAAACACTGCCCGGGTTTTCATAAATGTCCCGAGGTGTTCCGTACTGAACCAACCGGCCGTTCTCCAAAACGCCGATATGCGTCGCCATTGTCATGGCTTCGACCTGATCATGGGTCACGTAGAGCAAGGTTGACCCCAGATCGGCCTGAATCCTTTTCAACTCGACCCGCAAATCCGCCCGAAGCTTGGCGTCCAAAGAACTGAGCGGTTCATCCATCAGGAAGATTTGGGGATCACGCACCAGCGCTCGTCCAATTGAAACGCGCTGCATTTCACCGCCAGACAGTTCAGTGGCCTTGTTATCCAGTTTGTGCGGGATCTGAAGAATCTCCGAGACCTCATTAACCTTCCTGGTGATCTCGTCCTCTGGGGTCTTCAGTATCGGCGACCGTAGAGGGAAGGACAGGTTTTCCCGCACTGTCATATGCGGGTACAGCGAGTACTGCTGGAAGACCATCGCTACATCGCGCTGAGCGGGAGTGTCTATTCCAACGTCACGCCCGGCAATGTGCACAGTTCCTGAATCCAGTTTCTCGAGTCCGGATATCAATCTCAGCGTCGTTGTTTTTCCCGCGCCAGTCGGGCCCAACAACACCACAAATGCACCGTTGGGGATCGTCATCGAAATACCGTCCACCGCTTTGACGTTGCCAAATGACTTCGAGATATTCTCCAAAACGACTTCAGCCATTGCTCAGTACCTCGTCGTTCAGAGCGGACCTCAACGCGCGCCCAGTAGATTTTTCAAACAAAGTTACTGCGGGGGAGCGGAACTCCAATCCCACTGTCTCACCGGGACTGACGACCTCGCGTGCATCAATCCGGGCTTTCAGCTCTCCATTCGGGCTTTGCAGCGTCACGATCTGAGTGGTTCCCAAGTATTCTGCGGCCAAGACCTTGGCCCGGTATTCGCTCCCATCCGAAAGAAAAACATGCTCGGGGCGAACGCCAAAAACCAAGTCACCTTCCGCCCCTTCCATCAGCCTCGGCACGGCTTCGTCATGGCCATTCAGCCGAACCATTTCCGAACCAGGCTCGACTTTTCCCTCAAACGGCAGGAAGTTCATCGAAGGAGACCCGATAAAATCCGCCACAAACATCGTAGCCGGTTTGTCGTAGATTTCCTGGGGTGTACCGAATTGCTCGATCACAGCATTATTCATCACCACGATCTTGTCGCCCATTTGCATGGCTTCCAGCTGATCATGTGTGACGTACACAGTGGTCGCCCCCATGCGATCATGAAGCGCACGCAGTTCTTCGGCCATGTGTTCCCGAAACTCAGCATCCAAGGCACCAAGGGGTTCGTCCATCATGAACGCCTTGGGCTCCCGAACAATCGCGCGACCCAGCGCCACGCGCTGCCTGTCGCCGCCTGACAGTCCACCTACCGGGCTATCGAGGATGTCGTTGATCCCCAGAATTCCCGCGACTTCCTCGACCTTGGCTTTGACGGCTGCACGCGGCATGCCCTGCGAGACTAGGGGGTAGCTGATGTTCTTGCGCACGTTCATGTGGGGATACAGCGCGAACATCTGGAACACGAAGGCTATGTCCCGCTCCGAAGGTGGCCGCTGGCTGATCTCTTCACCGTCCAGATAGATTTCACCCGATGTTGGAAGTTCCAATCCAGCTATCATCCGCAGCGTCGTCGTCTTTCCGCAGCCGGATGGCCCGAGCAGCATGAAAAACTCACCGTCCTCAATCGTGAACGAGCTTTCGCGGACAGCCGTGAAATCGCCGAACATCTTTCTTACGTTTTTGACTACGATCTGGGCCATTTCTACTCCGGGAAATGGCTGACGATGATGAACATGACGGTTCCGATCAGCGTGACGATGAAGGAATAGGTGAAGGCCCAAAGGACAAAGGGCTGCATCAGCATGAAGACTCCCAGTGCGATAAGGATGGTTGCGACCATCTCCCACGGGCCGCGGCGGAGCCGCATCAATCCGATTAGAAAATCGCTCATTTGCGCACGGCTCCGAATGTGATCCCACGCAGCAAATGTTTGCGCATCAGGATGGTGAAAATCATGACGGGGATCAGGAAGATCGTGGCACCTGCCGCCACAGCAGGCCAGTCCAGGCCGCCAATACCAATAATGGTCGGGATGAACGGTGGCGCAGTCTGCGCATTCGCGGATGTCAGCAGCACGGCAAACGCGTACTCATTCCAAGCGAAGATCAGGCAAAAGATAGCTGTTGAGGCTATGCCGGTTGCGGCTTGCGGCAGCACCACTTTGTAGAAGGCCTGAAATCTCGTGTAGCCATCTATGAGGGCGGCCTCTTCGTACTCTCTTGGGATTTCGTCGATGAAACCCTTCAGCAACCAAACCGCCAAGGAAATATTCACGCCCGTATACAGCAGGATCATTCCCAAATGCGTGTCGCTGAGACCAAGGTTTCTGAACATCAGGAATATTGGGATGGCGACGGCGACCGGGGGCATCATCCTTGTACTGAGGATGAAAAAAAGAAGGTCGTCCTTAAGCGGTACTTTAAACCTGCTGAAGGCATAGGCGGCCAGCGTGCCAAGGAAGATACTCAAGAACGTTGAGCCAAATCCGATGATAACCGAATTCATAAAGCGTTCCCCGAACTTGGATGGCCCGACAATCACCATGTCGTATTGGCGCACGATCTCATCGGCCCAGTTCTGCGGTGGGTTTGCTTCCAGAAATTCCTGCGTTTGCCGTGTTCGTGTGGTGAAGAGATTGACGTAGCCTTCAAGCGTGGGGTCAAAGACCACTTTGGGCGGGTAACTGATCGCATCGGCCGGGGACTTGAAGCCAGTTAGCAAAATCCAAACCAGCGGGATCATCGTGATCAGCGCATAAGTAATTACCAGGAAGCCTGCGATCCACTTGGACCGGTTCGAAGGTTCGGTGACGGAAAAACTGCTCATCTCTGTTTCACCTTGTTCAGGGCTTTGACGTAGATCGACGCGAGGCCGAACACGGTGACGAAAAGGATGATCGCATAGGCTGACGCATAGCCCGTACGCCATTTCTCAAAGGCTTCGCGTTTCAGGTTGATCGAAGTGAGTTCCGTTACAGAACCGGGGCCTCCGCCGGTTAGCTGAACAACCAGGTCGAACATCTTGAAGTTCTCTATGCCTCGAAACAGCACGGCAAGCATCAGGAATGGTAGCACCATCGGGATGGTAATCGTAAAGAACTGTCGCAGCTTGCTGGCCCTGTCGATTTCAGCCGCCTCGTAGATGTAATCGGGAATGCTGCGCAGACCGGCCAGACAGATCAGCATCACGAAGGGGGTCCACATCCAGGTGTCGACAATCACGATCGCCCACGGAGCCAACGTCACGGATCCCAGCATTTCAAAGCTCGACGGGTCCTTGCCGGTAAACCAGGACACGATATAGTTAAACAGTCCGATTTGAGGTTGATACAGGAACTTCCAAAAGTTCCCGACAACCGCCGGGGACAGCATCATTGGCAGCACGATAATCGTGGTCCAAAGATCGTTGCCCTTGAATTTCTTGTTGATCAACCACGCCAGAGTAAACCCGATCAGGACCTGGAAAAAGATCGTCCAGAACAGGAAATGCGCCGTCGCCTGCATATTTAGCCAGGTGTCCGAGTCCGTCAGGATACGCTCGTAATTCCTGAGGCCGACATCTTTGACTTCACGCCCGATCCGGTTGGCCTTGTAGTTGGTAAAGCTCAATTGGATGGTCCAGATCAACGGAAAGATGTTGATCGCCAGCAAAAGAAAGATCGTTGGGGAGATGAATATCCAGGCGATCGCGCGGTCAGATAATCCTCGGATTTTTCGCGCAACTCGCTCGGGCGTTGCCTGTGCAACGCGATCTATTGTCCTGTCAGACATCTCTTTGCCAGTTCTTGTTGGTTTAGCACTCACGGGTGAAGGTGGAGCGGGTTTGCACCCGCTCCTGTCTGCGTCCGGACTACAGCTTTCCTTCGTCTTCGAAGACTTCCGTCCAATCTTCGATTAAAAGATCAAGCGCTTCTTGAGCTGTACCTTGGTCGGCAACCACGTAGTCGTGGATGCGTTTCTGCATTGCCAGCAGCAGTTCCGCATAGGCAGGCTCTTGCCAGAAATCCTGTACACCGCCCATTGCTTCCAGGAAGTCGCCGGCAAACGGTTGGCTGTCTACGAAACCAGGATCTTCCAGCACGGAGTTATGCGCCGAGTAGCCGCCGAGCTCCCACCATTTGGCCTGAACTTCCGGCTGTGCAAACCACTTAATGTACTCAAGTGCGGCATCCTGTTTGTCAGAGTAGCTGACGACAGAAATACCTTGTCCGCCCAGTGTCGAACCTGCCTGATTTTGTGGTGGGTTCACGAAGAAGTCGATCTTGTCACCGCCAGTATTGGGGTCGGCATAAAGACCTGGGAAGAACGCAAACCAGTTCATAGCCATGGCGACCTGACCGGACTTAAAGGCGTCCAAGCTCTCACCCATGTAAGAGTTGGTATATCCCGGAGGCGTCGCCGTTTTGTAGAACTCCTTGTAGAATTCCAGTGCCTCAACCGCTTCGGGAGAGTTTACCGCGCCTTCCATGTCATATGAGCCCGGTGTGTTTTCGTATTTGAAGCCCCAAGGATACAGCGCTCCGGTCACACCCATGGTGATCCCTTCTGAGCCGCGCTCGGTAAAAATTGCGGCGCCATAGACTGTCTTGCCGTCGATTTCACGACCTTGGAAGAACTGCGCAATCTGCAGCAATTCTTTCTGAGACTGAGGTTCACGAAGGTCCTGACCAGTTGCTTCTTTGTATGCGGCTTGGATTTCGGGGTTTTCGAACCAGTCCTTGCGATAGAACCAGCCGTTTGCATCGCCCATCGCAGGCAGCGCGTAGTAATTTGGTGTGCCCTTAGGCCAGGTCGAGTAAGCGTAAACAGTGGCCGGCGCGAAATCGTCCATGCTGATGCCTTCAGCATCAAAGAACTCGTTCAGCTGGACATAATGACCATTCTCAGCGCCACCGCCAATCCATTGGCTGTCACCGATCAGTAGGTCGCAGAGCTTACCCCCAGAATTCAGCTCGTTCAGCATCCGGTCCGCAAAATTTGGCCAAGGAACAAATTCGAAGTTCATGGTGTGGCCGGATTCTGCTTCAAATTCTTTTGATAGCTCAACAAGCGCGTTGGCCGGGTCCCATGCAGCCCAACAGAGCGTCAGATCTTCAGCATTTGCCTTGGTAGAAAGAGTAGTAGCGGCAAGGACTATTGCGCTGGTCGAGGCCAGTTTTGTGTAAGTCATCCATTCCTCCCTTTTTGCGCCGTCAATCGAGGATGTGCGAATCGCGGCATACATCCAAGGCTATTTGAGGTACGCACCTCAAGTCCAGATATTTTTGAGGTTCGTACCTCAAGAAGTCGGAAGAGATAGCCAGTTTTTTCTCTTAGTTATTGAATCATAAAGAAATTATTCATTGACTTTGAGACGAATGTATTTTCGGCAGTGAGGTATCGAATGGTCATATCGACTTAAAAGGGCGCAGCCGTCATGTAGCCAACAGGTTCAGCTAACCCGCTTCTGAAGCGCTCAAATATCATTTGGTCGATACCTTTGAGAATTCGAGATAGCGTCAAACAGCGCGGACAATTCGGGACCGTGCTTAACTCTTTTTTTCAGGTGCAGACGTATGAGCAATCTCTCCATCGTCCGATTGAACCGCTACCCTATAAAAGGCTTGAGTTCCGAGCCTATGCGCACTGTGACGCTGCGAGCAGGAGATGGCATTCCTGGCGATCGCCTGTTCGGATTTGCTCGCTACAACTCCGGTTTCGACATGCAGAACCCGAGGCCACTGCCGAAAGATCGTTTTGTCGTTTTGTTGAACGAGGCTGCGCTGGCAGGCATTCAGACCGATTTTGAGATTGAGTCCCAGGCACTTGAGATCAATGCGAATGGAAAGATACGACGCTTTGATATGCGAGAGTCTGAAGATCGTGAGAAGGCGGCAGAGTTTCTTTCTTCAGAGATCGAATTAAAAGATCCAGAGCTGCCAAAGTTTGTCTCTTCTACTCCACATAGGTTTACAGATGTATCTGTCGTATCACCGCAAATGATGAACGCGATATCCGTTTTGAATCTGGCCTCTGTGAAAAAGTTGGGCGAACAA
Organism: Ruegeria sp. AN6; assembly: GCF_056540425.1. Lineage (NCBI taxonomy): Bacteria > Pseudomonadati > Pseudomonadota > Alphaproteobacteria > Rhodobacterales > Roseobacteraceae > Ruegeria > Ruegeria sp. AN6. Next base: position 185,865 of record NZ_JBQFWR010000002.1, read on the forward strand.
CTGAACGCAGAAATCCACCCGGCGCGCTTCCGAGCGAATATTGAGATAGACGGATTACCTTCGTTTGCTGAGCTGGATGCAGTTGGATCAGTTTTAAGATTTGGCGATGTCGAGTTGAAGATACTCTCACGTACAAAAAGGTGTGCAGCAACTGAAGTGAACCCGAAAACGGCCGAGCGCGACTTGAAAATACCGTACCTTATTCGGCAATTGATGGGCCATATGGATATGGGCGTCTATGTCGAAGTGGTTAATGGTGGAACGCTAACGGTCGGTCAAACTGGGGAAATACTCGCCTAGACCTTGCCGCCGCCAAAGTGGCTTTTCTAAGAGGTTTGAGCCATGTTCGATCAGTCGACTATACTCAACTCTTGCTCTGTCTTTCTTTTGGCTATTGGGTGTATCGAAGGACGTCGCGTTCGTGCTTTCTGATCAAGATATGATTTGAGGGAACTCCTTTGATGGAGCCTTGACAAGATTCCTGTTTCAAATAATTTTATTCATTAAAATATTTATGCAGGTGGTCCTCAATGTATCTGGGCTTAGATTTGGGAACGTCAGGTCTCCGCGGGATTCTAGTAGATGACACAGGACACGTTGTCGGTGATGCCGAAGTCAGCATTTCCACTTCGACGCCCAAGCCTGGCTGGTCTGAGCAGGATCCTTTGGATTGGACCAACGCTTGCGAAGAGGTTGTTGGGAAGCTTCGCGTCGGCAACCAGCAAGCATTCTCAAATTTGCGAGCTATTGGCCTAAGCGGACACATGCACGGCGCTACACTACTGGATCCTGATGGCGAAATATTGAGGCCCTGTATTCTTTGGAACGATACTCGGTCAGCCGACGAAGCGCGGACACTAGATCAAACACCAGAGATGCGCGCAATTTCGGGAAACATCGTATTCCCGGGGTTTACGGCGCCGAAACTCGAATGGTTGCGTGCGAATGAGCCGGAAGTATTCTCAAAGGTGGGCAAGGTATTGCTGCCGAAAGATTATTTGCGGTTTTGGCTGACTGGCGAATATGTTTCGGACATGTCTGACAGCGCAGGAACATCCTGGCTGGACGTTGACACTCGGCAATGGTCAGAAAAGGCACTAGCCATAGGTCACATGCGTGTCGAGCAGATGCCTAGCTTGGTTGAGGGCAGTGATCCGGGTGGAGAGTTGAAGCTCCGTTTGAGACAGGATTGGGGGCTTTCGAATCAGGTTGTCGTGGCTGGTGGTGCCGGCGACAATGCTGCCGCTGCCTGCGGTATAGGGAGCATCGACGAAGGCACCGGGTTTGTCTCTCTTGGTACGTCTGGTGTGTTACTCGTTGCTCGGGAAACCTATGCTCCTGATCCGGAAACAGCCGTGCACTGTTTTTGCCACGCAGTCCCGGATCGGTGGATACAAATGGGTGTCATGCTTTCAGCAACGAACAGCATGAACTGGCTTGCTCGCAATCTTGGCGAACCCGTGGAAAGACTCGCTTCAGCTATGCCTGAAAAACTGAACGGACCTGCAGCGATCACCTTCCTGCCATATCTGTCAGGAGAACGAACGCCGCATAACAATAGCCATATTCGAGGCGCGTTTTTGGGCGTGGACATCTCGTCGGAGCCCGCTGAGTTGACCCAGTCTGTGATGGAGGGTGTTTCTTTTGGAATGAGAGATTGCCTGGAAGCACTGAAGAGCACCGGAACCCAGCCTGACAGTCTTATGGCAGTTGGAGGGGGGGCGCGTTCTCGGTTCTGGCTGGAAACCTTAGCTACTGTTTTGCAAGTTCCACTGGAATTGCCAAAAGGCAGCGAATTCGGTGCCGCTTTGGGCGCTGCGCGACTCGCGATATGTGCTGCCAACGGCGCTGAACCGGCGCAAGTCATGACGCCGCCGGAAATTCAGGAGCGAATTGAACCACGAGGCGACCTGATTGACGCCTACGAAAACGAATACCGGAGATATAGGCAATTCTATCAGGCGCTTGCGCCGCTGGCATTAAGATGAAGCTAGAAACGGGTAAGCCCCATCAGATTGAAACTGCTATTCTCACCGATGGGAATATGCGTGTTTCGGTTCTGAACTATGGGGCTATCACGCAGGGCTGGTGGTACAAGGACGTGCCGCTCATCCTTGGGTTTGACGATCCAACTGCGTATCTCACCGATACGCGTTACCTGGGCGCAATTGTTGGGCGTGTTGCCAACCGTATCAGCGGCGCGAAGTTTGACTTGGAGGGCGCTAGTTTTGAACTGAACGCCAATGAGGGCAAAAACACCCTACATGGCGGCGACGATGGGCTGTCTAAGCAGTTTTGGGACATCAAACAGTTTGTACAGAATGAAGTCTTTCTGAACTATGTTTCTCGCGACGGGGAGGCCGGCTTTCCAGGGGAGATCAGCTTCGAGGTCAGGATCTGCCTAAAGGGTCCACGCTTGGTCTATTCAATAATTGCACAGCCTGACCGGCCGACGCCGATAAGCATTACGCAGCATAACTATTACACTTTGGGTGCCGCAGAAACCGTAGACGAGCATAAGCTGAAACTCGCTTCAAACCGGTATCTGGAAATCGACGATCAGGGTATCCCGACGGGCAGGTTGCTTGCGACCAACGAAACCGGGTTGGATTTTTCAACGCCCAATACGATTGGCAGTGTTTCTGAAGGGATCGATCGCTATTTCTGCTTTGATCATGATCGCGACCCTAAAACCCCGGTGGCGGAAATCACTTCACCCTCTGGCCTTGCGTTGACCTTCTACTCAGACCAAGCCGGAGCACAGGTCTATTCGGGCTATGAGCTGACAAAACCGCGTCGCGCTTCGCGTGGTGTGTGTATCGAGCCATCGGGTTATCCCAACGCACTGAATATCTCGTCGTTTCCTTCAATCATCTATACTCCGGAGAATCCGTATCGGCAGGAACTTACTCTAGAAGTTTCTGAGGAATGACATGAGAGCAGTTTCGCTATTCTTGATTATCGGCTCAACAATCTCAGCGGTGGGTGGTGCGCGTGCCCAATCGCTTGGTCCTTTGCCGGAGTTCCTCGAACCCGACTTTGCAAGTGCCGAGCTGGGGCGTTTGCTGTTCTATGACCCGATTTTATCTGGCAACAAGAATATCAGCTGCGCGACCTGTCATCACCCCAAGCTTGGCACGTCCGATGGTGTTTCCCTTGGTATTGGGGAAGGGGGAATTGGGTTGGGTCCAGAGCGGACATTGGACCCAGAGAATACCCCGGAACAACGTATTCCTCGAAACTCACCAGGGCTTTGGAACCTAGGAGCCACTGAGTTCACGACGTTTTTCCACGATGGGCGACTAGAGGCAGACCCAGCGCAACCTGATGGTATCAGAACCCCGTTGGGTACTCATATGCGGTCTGGTTTCAATTCAGCGCTCGCCGCACAGGCCATGTTCCCTGTTTTGTCGCCAGACGAAATGGCGGGTCACTATTCTGAGAATGACGTGAGCAAAGCGGTTCGCCTTGGATTTCTGACACAGCAAGGCGGTGCATGGGATCTGATAGCAGAACGTGTTGCTGCCATTCCAGAGTACGAGCAGAGGTTTGAGGACTTAGCACCGGATGATGGAATTACGTTCACGGCAATTGCCAATGTGATTGCGGACTTTATCGCATTCGAGTGGCGTGCAGATGACAGCATGTTTGATCGCGCAATGCGAGGTGAGGCCGTGCTTTCAGAAGAAGCCGAGATTGGGATGGGCTTGTTTTATGGAAAAGCTGGTTGCAGCAACTGCCACTCGGGCTGGTTCCAGACCGATCACAAGTTTCATTCGATTGCAATGCCGCAGATCGGCCCGGGAAAGGCGGCGCGATTTGAAAACCATGTCAGGGACGTCGGGCGTCTTCGTGTAACCGGTGATCCCGGCGACGCGTTTGCTTTCCGCACGCCATCTTTACGCAACGTGACACTGACAGGTCCGTACGGACACAACGGAGCATTTGCCGAACTTGAGGACATCGTGCGGCATCATCTGAACGCGGTTTCGTCGTTAAAAAACTACTCGATCGAGTTGGCCGCATTGCCGGACTTCCCGGGCTCCAAAGATCAAAGGGCAATGTCGGACTATCAGCACGTGGAGGCGATTGCCCAAAGCAACAGCTTGTCGAATGTTAACCTAACGGATCAGGAAATCGACGCTCTTCTCAGATTTCTGGCCAGCCTTGAAGACCCGACAGAGCGGCTAGGTGTGCCCGATCAGGTTCCAAGCGGGCTACCGGTTGAAAAGTAATCAGCGGTGAAGACGTATGATTTGGTTGGGCTGATATTCCAACCAATCGCCTTTCGATCCATCCGGCCAGATCATACGAACCTGCACCTGGTCCTCACTCCCAAGCCCAAAATGCTGAAACCCAGCGATACCACCAGCGTGACCGCCGCCGATTGTTAGCTCGCGGGTTTGAACACCCAGCGAGGTTTTGACTTCAATAAATCCACCAATTGCTGCGTGATTGGATTGATCCTGAGTGACATCCAGCAATAGCCAGTTGCCACCCTGAGAAGTGTTCTGGCTGACTTCGAGCTCAGAACCTCGGTTGACGACCACCAGATCCAGCTTCCCATCGTTGTTCAGGTCGGCAAGCGCTGCGCCACGAGACTTAGCCATCGAGGCAGCACCGGCATCTGCTGCAGCTTCAATAAACTGACCGTCGGGGTTCTGTAGTAGTAGGTTATTGGGGTCGTTCAGAGCCGCATCTGGCATCTGTTCTACGTTTCCCTTGGCCACGAATATATCGTCCCGGCCGTCGTTGTTGACGTCGCCAAACTGTGCGTGCCACCCGGTGGATGGCCTTCCGTCTCCACCGTTATGCGGCCTATGAGCGGTCGTACCCTTTTCGTAAGTTGCATCGCGCCAGGTCGGGCCGTTTGTCACTGGGTCAAAAATCTGGAGTTTCTGGTCACCCATCGAGGTCAGATAAACCTCAGGAAAACCGTCTCCTGTAAGGTCGCGAGAGGCGATCCCCATTCCCCAGATCGAAAATGGAAGCCAGCCGTCGTCTTCCGAGTATTGCCGAGGCTCAGGCTCCATTGCCCATAACTGCTCGTGACCGCCGCGAACATAGTAGTGACGGTCGTTGCTGACGCGAAGATCAGCGCGGCCAGTTCGGGCCCAGTCCGAAAACAAAATAGAAAGTGAGCAGTAGCCGGGCTCAAGATGCAGTGGCTCGTGATACAAGTTGCCTTCTGGGCGGTACAGAAGGGTTGGTCCGCAGGATTCAAAAGGACCTTCGGGATCAAACCGATCAACATAAGTGCCAAACGCCAAGGTCGGTAACGTTTGCCCGCTTTCCCATGTTGCCGAGAACCCTGTGGTCCAGTGATCCTCGGACTGAAACCCGAGTTCAGTGAAAGGGCTGAATTGGCAGTCGTGATGGCCCCGAAGAAGCAGGTCTGGGCCAACACGCAAAATCGCCAGATCCATTACGCCGTCGCTATCAACATCAAGAGGGTAGGTGCCGGACACACCGGCCAGCGAAAGATCTTCAGGCGTCTTTGCCTGAAATGCTATCTGTTCCTTCGAGGTATTGATGAACAGTTGAGACCGGTTGGAACCGCCAGCCAAAAAGAGTTCTGGCAGCGAGTCCCCATTGCAATCGAAAACGGCCACACCACCGCCGACAAAATGCTCCCACCCGCCATCATAGACGTGTTTTGGCACATCCACCTTTTTAAATTCAGGAGTATCAGCGCCCGCATTCGCAACTGTGGCCAAAGCCGCAATTATCGCAAACTCAAGGCGCATTCGACGTCAGCTCGTTGACCTTTAGAATCGAGACTTGCTCAATTCCATAGGCTGCTGCCCCTTTGGCCCACATCATGTCGCCCCAGTGATGAACTTTGATCTGGGGCAAAGGTGCATCGACATTCACAACGCCGTTCCGAATGCGGGTCATAACTTCGCTGGAACACAAATGTTCAAAGCTCATTTGTGCCCCCGAGACGATAATGCATTCTGGGTCAAACAAGTTGATCAGGTTGGAAATTCCGAGGCCAAACATCTGACCTGCGCGGGCAAGCACCGACGAAGCTCTGTCATCACCTGAGTTGGCGCGGTCATGTATTTCGGAAACGGAGTCCATGTCGTTGGTATGACCGGTGACTGTCATCTCACGGAGCAGGGCATAGTCACCCACATAGGCTTCAAGACACCCGCGTTGACCGCATTGGCAAAGGGCCCCGTCAAGCTGAACTTTGGTGTGCCCAAACTCAGCGCCACAGCCTCGTTCTCCACGGTATAGTTTGCCGTCCAATACGATGCCAAGGCCAACACCGTGTTCGATCGTAACGACGAGGAAGTTCTCTAAACCCTTGCCCAAGCCAAAAAGCTGTTCGGCCTTGGCGACAAGATTGGCATCGTTGTCAACGAATGCGGGGCAGGGGAGTTTACTTGAAAGCAAGTGGCTGAAGTCAATATTTCTCTCGGTAAATGAAGAAGACCAGTGGACAAAATTCCTGTTTGCGTCGACCAGTCCGGCCACCCCGATAGAAACACCTGCCAAATGTGCGACGGAACGGTCGATCTGACTGCAGGTTTCTTCAAGTGCTTCGCGGATCGCCGATACAAATTCTTGCGGCGACATTCTGGCGTGATCCAGAGCATGCTTATGGGATGCGACTTCGTTACCTTCAAAGTCGACCAAGATAACTGAGATCACTTGCCGAGCCACCTTTAGACCGGCCACAAGGTGCATCTGGCCGTCCAATTGCAGCAATACTCTGGGTCTGCCTCTCTTTCCCGACTTGGACTGTGCTTGGCTTTCAGTCTCTTTGACCAACCCGGCCGAGATGAGATCAGCCGTGGCTGCGGTGACGGTCGCAGGGCTGGTTTGCAAGGCGGATGCAATATCGATCCGCGAGACGGACCCCTTGGCTCTGATGTGCTCCAATACCCGTATGCGGGTCGTATTTCTTTGTTCCAAAGAAACCGGAGAGGCTTTGCTTTTCAGCATTTTGTCCTCGCGAATCTTGCTGTTGGTCCAATCTATTTGAATTTGAATGCCTCTTGTAGAGTAAATATTTTACCGGCTGAAATAAATATGGTATTTAAGTTTGTGAGAGCCGCGAATCGAAATGCGATGGCTCGGCAAATGGGAGGAAATCATGAAGAGAATTCTCAGCTTTTCGGCTGTGGCCACTTTGTTGGCTTCGACCGCATTCGCAGAGCCAGTGATTGGCGTAAGCTGGTCGAACTTTCAGGAAGAGCGCTGGAAAACGGACGAGGCGGCCATCAAGTCAGCGCTTGAAGCCGGGGGTGCGGAGTATATTTCGGCGGATGCCCAATCATCGTCGGCAAAGCAGCTCTCGGACATTGAAAGCCTGATCGCGCAGGGCGTGGACGCGCTGATCATTCTGGCACAGGACGCGCAGGCCATCGGGCCAGCGGTTCAGGCTGCGGCGGACGAAGGTATCCCTGTGATTGCCTATGACCGTCTGATCGAAGACGACCGAGCATTTTATCTGACCTTCGACAATGTCGAAGTCGGCAGAATGCAGGCCCGCGCTGTATTTGAGGCCATGCCGAAGGGCAATTATGTCATGATCAAAGGCTCTCCCACGGATCCAAATGCGGACTTCCTGCGGGGTGGTCAGCAAGAGATCATCGGCGCAGCCGTTGATAGCGGTGACATCGTAATCGTTGGTGAGGCCTATACGGATGGCTGGTTGCCGGCGAACGCGCAGCGAAACATGGAACAGATCCTGACCGCGAATGAGAACAACGTGGATGCGGTTGTTGCATCAAATGACGGTACTGCAGGCGGGGTAGTTGCGGCCCTCACTGCTCAGGGTATGGAAGGGATTCCGGTATCCGGTCAGGATGGCGATCACGCAGCTTTGAACCGCGTTGCGCTGGGGACTCAGACCGTTTCTGTTTGGAAAGATGCGCGTGAGCTTGGTAAGGCGGCGGGCGAAATCGCGGTTGCGCTCAGCGGCGGCACAAGTCCTGCTGATGTCGAGGGCGCAGTTAGTTGGACTTCACCAGGTGGTACCGAGATGAACTCGGTTTTCCTAGCGCCTGTTCCGATCACCAAGGACAACCTGTCCGTTGTCGTGGACGCTGGGTGGATCCCATTGGAAGATCTGTGCCAGGGCGTTGAAAACGGACCTGCGCCTTGTAACTAAACCACTCAGCCCTGGGCCCTTTAGTCCGGGCCTGGGGCAAATGCTGAATATGAAAGATCGGAAATGACCGAAACTTCGTCTCAGCCGGTACCTGAAAAAGCGAAACCCAGCCTGTTCCAGCAACTGGAACTGGATATGCGGCTTTTGGGAATGATCGGCGCGTTTGTCATCCTGTGCATCGGGTTCAACATCTTCACAGATGGGCGCTTCCTGACGCCTCGTAACCTGTTCAACCTGTCCATCCAGACGGTTTCGGTCGCCATTATGGCGTGCGGGATGGTATTTATAATCGTCACGCGGCACATCGACCTGTCGGTTGGTGCACTGCTGGCAACAACTTCGGCCGTAATGGCGATGACGCAAACCGAGCTTTTGCCGCAGGTACTTGGGATGGGTTTGAACAACCCAGCAACCTGGGCGATCACAATTGTCGTTGGGCTGTTTGTCGGCACGCTGATTGGTGCGTTTCATGGCTGGATGGTTGGCTACCTGACGATACCGGCCTTCATTGTCACGCTTGGTGGATTTCTGGTTTGGCGAAACGTGGCGTGGTATTTGACCAGCGGCCAGACGATTGGTCCTCTGGATAGTACATTCCTGATGTTTGGCGGGACCAACGGTACGTTGGGAACGACGACAAGCTGGCTGTTTGGGCTTTTCGCTACTGCGGTTGCCATCTGGGCTTTGTGGAGTGGCCGACGCGCAAAAGCGGCACATGGCTTCCCTGTGAAACCTGTTTGGGCCGAGGCCACTCTGGCCGGGATAATCGCAATTGCCATCCTTGGGTACGTTTACATCGTAAACAGTTACGCCATTCCGACGCGCCGGCTGCAACGCATGTTCGAAGCGCGCGGCGAGACAATGCCAGAAGGGCTGGTTGTAGGATACGGCATACCGATTTCTGTACTCATCCTAATCATAGTCGCGGTTACCCTGACGATCGTGGCACGAAAAACCCGGTTTGGTCGGTACATCTTTGCCACTGGCGGAAACCCGGATGCGGCAGAGCTTTCTGGAATCAATACACGGCTGCTGACCGTGAAGATTTTTGCGCTTATGGGCTTCCTGTGCGCCGTTTCTGCTGTGGTCGCCTCGGCGCGCCTTGCAAATCACTCAAACGACATTGGCACACTGGACGAGTTGCGCGTCATCGCCGCTGCAGTGATCGGAGGAACCGCATTGTCTGGCGGCATCGGCACCATATACGGCGCGATCCTTGGCGCATTGATCATGCAGGCGCTGCAATCGGGCATGGCAATGGTTGGCGTGGACGCACCGTTTCAGAACATCGTCGTCGGCAGCGTCCTCGTGTTGGCCGTCTATATCGACATCGTTTACCGCAAGCGACTGGGGGCCAAGTGATGCAAGCTCAGGATACTCAGAAAAGACTTTCCGGCACTGGGCGTGGTTCAGGCGCACCGCCATTGGTCGAGATGCGCGATATCTCGATTTCCTTCGGTGGGATCAAGGCCGTCGACCATGTTTCAGTCGATCTCTATCCGGGTGAAGTCGTCGGTTTGCTAGGCCATAACGGGGCCGGAAAGTCCACGTTGATCAAGGTATTGTCCGGCGCCTATCAGATGGACCACGGTGAGATTCTGATTGATGGCAAGTCGGTCGAGATTGACAATCCCCGTGATGCGCGGGCGAATAACATCGAAACGATCTATCAGACGCTCGCATTGGCCGACAATTTGGACGCGACTTCGAACCTTTTCCTGGGGCGCGAGATGACGACGCCGTTCGGGTTGGTCAACGACGCAGCCATGGAGGCCGAATGCCGAAAGATAATGGCGCAGCTCAACCCGAACTTTCAGAAGTTCAATGATCCGGTCTCCGCCTTGTCGGGTGGGCAAAGGCAATCAGTGGCGATCGCTCGGGCTGTCTACTTCAACGCACGTATTCTGATCATGGACGAGCCGACAGCGGCACTTGGGCCACATGAAACGCAGATGGTGGCGGATCTGATTCACCAACTAAAGGCACAAGGCATCGGGATATTTCTGATCGATCACGATGTGCATGCCGTTATGGAGCTGTGTGACCGCGCCTCGGTCATGAAGAACGGGAAATTGGTCGGGACGGTCGATATCGCAGACGTCACTGACGACGATCTTTTGTCGATGATCATTCTCGGCAAACAGCCAGCACAAAAAGCAGAGTAGGGGGCAGAAATGCCAAGTGGATTTTTTGAAGGGATCGAAAAGATCAGGTTTGAAGGCGCGGACAGCGACAACCCGCTGGCATTCCACCATTATAATCCGGACGAGATTGTCATAGGAAAGCGCATGGAGGACCATCTGCGGTTTGCTGTGGCCTGGTGGCATTCATTCGCGTGGGAGGGCGGAGACCCCTTTGGTGGACCTACGTTCGAACGCCCATGGTATCCTCAGGACGATATGGGCCGGGCCCGCCAGAAGGCAGATATTGCATTCGAATTGTTTGAGCTTTTGGGGCAGCCATTCTTTTGCTGGCACGACGCTGATATCCGGCCCGAACAGGGAAATTTCGCCGATAACCTGCGCACATTGGAAGAAATCACCGACTATATCGGTGAAAAGATGCAAGTTTCTGGCACCAAACTGCTTTGGGGTACGGCCAATATGTTCAGTCATCGTCGCTGGATGTCTGGCGCCAGTACCAATCCTGATCCCGACGTTTTTGCGTTCGCTGCAGCGACAGTGAAATCCTGCATGGATGCAACTCACAAATTAGGCGGTGAAAACTATGTTCTGTGGGGCGGTCGTGAGGGCTACGAAACTCTTCTGAACACGGACCTGAAAACTGAATTGGACCACATGGGCCGTTTTCTGAACATGGTCGTAGAGTACAAACACAAGATCGGGTTCAAAGGCACCATTCTGGTGGAGCCGAAACCTCAGGAGCCTTCCAAGCATCAGTACGACTATGATGCAGCTACTTGCATCGGATTTCTCAGGAAGTACGGTTTGGAGAACGAAGTGAAGCTGAATCTCGAGCAGGGCCACGCGATCCTTGCCGGGCATAGCTTTGAGCATGAAATTGCGGTTGCGGCTGCTGAGGGGATGCTGGGTTCGATTGATATGAACCGCAACGATTACCAATCTGGATGGGATACAGACCAGTTCCCGAACAACACACCGGAAGTTGCCCTAGCTTACTATTACATCCTGAAGGCTGGTGGTTTTACCACCGGCGGCACAAATTTCGACGCCAAAATTCGCCGGCAATCGATTGACGCTGTCGATCTGGTGGCGGCTCATATCGGCGGAATGGACATATGCGCACGCGGTTTGAAAGCAGCGGCTGCAATGATTGAAGATGGAGGCTTGGAAAACGTGCTTTCGCAACGGTATTCCGGTTGGAAGTCTCCCAATGCGGAGTCCATGTTAAGCAGTAGCCTGGATGAAATTTCCGCGCGTGTTTTAAATGAAGGAATAAACCCAGAGCCGCAATCTGGACGCCAAGAAATATTAGAGAATTATGTGAACAGATTTGTCTAACTGCCAAACTTGGGTGTTTTCCACTATTGTCAAAAGTCACGCCAAGCCGCCCTTGGTGCTGAGGACACTAAGGGAGGTTTTGTTCAAAACCCGTCCATAAAGAAAAGACCTTTCCTTGATCTGGTCAAACGGCCCCAATTCTTTTGGGGTCACAAATGCTCGACGTTTGGGTCAGAAATGAATGACGTGATTGACCAATTTAATGAGGTTTTGGCCGTCGATTGAGTCAAATATCGGTGACGTTCCACACGGTGGTTGCGGTAGCGCGCCATAAGCAGGTCGGCCCCTGTCTCAGGCAAAACGGTCTTTTGGCAAAGTTCTGTAAACCAAGAGCGTTGTTCGGGCGGCGCACCAGGAAGAAATCTTGATGTAAATACATCTTGAAACGCTGGGTTGTCATTCTCCCAACCCAGGCGAAATACATCGATAACAGTCTTGTAGTTTTTGGCGGCAACCGATCCGCGGTGGTTGCTGCCCCTTGCATAGCCTCCAACGAGTATCATCCCGGCGACTCTGCCGGGATACCTCAGCGAATACGCGATAGAAGTCGCAGCGCCCTGAGAAATACCCAGAAGATAAAATGGTTCATCTATTTCAGCGGCGTCGATTACAGCTTCGAGATCATCAACCCAGTAATCAATACCCAGCTTCTCAACTCGTTTGTCAGATAATCCGCAGCCTCGCTCATCATATCGAACAAGGGTGAATTGACTTTCTAGCAACTCGATCCAGTGAGACCAAATTGGACTGTCTAGATCATAACTGAGATGTGTGAGCCAGTTAGCCGCCTTTACCATTGGTAGGCCGTTTCCGGATTTGCTCCACGCCAGCGACGTGCCATCGCTTGAAGAAGTGTATCTAACGGTTCGCATGTCTTTTTTTAGTCAATTTGGGGCAAATGTCCCATCAGTTTCCCGTCGGTTTGAGTCTAGCCGGGACATGTGTCCAATAGGTTGAAGGCCAGATGAGTGACACCATTGTGAAACTCAGATTGGAGGTCATCACATGAATAAGCAATTTGACGCATCACTACACGCTTCGCCGTGCTGGTCCCAAATATCGCCCGCTCCCTGCGTAGGGCTACATTGTTCTGGCGCTGACGGAAGCCAGTGGCGCAATCTGTTTGCTCGGATGAGCGAAGAAACCAAAACAATAGCACCCGACCTAATAGGAACCCTGTCTAGAGGTCATAAAATCCCGGACGGGTCGTTCACATTGGAAAACGAAGCTGCTTCGATTATCACTGAGATAGAGAAGCTTGGCAGACCCGCTCACTTGATTGGACACTCCTATGGAGGAGCGCTGGCTTTGCATATCGCCAGAGCTCGACCCGACCTTGTTCGATCACTTTGTCTCTATGAACCAACTTTGTTCAGCCTACTGAAAGCCGGAAACGCGGCTGACGGTTCATTGTATTCCGAGATTGCAAGCCTCACAAACGCAATACGAACGGGAATAGAAGAGGGATGCGAAGAGTTCAGCGCTCAGGTTTTTACTGATTTTTGGGGAGGACTTGGCTCTTGGCAAGCCCTGAGCCGTGAACGCAGGTGCGCTATGATTGATTGGGTTCACAAAGCCCCAAGCGATTTCGATGCGCTTCTGAAAGAACCTGACCCAGAATACATTCTTTCTGAGGGAGTTCCCTCTACGATCATTCGCGGATCGCAGACGCATGTGCACACAAAGCGCATCGCAGAGCTTCTGGCATCCCAAGGCAAGCTTGTTGAGCTAAAGGTTCTGAAAGGTGCCGGCCATTTGGGGCCCTTTACCTTCAAGGAAAGTTTCGAGATGGAGGTGCTGTCGCATATTAGAACTGTTGACCGCCGCGACATGGCTTCAATGGACATCAAGCCGATCAGTAGATCATGAGCCGGGGACACTGGAAATCTAGAAAAAACGACCGACCGATCTGGACTCCGAGCGGTCGGTCGCTGTGCAGCCTCGCTAACGTCTTATGGGCGCCCGCATTGGGCTCGATGTTGTCATTTTCTCAAACGCTAGGAATGTTCTCTTTGCGGATAAAGCAGAAATCGCTCGATCACTAAAACACTACAGGCGGCTTAGCCAAAGGTCCCCAAGTTTCAGGGTCTGGTAGACCGACACTTGACCATGCTTCTTGCAAAACTCTGGAGTCTGAAGATCTTGTCCGCGGCAAATCATCCAAAATATCAAACCAAGGCATTTTGCTTTCTATTCCGGAGTGGACTGAAGGAGCAAAGTTTTCTGGTTGGTCGAGGCTCGAAGTATGCAGGACCAGATAGGCCGTTTCTCGTGGCTTCACGAGCTTATAAGTTAGGCTTGCCCCGCATCTGGCACAAAAGCCACGATTTGCTATCGGCGTAGTTGCGAAGTATCGAGGTTCCTCGGTGAGAAATCGAACAGCAGAAGCAGGAAACGCCGCCCATGCATTAACTGCTGAACCAGAAAATTTTCTGCAACAACTACAATGGCAATACCCTGTGCTTATGGCGGGTGCGTTTATTTCATACCGGACCAACCCACAGATGCAGCCACCTGTCACTAAGGTTTTGGCCAATTCATCTTCATCAAAATCCAGAAAACCCCCTTCCTCTCCGGGTTCTGAAACGGTCATGTAGACATGTATTGGAGTATCAGTGCTCTTGAGTCTTTTGTGACCGCAATCCGCCAGCGGAAGATCTATCTTGCCCGCTATTTGCGCCATTACTTCTCCTGAAACCGCGATTCCACCTGGTTCCGCTATTGCCTCAAGCCGTGCGGCAGTATTTACGCCGTCTCCGAGAATATCGTCGCCGTGTACAACGACATCACCGAGCGAAACTCCGACTCGTAAAATGAGTGGGTCGTCACTGTTAGATTGGCGTGCTTCGCGCGCACACGCTCTTTGAATGTTGATTGCATAATTGACCGCTTCAAAGACACTCGAGAACTCAGCCAAAAACCCATCGCCAGTAGACTTAAAAACACGACCCCGGTTTGCTTCCACCTGCATGCCGATGATTTCACGTTCTAGTCGAACCAACTTAGCTAATGTTCCGCTTTCATCGCGTGATACCAATCCTGCGAAACCGACTATATCGGTGGCCAGAATGGCCGCTAATTTGCGTTCCATCTCCGTTGCTCCGAGCTAATAATCTCCAATTGGTGCCTGCTTACTTTAGCATAAAAGGATGGGTCGCAAATATTTGGAACGGCCAAAGTCAGCGACTTTCTGGATACACCTATCCTGCGATCTCGGCGAATAACTTGAAGCCAGACGTCGTATTGCTAGAGAATTGCCGCTTCCGGATCATGTTGGCGACTTCGATGCCGTCCAGTGTAGCCGAGGCGGATCTGAACGATTTGAACCCGCACATGCGCCGTACACGACGCTTGATAAACCGATGATCCTGTTCGATCAGGTTGTTTAAATACTTGGACCTGACGGTTTCGATTTTGGCTAGGCAGCCGAACCGCTTCAGAATCCTGTTCACCTCTCGATTGCCCACCGCGTTGGCGCCGCTTTTGTCGATGACGATCTTGCCCGGGATTCCAATTGAAGACAGAGCTTTGGCAAAGAACCTTGCTGCTGCTGGACGGTTCCTGCGGTCAGAAAGCATGAAATCGAGGGTGTTTCCAGCTTTGTCGACGGCCCGATAGAGGTACATCCATTTGCCGCGAACACGAATATAGGTCTCGTCCATGCGCTACGAACTCAGTGTTGGACGCTTCTTTGACTGCGCACGAGCTACGACGATCGGCGAGTATTTCACAACCCACCTATTCAATGTGGCATGGTCAACTCGCACACCGCGTACAAAACAGCATCCTTGGGGAAATGACAGCCCTTCAATGAGATCATGCTCAAGTAACCTGTTCGAAATCTATTCGGCGGAAACAATCGTCAGATCACACAGGCTCGTCAACTAGACCTCAGAGATTGCGACACATCCGACATGCGTTGACCGAGATGCACGAGCGGTAGGAGATTGCAACTCAAGAGTGGCCGCGCCTACTGACGCAGACGGCTGACTTTGCGGGAATCGGCAGTAAATGTTACTGTTGCCTTGTTGGCAAGATCGCCGCTAGGTTTCTCCGGCCATCGCGTTTCGTTATTATTTTTGCAATAAGTTCTTTAGCCGTTCGGCCGGGCGATCCGGGGCCTCTGGGCCAGCGTTTCAGGATGCTTTTGAACGGAGGCAGACATGCCGGAAACAGTATTTGAACGCGCGCCAGACGGCGCAATCATTGGACTTCAGCATCATGGCGACCCTCTTGAGGGGCGTACAAAAGGAACCAGTGCGCTGGATGTGGCCCAGGCCTATGTCGCCGAAGTGGCGGGCCTATACCGGATAACGCCTGATTTTCTTGATCGGCTCGGTGAGAGTGTTTCGGGCAAGTATGATCGCGAGGAGGGCAGTAAGCTGCGGCTGGAAGAAGCCAAGGCGGTACAGTCCTTTCTGATCTTCACATTTCGCCAGACCCTTCACGGCATACCGGTCTGGGAGCGTGGCCTGACGCTGCGCATGGCTGGTCCAGACAATGTGGTCACCGGTTCGTCCTCAAGCGTTGCTGCGGATATCGAACTCGGCAATCCCCCCACACCGCCGGCCAGCCGCGACAAACAAGCTGGCACAGTTCTGCGCGAAGCGGTGAAAGGGGCCAAATTCACAAAATTTAAAGTCAATGACATCCAGGACTTTGTTTATCGCTACGACGCGAAACATCGTCTGCCGCACAAAGAACCAGGTGAGATCGAAGGAGCCGAGTTGACCCCGCTGCCGGATATCGGCCGTGTACCAAAGGGCCTTAAGGACGGCGAATGGCGTTTCGCGAGCCTTGTGCATTTTGGCTGCAAAATTCCCGACTACGGAGAGCTGAACTGGCGGGCGCTAGTCGACTGGGAGACCAACGCGGTGCTCTATATCCGGCCCTTGGTGGGCTGTGTCTCGGGCTATGTCTTTACTGACGACCCGATCTCGCTTTCAGGAGATTCCGAGCTTGATCCGACGGCGCCGGTCGCGCTTTTGGACGCGCAACGCGAACTAGTGGCACTGGAACGGTTGATATTACCGGGTGGTGGCGCACCGGTAGAGCTGAGCGGCGAGCTGGTGGCGGTACGCGACCTCGACACGCCGAACATCGCCCCACCGACTGAAAATGCCGGTGCCGCATCGGTCTTTGACTATCCCGCCGACAGCGACAATTTCGCGGCGGTCTGTGCTTATTACAACCATGACTTCCTGTATCGCTTCGTGCAGTCGCTGGGCTTCGATCTGCCCAGCTATTTCGACGGGGTAACCTTTCCAGTGGATGTGGATCACCGTTGGTTCAATCCCGCTGCAGGGCCGGTGAACGCCCAGGCACCCGGCAATGCCATAGGCGACGGTGTTCTACGATTTCGCTATGCACTGGCGGCCAATGGGTCCACGGTCGGCATGGCTACAGACTCGCGCGTTTCGGCGCATGAGTTCGGGCACGCGGTGCTGTGGGATCATCTCAATTGGCCCAATTTCGGCTTTTGTCATGGCTTTGGTGATGCGCTGGCGGCAATTCTCTACGATCCGCAGGGCATCGCGCCGGATCGTTTCCGCACCTTCCCCTTCAGCAATCTGATCACCCGGCGTTGGGATCGGTCGGTTGCCTCGGGCTGGGGCTGGGGTGGCACGATGGACGTGGGCGGATATCTGTCAACCGAGATCAACGCCACAACGCTGGGCCGGATCTATCGATCTTTGGGCGGTGACTCTACCGATCTGGACGACAGACTACATGCCAGCCGCTACACGATCTATCTGATCCTGCAGGCGGTACCGCTTTTGGCCGGGATCGTGCCCAACACAGTCGAAGGTTTTTCCCGGGCCTTGCAGGAATCTGACCAGAACACTGCTCTATTCGACGGTGCAGCCGGAGGCTGGGCACACAAAGTGGTGCGCTGGGGCTTTGAGAAGCAAGCCCTCTACAACGGAGCACCGCCCGATGTGGACGTCTTCATTGATGACGGACGGCAGGGTGAATACCCCTGGCAACAGTCAGGCAATGTCGCCCCCGGCATATGGAACCGGCATCGTCCCGACGGGGGCACCGACCATGAAACGCCGCGCCGCTGCGTCGAGAACTATCTGTATGTCCGGATCGGCAATCGCGGCAACTACCCAGCCCAATCAGTGACGTTATCAATGGCCCGCGCGACCGAAGGTAAGGGTGCCACATGGCCGGACGACTGGGAACCGCTTATTGTAGGAGAGCCCATCGGCCAGTCCGTGCATTGTGGCGACGAAGTGATCGTCGGCCCCATCCCGTGGTGCCCCGAGGACATATGCGAGGAATACGTCCTTGCCAGCGCGGATACGCCGGACGATCGCAGCAATGTCGAGACGATTGCAGGCAGTCTACCTGTCGACCGGCTGGCGCTTGGTGACAACAACGTCGCCCTCCGCCGATTGGAGGTAAACCGCGCCGAAGATGACACCCCTTGCTGCGAGGAGGAAGAACCGAAGATGACCTATCGTTACGCTGTCAAGTTCGTCTGCGGCTGTTCCAAAGGCCGCATTTTATCCACTGGCCGCTATCACACAGCAATTAACATCGGCAACGGCAGCGGAGAACCGGTGCGTTTCCGCAAACGGGTATCCTCTGCCTTGCCAAACGAGAAACCGGGCAATGTCTCAGCCAGGACAAAAAACAAACTCGGACCTTGGGAATCGATGGAGATCGATTGTGAAGACGTGGCGCGACATCTGCGTGTGGCCGAGTGCTGTTTCCTGAAGGGGTTCGTCTTTATCGACAGCGAAACACCGCTGGACGTTGTCGCGGTCTACACCGCAGCCCATGGTGAAGGCGAAGTGGAAACAATCGATGTCGAACCGGTCGTGCCTCGGCTGATCAAAAAGACGCCACCACCACCTCCTCCACCTCCGCCTCCGGATACCGAAGAGAAGCCGGATTTGATCCCGGTACAGCCCTTCCCGCCCGGTCCGCCACCCTTCCCGGCTTGGTATTGTGAGGAACCACGCAAGTTGAGGATCATCGTGCGTAACATTGGTGCAGGGGCCGCGGGACCATCGACCACACGGGTCGATTTCTTCCAGAGCGGCGTGGTGGTAGACTTGCCAACGCCGGCGTTGGGGCCAAACGGGGATGAGACCACCCTGTCGCTCGTCTTCCCTGACGACGTCAAAGGTGGCGAGCAGATCCCCTTCAAGATTACCGTCAATGCCAATCCGGTCGATGGCGTGGTGGAGATTGACACCACCAACAACAGCGACTCCTCTTCCTGCGGCCTGGCCAGCTAGGGAGCGCCGCGGGTAGCCCGGGCCTGTATTGGCCCGGGCTGCGCGGCCACGAATTTTTGGTAGCACAACTCCATTGCATTCAAGGAATAAGTCTCGTCCGCGGGGGTATCTTTCGCACCCATAGCGAACGGTAGGTTCGACGGGCCGCAGTGCAGCGACCGAGTGTGGTGGTCAACAGCCGGTTTGGACCTGTTGTGCCATGACTAGAGATGCATTCTTTCCTGATGTCGAATTGGATCATCGATGTTTTAATAGCAAACAAAACTACCGGAAGGTTGAATTGTTTTCTTACTCTCGGGTGGTTCCACTTGACCTCCATATTCACATGAAATAGGAGGTGCTGTACTTGAGCGGGCGTTGTGTAGTGGTAAGACCTTAGCCTTCCAAGCTAATGACGCGGGTTCGATTCCCGCCGCCCGCTCCAAGAAATCCCTTCCGACACATGACCTACAAAATCAGAAGAGATTTCTCCTTAAATATTTAATAAAAAACAAAATAATTTGAATTAAAGCGTTTGTCTTCCAAGCTAATGACGCGGGTTCGATTCACGCCGCCCGCTCCAGTTCTTTCCCCATGCCAGTTGCGTCAAATGGCCCTTATCGGGCTGCAAATCTCTGCCTTCAGCTTGACCATAACCGTCGCTGCCGCCAAGAAGCAGTGATTGACGCCCGTTTTGGGGCGAATGACCACAACGTAAGGGCCAGACATGGCAAATTCACGCTCCGCCAGTCCAGCGAACAAACCGGCTTCGGGCACTCAGGAAGAGCGCGCGGGATCCAGAAAAATAGGTGTTCTGGCATCGTTGTGGCCCTTCATGGAGCCTTACCGATTACTGATGATTGGCGCGACACTTGCGTTGATTTTGACGGCGAGTATGACGCTGACGCTGCCGCTGGCAGTACGCCGGGTCGTTGACAATTTTCGCATCGAAGATGGCGAGTTGCTGGATTGGTACTTTCTGGCAGCTCTTGGTATTGCAGGCATTCTCGCGATCGGGACGGGTATTCGCTATGCGTTGGTGACGCGGCTGGGCGAGCGTGTTGTCGCTGACATCCGGAAGGCTGTCTTCGATCGCGTGATTGGTATGAGCCCCGAGTTCTATGAACGGATAATGACTGGAGAGGTGCTCAGCCGGATCACGACCGATACAACGCTGATCCAATCGGTTCTGGGATCATCGGTATCGATCGCGTTGCGCAACATGCTGATGTTTGTTGGCGGGCTGATTTTGATGTTGCTGACATCGGCCAAATTGACAGCCATGGTCTTGCTGCTAATCCCCGCGGTGATCGTGCCTATACTGGTTCTGGGCCGCAGATTGCGGACCATCAGCCGGGAAAATCAGGACTGGATCGCGGCGTCTTCTGGCAATGCAGGTGAGGCGCTTGGGGCGGTGCAAACTGTACAGGCCTTCACCCATGAACAAGCCAGCCGTGCGCAATTTGGCGAAATGACAGAAACTTCGTACGAAGTTTCTCTGCGCCGTATTCAGACCCGTGCGGTCCTTACTGTGATCGTAATTTTCCTGGTGTTTTCTGGTATCGTCGGCGTGCTGTGGATGGGTGCGAATGACGTGCGCAATGGAGCGATGACCGAAGGTGTTCTGATCCAATTCGTGATCTACTCGATCATCATGGCAGGCTCGGTCGCCGCCCTTTCGGAAATCTGGAGCGAACTGCAGCGCGCAGCCGGAGCAACTGAGCGGCTGGTCGAACTTCTGAACGCAGAGGATACGGTTAACGACCCTGCGCAAGCCAAGACGCTGCCAGCTCCGGTGCGGGGCGAGATTCGCTTTGACGACGTGACTTTCCACTATCCCGCACGCCCAGACGTGGTAGCGCTGGATCAGTTTTCACTGCAGATCGCCCCCGGTGAAACCGTTGCCTTTGTCGGACCCTCCGGCGCAGGCAAGACAACCGTGATCCAGATGATCCAGCGGTTCTATGATCCGGATTCTGGGCAGGTAAGCCTCGACGGGCTTGATTTGCGCGAACTAGACCGCAACGATTTTCGCCAGCACATCGCGTTGGTTCCACAGGATCCGGTTATATTCGCCGCATCGGCGCGAGAAAATATTCGTTTTGGCCGTCTGGATGCTTCGGATGCCGAGGTTGAGGCAGCGGCGCGCGCCGCTGCTGCGCATGAATTCATCTCGGCGCTACCTGAGGGCTACGACAGCTTTGTGGGTGAACGCGGCGTGATGCTATCGGGTGGGCAGAAACAGCGCATCGCCATCGCCCGCGCCATTCTGCGCGACGCGCCGGTCCTGCTGCTGGATGAGGCCACCTCGGCACTCGACGCAGAAAGCGAGCGCGCGGTGCAGGGGGCTGTCGATAATATGCGGGCCGGGCGTACCACGCTGATCGTGGCGCACCGTCTGGCGACCGTGAAGAAGGCGGACCGTATTATCGTGCTTGAGGCCGGGCGCATTGTGGCGCAGGGAACGCATGACGATCTGGTGTCGCAGGACGGTTTGTATGCCCGATTGGCGCGCTTGCAGTTCACCGACGGGGTGGCCGCAGAATAAAGTGACGCACCGGCACATCCGGAATCGCCGTTGCGTCATTCTACATTTTCTCACAGCTGATCGCTAAGCCCTTGCTTGCGCGAGTTGAGTTTTGCTTCCATCTTGGAGGCAACGAAAACCCGCGCATGACACGGGAGAGAGATCAGGGGAGGAGCCACATGGCCTTTGTGGGAATCGAAGACAAGGCGCGTATGGAGCAGGAGATGCCATGGGAGGACCGGGATTTGCCCGTGACCTTCCACCAGCTTTTGTCGCGGACGGCGGGCAGGTTCCCGAACCACAAGGCGATCAGCTTTCAGTTGCTATCTGGCCCGACCGACAAAGCAGAGACGCTGACCTGGTCGGAGCTGCTGGGCAAAGTCAATCAGGCGGCCAATCTGTTCCGCTCGCTTGGGATCGGCGAAAAGGATGTGGTGGCCTATGTGCTGCCCAACTGTAACGAGACCTTGGTCACGATGATGGGCGGAGCGGTAGCGGGGATTGTGAATCCGATCAACCCGTTGCTCGAACCCGAACAGATTGCGGCGATCCTGCGCGAGACCAAGGCGAAGGTCGTAGTCACTCTGAAATCCTTCCCCAAGACGGACGTGGCCCAAAAGGTTGAAGAGGCTGTGCGCCACGCACCCGGCGTTCACACGATTCTCGAGATCGACCTGAACCGTTATCTGACGCCGCCAAAATCCTGGCTGGTGCCGTTCCTGCGCCCCAAGATGGGTGACAAGGAAAAGCTGGCCCACGCGACCTATAAGAATTTCATTGCTGAGCTGAACAAGCAGCCAAAAACGCTGACCTTCGAAGACAGCAAGGAAGATCGCGTCGCGTGCTATTTCCACACCGGCGGCACCACGGGTATGCCGAAGGTGGCGCAGCACAAGTATTCCGGTCTGATCTACAACGGCTGGCTGGGGCAGACTCTGCTGTTTGACGAAAACGATGTCATCATGTGCCCGCTACCGATGTTCCACGTTTTTGCGGTGCATGTGATCGTGATGGCGGCTGTATCGTCGGGTGCGCATGTCATATTCCCGACACCTGCAGGGTATCGCGGTGACGGTGTCTTCGACAATTTCTGGAAGCTGATCGAGCGCTGGAAAGTCTCGTTCATTATTACGGTGCCCACCGCGATTTCAGCTAAGATGCAACGCCCGGTGGATGCGGATATCTCATCCGTCAAAACCGCGTTTTCGGGCTCGGCTCCGCTGCCGGTTGAACTCTTCCGCAGGTTCGAAGAGGCCACAGGCGTGACCATCGTCGAAGGATATGGCCTGACAGAAGCCACTTGCCTTGTCTCGTGCAACCCGGTGGATGGAGAGAAAAAGATCGGTTCGATCGGTATTCCGTTCCCATATACAGATGTCAAAATCCTTCAGGACGGGCCAGATGGTCCGACCGAATGCGGTGTCGATCAGGTCGGCGAAATCTGCATCTCGAACCCTGGCGTTTATGCGGGCAACACCTACACCGAGGTCGATAAGAACGTAGATCTCTACCATTTCGACAAGTACCTGCGCACGGGCGATCTGGGCCGTTTTGATGAGGATGGTTATCTTTGGATTACAGGTCGGGCTAAAGACCTGATCATCCGGGGCGGCCACAATATCGACCCCGCCGAAATTGAAGAGGCGCTGCTGGGGCACGAAGCTGTCGCCTTTGCCGGCGCGATCGGTCAACCGGATGCACACGCAGGCGAACTGCCATGTGCGTTTGTTGAACTGGTCGAAGGGGCCTCTACCACGGAAAAAGAGCTGCTGGAGTTCTGTAAGGTTCACGTCCACGAACGCGCTGCACAGCCCAAGCATTTGACCATTCTCGATGAACTGCCGAAAACCGCAGTAGGCAAAGTATTTAAGCCTGATCTGCGCAAGCACGCGATCACGCGTATATACAATGGTGCTCTGGAAGCCGCCGGCGTCGCGGCACGGGTCGTTTCTGTCATCGACGACAAGAAACGCGGGCTCGTCGCGCAGCTTGACGCGAACGGCGCGTCCGAGGACGATGTGGCCAAGGTGCTGGGTTCGTTTACCCGACCGTGGGAGTGGTCTGAATAATTTGGAGGGACAATGGACTATGAACGTCTGATCGACGAAGAGACCTGGGATTTCATCCGGCGTACCGCCGAGAGCTATCCCGATGATACGGTCGAAATGTCCATTGCTGACCAACGTCGGGTCTATGACACGATGTGTCAGGATTTTCGCCAACCGCGACCTCCGGGCGTTGATGTTCAGGACAGGTCCGCCGATGGCGTGCCTGTTCGCGTTTACACTGCCGGTGATCCCACTCGAAATGTGATTTACTTTCACGGCGGTGGGTTCGTCGTGGGCGGTCTGGACAGTCATGACGATGTCTGTGCTGAAATCTGTGTTCAGACTGGCTATCGGATCATCTCTGTCGATTATCGCCTGTGCCCTGAATATGTGCACCCGGCGCAGTTTCAGGACAGTTGGACTGCTGTGAGCTGGGTGGTCCAGGAATATGGCGATCCAATCGTTCTGGCGGGAGACAGTGCAGGCGGTAATCTGGCTGCAACCGTTGCGCATTATGCCCGAGGGCGATTGGACAACGTGCTGGGTCAGGTTCTGATCTATCCTGGTTTGGGCGGTGACATGTCAAAGGGTTCGTATATCGAACATGCAAATGCGCCGCTTTTGACCCTGGACGACATCCGGTTCTACCAAACTGTACGCTGCGGTGGGCCTGCACCGGATAACGATCCCTCATTCGCTCCGTTGCAGGATGATGATTTTTCTGGCCTCCCGCCGACGGTTGTTGTGACGGCTGATTGCGATCCACTGCGGGATGACGGACCGGCCTATTGTAAGCATATAAATGCGGCAGGTGGGTTGGCCCATTGCATTAATGAACCGGGGTTGGTTCATGGGTATCTGCGCGCCCGAACTTCGGTCAGGCGCGCCGCTGACAGCTTTGAGCGTATCTCGGTAGCGATTGAGGCGCTAGGGCAGGGGATCTGGGCTTACGACTAACAAGTGCCTCAGTTCAGGAACGATTTGGCCTTCATAGTATCTGCCACAGGCGCACCGACGCGCTGTAGTATGGTTGGCGCAAGCTGAAGCTGGTCGATCACGGTCTCGGTGTCAGGCCCTTCGGCGTCACCAAAATAGTAAAGAGCCGTTTCCTGCTGTAGCGGGCCGCGCCCGCCATGATGGCCGCGTTCATCTTGGCCATGATCGGCGGTTACGATGACATCGTAGCCAAGCTGCCGCCAACGCGGGATGAATGGTGCCAGCATTTCGTCCATGACGAAACAGGCGTGGTCCATTTCCTCGCAGTCGTGGTAGAAACGGTGCCCCAAACTGTCCAGCGTGCAGGTGTGTAGAATACCGTAATCCAGCCCAAACCGAAGGCAGAGGTTGGTCAGCGTGGCGAACAGATCAACGTCGGATGGCGTCATCTGGTTGGCTTTGCCGTAGCCAGTCATCGAATGGAACCGGCCATGGTTGATGGTCTTGCTGTCAGGCTCGTCATATTCCACATCACGAACGTAGTCGAAGGGGTGACGGTTGAAGAATTGCGACCAGTAGCTATGCGTCACCGCGCCGGTCACACCGCCCGCTTGTCGTACCTGACTGAAGACGTCCTTGTGGGGCAGCCGAAACACGTTGCCATTACCGGTGCAGCCATGCTCTTGCGGTGTGACACCGGTATGGATCGAAGCGTAGCAACTGGCTGATGTCGAAGGCAGGACAGAGCGCAGTTTCCAAACCCGCGCATCGCCGCTGTCGACCCATCCTTCAAGATTGCCAAACAGTCTGCGAAAGTTGCGCCACGGCACACCGTCGAGAATGATCAAAAGCAGTTTGCGGTCCATTGTCCGGCCCTATTCTTTTCGAAGTATTGGTTGTCGCGACCCTAGGGGATTCGCTTGCACGGGGCTGCCCATTTGCGCCCTAAATTGTAAAATCCCGACGTTTGTTTTCAGTCAAACGCCGAGATTTCCAAACATCATGCAATGTTCGGGATAAGTCCGGGACTAGTTGCCCGCACTTTCCATTTTGCGATGGGCGACAACCTCTTCCAGCCAACCCAGATGCATTTCGGGCACCGAGCTGAGCAGCAAATCGGTATAGTCATCGAAGGGTGGGCTCAGCACCTGCGACTTGGGTCCATAGCGGACCACGCGGCCCTGATACATCACCGCAATACTGTCACTGATGGCGCGCACCGTCGCCAGATCGTGGGTGATGAACAGATAGGCCACATCCTCGATTTTCTGCAAGTCCAGCAGCAATTTGAGGATGCCATCTGCCACAAGTGGATCGAGCGCCGAGGTGACCTCATCACAGATGATCATTTTGGGCTTGGCCGCCAATGAACGCGCGATGCAGACCCGCTGCTTCTGACCACCAGAAAGTTCGGCAGGGTAGCGATCGATGAACTTCTCGCCCAGTTCGATCTCATCCAGAAGTTCTACGATACGCTTGCGTTTCTCAGCACCGCGCATGTTGAAGTAAAACTCCAACGGTCGCCCGATGATCGTACCGACTGTTTGCCGCGGATTCATCGCGACATCCGCCATCTGATAGATCATCTGCAACTCGCGCAGATCTTCAAGTGAACGGCCCTTCAAGTCGGGGCTAAGTTTCCGACCGGCAAAGGTGATCTCGCCATCACGCGGCGGCAGCAACCCGGTGATCACACGGGCCAGCGTCGACTTGCCTGAGCCGGATTCACCCACCACAGCCAATGTCTGCCCTGGATGAAGCTCAACATTGACGTTGTGAAGAACGTCGAAGTTCAAGCCTTTGTAGCGCGCGGTAACACCATCGACGCTCAGCACCGGGTCCGCAGTGGGCTGCTTTTCTTCGTGTTCAATCGAGCGAACCGAAACCAGCGCCTGAGTATACTCTTCTTGCGGATTGTTGATGATCTGATCGGTGTTTCCATACTCGACCGTATTGCCCATCCGCAGCACCATGATGTCGTCGCTGACTTGTGCGACAACTGCAAGGTCATGCGTGATGTACAACGCAGCGACACCTGTATCGGCGATGGCCTCCTTGATGGCCATCAGGACGTCGATCTGAGTGGTCACGTCCAAGGCCGTGGTAGGTTCGTCGAACACAACTAGATCTGGTTCAGGGCACAACGCCAGCGCTGTCATGCAGCGTTGCAACTGACCGCCCGAAACCTGGTGCGGGTATCGATCACCGATATTGTCCGGATCGGGCAGGCCTAGCTTGGCGAACAATTCGCGCGCGCGGGCCTCGGCCTCTTTACGTGAGAATTTCTTATGTTCGACTGCAGCTTCGACCACCTGATCCATGATCTTTTTGGCGGGGTTGAACGAAGCGGCTGCTGATTGCGAGACATAAGACACCTCGCCGCCGCGCAGGTTGCGGATATCACCCAGCGCTGACTTCATGATGTCACGGCCGTTGACCCAAACCTCGCCACCGGTGATCTTAACGCCGCCCCGGCCATAGGCCATCGAGGCCAGACCGATGGTCGATTTGCCAGCTCCGGATTCACCGATCAACCCCAACACCTTGCCGGGCGCGAGGTCGAAGCTGACCCCGTGCACGATTTCGATATCATGGGGTTTTTCACCCGGCGGATAGACGGTCGCGCCGATCTTGAGGTCGCGGACCTTGAGAAGGGTATCACTCATCCTCGGCCTCCTTTCAGCGATGTGGTACGGTTCAGAACCCAGTCAGCAACAAGGTTGACCGAGATCGCTAGCGTGGCGATGGCCACTGCAGGGTAGAGCGCGGCGCCAATACCGTAGACGATGCCGTCCTTATTCTCTTTCACGATGCCGCCCCAATCCGCCAAGGGCGGCTGGACGCCAAGGCCCAGAAACGAAAGCGTCGAGATGAACAGGACCATAAAGATGAACCGCAGACCGAACTCGGCCACCAGAGGCGATAGAGCGTTCGGCAGGATTTCCCGGAAAATGATCCACCTGCGTCCTTCACCGCGCAGTTTGGCGGCTTCGACGTAGTCCATCACGTTGATATCCACGGCGACAGATCGCGACAGACGATATGGTCGGGTCGCATCCAACAGGCCCATCACAAGGATCAGGATCGGAACGGTTACCGGAACGATTGCCAGAACAACCAGCGCCAGGATCAGCGTAGGGATCGACATGATCAGATCGACCGTCCGGCTAAGCGCCTGATCGGCCCATCCGCCCAAAACTGCAGCAAGTAGGCCCAATGACGTTCCCGTCAGAAAGCTGAGAAGTGTTGCAGCTGCGGCAATGAAGATTGTTGTGCGCCCGCCATAGATCATGCGGGTTAGCAGATCGCGGCCGATATTGTCCGTGCCCAGCAGATGCTCGGAGCTACTCGGCTCCCAAACGTCGCCGACCACTTCTGCCATTCCATAAGGCGCGATCAAGGGCGCGGCGATCGCCACAAAGAAATAGGCGCCGGTGAACATAAGGCCAATCAGTGCCGAAAGAGGAATGTTCTTTATCATTTCGGATGCCTCAGTCTTGGGTTGGCAAGGATCGACACGATATCCGCGACCATGTTCAGGCCGATATACACGGCTGCAAACACCACACCGCAGGCCAGAACAACAGGCACGTCACGCTTTGTCACGGCATCTACGAGGTACTGCCCCATACCGGGATAGACGAAGACAACCTCGACCACTACGACACCTACGACCAGATAGGCCAGGTTCAGCATGACTACGTTCACAATAGGTGAAATCGCGTTGGGAAAGGCATGCCGGGCGATAACCTGAAAGGTGCTCAAACCTTTTAGTTCAGCCGTTTCAATATAGGCGGATTGCATAAGATTAAGAATGGCAGCGCGTGTCATGCGCATCATCTGCGCCAGGACCACCAGCGTCAGTACGAAGGCTGGCAAAGCAATGGCATTTAGCTTTTGCCCAAACGACATTGAATCGTTGACCATCGCTAGCGAGGAGAACCAGCCCAGTTTCACTGAGATGTAGTAGATCACCACGTAGCCGATCAGAAATTCCGGTATCGAAACCGTTGTGAGCGTGATGGCAGAGATCAGTTTATCCGGCCAGCGGTTGCGATAACGCACGGCCAGAAGTCCAAGAAAGATTGCAAGTGGAACGGAAACGATGGCAGCGACGCATGCCAGAAACAGTGTATTTCCAAGGCGTTTTCCAATGCTCTCAGAAATATCCAGCTTGTTTGTCAAGGATTGGCCAAGATCGCCCTGAAAAATGCCTCCCAGCCATTCGAAATAGCGGGTCAGGGCAGGGCGGTTCAAACCCATCTCTTCGCGCAGGTTAGCAAGGGCCTCTGGGGTTGCGGACTGCCCCAGGACGGCTTGCGCGGCGTCTCCGGGAAGGGCTTCGGTCAGGCCAAAAATCAAGGCCGAAGCGCCGAGCAGCAATAGGAATCCCAGCGCTAGGCGCTGGGAAACCAATTTGATGATAGGATGCATTATCCGTTGCCCGTATTAGACGAACCACATTTTGCGGGACATGTTGCCGTTCATCATTTCTTGTGTGGGATCAGATTCCCAGCCGTCCAGCTGGTTGCTGACGCCTTCAACAAAGTCGTTGAACATCGGGCAGATCAGGCCGCCTTCGTCGCGAATCATCATGCCCATCTGGCTGTAGATGCCCTTGCGCTTTTCTGCATCCAGCTCGGCACGGGCCGAGAAGAGCAGGTCGTCAAAGGCTTGGACCTTGAACCGTGTGTCATTCCAGTCCGCAGTAGACAGGTACGCGGTCGTGTACATCTGATCCTGTACAGGACGTCCACCCCAGTACGAGGCGCAGAAGGGCTGTACATTCCAAACCTCGGACCAGTAGCCATCGTTTGGCTCTCGCTTGATCTCAAGTGGGATACCAGCCTGCGCGGCCGTCTGTTGGAACAGGGCTGCTGCATCCACGGCACCCGGGAAGGCACCATCCGCGACGCGCATAATGATAGGCGAGCCGTCATGGCCGGACTTCTTATAGTGTTCCGCTGCTTTTTCGACGCTGAACTCCCGCTGTGGAATGGTTTCGTCGAACAGCGGATAAGCGGCGTTAATCGGCATGTCGTTTCCGATTGAGCCGTATCCCCGCAGAACCTTGTCTACCAGATCCGGACGGTTAATCGCGTGTTTCAAGGCCAGACGCAGCTCGTTGTTGTCGAACGGAGCCGTGTCGCAGTGCATGATAAACACATAGTGTCCGCGGCCGGCGGTTGAGTGTACCGTCAGGTTGGGCGCACGTCCCAGAAGATCGGCAACTTTCGGTTCAACACGGTTGACCGCGTGGACCTGACCGGATTGCAGCGCGGCGGTTCGAGCTGTCGCATCGTTGATAACAACGACTTCGACGCTGTCGAAATTGCCGTAGTCACTGTTCCAGTGGTTCTCATTCTTTGTGAACAGGTGCCGTACACCCGGTTCGTCCACTTCAAGTTTGTATGGGCCGGTACCGATGCCCGCGCCTGGGTTGTCCATGCCTCCATCGGGCTGAATGATCAGGTGATAGTCGGCCATCAGATAGGGCAGGTCGGCATTTGGCTCGCTAAGCGTAACCTGGAAATTATCTCCATCGGCCTTCATGGATTCGATACCGCGCATAATGCCGAGCGCACCGGATTTGGAATCCTCGTTCGAGTGGCGCTCCATGGTCTTCAGCACGTCTTCACTGGTCATGGTTTTGCCGTTATGGAACTCGACACCTTGGCGCAATTTGAAGGTCCAGACCTTGGCGTCCGAGCTGCCTTCGACACTTTCGGCCAGGCGCGGCTCGATGGTGCCGTCGGGCGCCACTTCGACAAGCTGGTCGCCGAACTGCTTGCCGTTCTGGAACGGGACTGAGCTTGCGTAGGTTGCCGGATCAAGTGAGTTGGTCGATTCACCGCCCTGCAAACCGAATTTCAGATCGCCGCCCTTTTTCGGGCCAGCCGCACGTGCGGCATCGGCAAACATAGTGCTTGCGATTGCGGCTGAGACACCTAGTGCCGCTGCTTTACCCATGAATTCACGGCGGGTCAGCTTTCCAGCCGTGACCTGCTTTGACATGTGAGTGAGTTGTTCGTTCATCCAGAGATCTCCCAGTTGATTGGATGTTCGGTCCATTGTTGGACTTTTTATTGACGCATGAGTCAAAGTAGGGGCAATTCAGGGTGGTGGGCAAGTGAAAATCTTTCGTCTGAAGCTTCAAAACTTACATTTCATTGCGCGGCACCGTGTCTTCGAGCGTTTTTGAATAGACCAATTCGTTATTTTCGAAGGCGCGTATCTCCGCTCGAACAAAAAAGTTCTTATCATCGGACCACATCTCGCAAACGCTTTCGGTGAATAGGAACGATTCACCGCGCTGCTGTTCTTGTGTCCAACGACAATTGCCCCGCGCCGATAGGGGTTTGTCGGGGTGAATCGACCACTTTTCTGTTGCGGTGCTTCCGGTGATCAGCCCATGCGTTTCGTCACGGAGTTTGCCAAAGTCATCCTCGATGATCAGGTGGGTTTCGCCGGTGGTCATATCCAATTCCACACGCCGGGAATTTTGCGTTTCTCGAAGGACACTGACGGGATTCGCAGTTTCTGCATCGGCAGGGGCGAAGTTGTATTCGTTTGATTGACCCGGTGGACGCGTTGGAATGATTATGTCGCCTTCGGTCAGTTGAAGCTCGACAGTTTCCGGCGAAGGCCAGATTAACGGCCAATAGGCGCTCGAGATCGCCACGCGTAAGCGGTGCCCTTTCGGTATTCGATAAGCGATGTGATCCAGGTCCAGTTCTATAGCGTAGGTCTGACCGGGTATTAGGGGGGTGGGATCTGCATGACTGTCGCGGTGCGTCAGATTTAGCACCCCATATGTGATCCGCGTCGAAGCACCGTCCGGGTGTATATGATTCAGCCGAACAGCAATCTGCGCCTGAGGTTTGTCAGCACTCAGGCGGAGCCGAATTTTGGGTGCGCCCACAATCTCGATGTCGGCTGCCAATGGGTCGCTGTCGAAACAGGCTGAAAGCGCGTCGTCCCCCCTCTGGTCCCCAGGCATATCCGGACCTAGCCAAATCGCACAAAACTCGCCGCTTTCAAGACCGCAGGTATGTGGCGATCGGATTGAGGTGTTCAGTGACCCTTCGTGCCCAAGGCCAGCATCGGTCAGTTGCATCGTCAGGGTTGGCAAATGCGATGTCGCGCCTTCATCCTCGGCAATCCAACGTCCTGCGCGCTCTTTGTACCAGCGCGCCGGACGCACACCGTTCATCACATAAGCGCGGTAGTCTGGATCATCTTCGACACCTGTATCCTTTCCCTTTAACCAATGGTCCCACCACCTTAGGGCCTCCTGCAAAAAACCGATGCGAGGTTCAGGAACTGCGAAATGAGGATATTTGTGCACCCAAGGGCCAACAACACCTTTGACCGGCGCGTTCAACTGTTCAACCAGCAATGGCACAGTGTTCTTGTAAGCGTCACCCCAGCCTCCAACCGCCAGGGTGGCCGCTTGAATGGCATCAAATTTCTCGCAGACGGAACCATGGCGCCAATAGGCATCACGTGTTTGGTGGCGCAGCCAGACGGAGGGCAGGAAAGGCTCATTCTCTAACCGATCCAACCACAGCTCACGCCAGTTTGACCGCAGATCAGGGTCCGGAGCACGAGAGGAGTAGGACCACATTGTCGCGCCCCAGCCCAGATTTTCATTCAGCAGGCATCCGCCTTTGTAATGTATGTCATCGGCATACCGGTCCGCGGTCGAACAAAGCGTAATGATTGCCTTCAAAGGCTCGGGCTGCATCGCGGCAACCTGCAATGAGTTGAACCCGCCCCAACTGATACCCATCATCCCGACCGTGCCGCTACACCAGGATTGATCGGCTAGCCATTGGATTACTGCGACGGCATCGTCCAATTCCTGCTGAGTGTATTCATCCTCCATCAACCCTTCGCTGTCACCGTTGCCGCGCATATCTACGCGTACGCAGGCATATCCACGTTTGGCAAACCAAGGATGGGTTAAGGCGTCACGTGCAGTGGTACCGTCGCGTTTGCGATATGGCAGATGTTCCACAATGGCAGGAACCGGGTCTTCGCCCGCATCGATCGGGCGCCAGATCCGGGCTGAAAGGCGGCAGCCATCTGGCATGGTGATACCCATATCAGGGATTTCTTCGATCTCGCGAAGTGCGTTGGAGGGCGGTGCCATATCTCTGAACTCCTGACCGATAGCAACCGGGCCAAGATGTCAGATCAATTCCGTATTGCAATCACCAAGTCCATCACATTGGTCCCTGTAGGCCCCGTAACCAGCAACGCACCTGCTTTGGCTAGGAAGCTGCCGCTATCCGCGTTGTTGAGGTATTCTTGCGCTTCGTCTGACCATGTTTCGCCGGTAACGATAGCACCGGCTGCGTCCGTTGGCCCATCCGTGCCATCTGTTCCACCAACGATCACAGTAATGTCCCGTTGCCCTTCAATTTCGTGCGCCAAAGCCAGCGCTAGGGCCTGATTTCGTCCGCCGCGCCCGGGTTGGTCCGGAAGAACGACGGTTGGCTCTCCTCCAAAAACCATCACGCCTTTGGGCATGTGACGCAGTCGTTCTCCTATGGCGGTCGCGACTGATAGGTAGTCATCGTGCAGTGCCTCCGCGTTGGCGAGGATGTCAAAGCCAGCTTGCTCTGCAGTTTGGGCAGCCGCGTTACGTGCGTGCGCATTTGAAGCGATTATTGAGGTCTGGGCGGCAAAACGCGGCGCATCTGGCAACGCTCCGATGCCGGATCCAATCACGCCCAGGTCGTCTCCGGGGACATCCGAGATCGCCAAAACGGTCACTTTTTTCCCGGGAAAACTGGACAGCAGTCCTCCGCCCTTAATGCGCGATAGTTTGCGCCGCTCAGCATTCATCGTTCTGATATCCAATCCATCGCCAAGCAATCTTTGGTTCAGGGCTTCAAGATCGTCCAGCGAGAACCCGGGCATCAAATCCTCGGCCAGAGAGGACGCGCCGCCAGATACCAGTAGCAACAGACTGCTATCATGTTCCATGCTCTCAACGGTTTCGCGCAATGCCTTTCCCCCGGCCAGACTACGATCATCGGGTACGGGATGAGAGGATTCGATGACATCAACATGCGCTGGCAGGCCATCGCTATGGCCATCTTTGGTAACGACCAACGTGGGGACCGCTCCGAACTGGTTCGCTGCAGCGCGGGCCATCGCACCCGCCGCCTTGCCAACGGCCAGTATCTGGTCTGGCCGTTCCATCGTTTGGATCGCTTCCAACGTCGCGGTGTACCCATCGACAGCCGCCACACCGGCGCTCCAAATATCCTGAATCTGTTGAGAGGCTTGCATCAGCTTTCCATCCAAATTGTCACGGGTCCGTCATTGACCAGTTCTACAGCCATGTCAGCCCCGAATGATCCCGTTTTGACTGGTATGCCCAGTGAGGACAGGTTGCGAACAAACGCTTCATAAAGTCGTTCGCCCTCTGCTGCCGGGGCCGCAGCGGAAAATCCCGGGCGGTTACCGCGTGACGTGTCAGCGGCCAAAGTGAATTGGCTGACTACCAGTGCTGAGCCGCAGATATCCAAGATCGAACGGTTCATTTTACCTGCATCGTCTTTGAAGATGCGAAGCTTTGCGATCTTGTTAGCCAGTTGTTCGGCCTGAGCCTCATCATCCCCTTGCATCGCACAGACCAAAATCATCAACCCCGGACCGGATTGTCCAATCACCGTGCCCTCGACTGTGACAGAGGCACTGGAAATTCTTTGAAGCAGCGCGCGCATCTGCAATTCCTACTCTTGGTGTTTATTCACGCCAATCAACGATATCATCCAGAGCGGCCCGTCCTGTTCTGAAAGAGTTAGCTGGATGGTCTTTATCTGGATATCCGAATGAGATCGCACATAAAACAATCCGGTCATCTGGAATATCGAAATACCGGTGAAGAAACGGACCATAAGCCGCAACCGCCGCCTGAGGGATACTGGCCACACCCAAGGCTTGTGCCGCCAATGCGAATGCTGTCACAAACCCTCCGCAATCCATGGCACCGTATGGGCCCAGCTCGGTGGGGCTGGATAGGATGGCGCAGTGTGGGGCTCCGAATAGAGTGTAGTTTTTCATCATTTGCTGCGCCGAAGCGGTGCGATCACCCTTTTCGACGCCGACCGCTTTGTATAACGCCCAGCCGCATGCGCGCCGACGATCCTGATAGACACCGGAATACCTGGTTGGAAAGGGCAGGTCCGGGTTTGGGCTGGCCTGTTGTGTCTCGCGCTGCAGCGCTTCGCGAAAATGGTCAGTTTCAGTGCCACTGGTGATTGTAAGCTGCCAGGGTTGCGCATTGCACCAGCTTGGAACACGCGTTGCGCTGGTGACGATCTGTTCAATCTGTTCACGGGGAACAGGGTCTGAGCAAAAGGCACGGCACGAGTGGCGCTGAGTTAAAAGAGCGTTCAGAGCGTCAAGGTGCAAGTCAATTTCCCCCATCCAACGCGCTATCTGACACGAGTGTTCTCTTTATTGCTGGCCGGTTGCAACCAGATAACCGACACCAGCAGCAACCAGCAGGCCCAGTACCACAGCGATGGTAATCTTGATCGCCGACCAGGGGCGCTCACCCTGAACGCGCCCGGTTCTGCCATTCACTACAAAGCGATAGGTCTCGCCCCGGTATTTATAGGCTGCCATCCAGACCGGCAGTAGGATATGTTTGAACGTGACATCTCGGACTTCCGTATCGACAGCGTGGATGCGCTGACGATCGCCACCGATATCAAACCGTACATCACGCTCGATCACGCGCGCCATGTGACCGCGCGCCTCCTGATATCCTTCCTGCAATTCGACCGTATAGGCTTCGGCACGGAATCCAGCCAGATATTCGGGCTGATAGGGCTCAAGTGCAGGCAGATCCCAGGGTTCCAGCGCATCCGTATAGGATTTGGGCAGGGATTGTGATGCCAACACCAGAACATCGTCAAAAAACCGCGCCACGCGTCCGGACTTTGGCGACCAGCGCACCTTGGGAACCTGCTGCTGAACGCGCTTTCCATCCCGCATCACGGTTCGAGTTTCGTAATAGACGACACCA
The DNA here is from genome assembly GCF_056540425.1 of Ruegeria sp. AN6. Lineage (NCBI taxonomy): Bacteria > Pseudomonadati > Pseudomonadota > Alphaproteobacteria > Rhodobacterales > Roseobacteraceae > Ruegeria > Ruegeria sp. AN6. The sequence goes on from NZ_JBQFWR010000002.1 coordinate 221,265, forward strand.
CGTTCGCCCCGATAACTCGACTTGGTATCGGCATCGAATGTCCAGTAGGGCACGTAGATGCCCTGCATCTTGCGGCCTTTGCGGGCGTATTCCTTCAGCCCATTGGGCGCAAACCACAGTCGCCCCAGCCAATCCCCCATGGCTTGGTGCGCCGAGCGTTCGTCCAGTGCAAAGGGCAACACACCGCGTGGCTTGATATGGCGGCTTACACCGGTATCTGTGACGACAGGTGTCGCACAAAATGGGCACTCTGCGGCGTGTGTGTTCGGGTCAAATTCGACCTGTGCTGCGCAGTTGGGGCAGGTAAGAACATGAGTTTCTTCAATTTCACTATCGGGGAGGCGATCCGCGATGGCCGTGTCGAAATCGAGTTCACGTAAACTGGCCCCTCCCCACGGGCCCGCGCCAATGGCCTCGGAATGACCGCAGTGATCGCAGGTGAGCGTTCCGTCACCGGGATTGAACCGATAATCCGCCCCGCATTGTTCGCAAGGAAAACGGTGTTCGACTTTTGCCATTACAGAATCCTGGTCATGGATAGCCTAATATCGGGTCAGGCGCCCGGTGGCGGCGGTGGCAAGATGGTGAACAACTGCGCCAATTCTTGTACGTCCCCCGCCTTTTTCCAACCGTCCTGACCGGCGGTCCAGACGTGGGTATCACGCGTGATCTCACCGTCGGTTGCCATACGACCCATCTTGGCTTTGGAAAATGGTCCGCTAGTCTGGCCATCCACCGCGATATGCCACACATGCTCGACGGGTGGCGGGGGTGGCGGTGCCGCATGCGCTGACGCTTGCGGTGCAGCGGGGGCGGAACCGCTCCAGGGACCGCTGGGCTGACCCGCTGCCATGTTCGACATTTGCTGCGCCATCGCCATGCCCATCCCCATGCCAAGACCGGCACCCATGCCACCGCCCTGACCGGGGTTATTGGCAGCCGCTGTCATGGCCTCGGCAGCGGAATACTGAGTGAACTTGCCCAGATCGCCCGCCAAACCCATCGAGGTGCGCTTGTCCAGAGCCGCCTCGACCGCAGGTGGGAGCGAGATATTCTCGATATAGAATTCGGGCATACTCAAACCATACCCATCCAGCACCGGTGACACCTCGGCTGCGATCAGTTTTCCCAGATCGGCGGTGTTCGCGGCCATATCGAGAACTGGAATGCCCGAGCCTGCGATGACGCGGCTGAATTCCTGCACGATGATGTTTCTGATCTGAAAGCTGATCTCGTCCATGGTGAATTCACCATCGGTGCCTACGATCTCTACTAGGAATTTCGCCGGGTCCTTGACCCGCACCGTATAGGTGCCAAAGGCCCGGATGCGTGTTGGCCCAAACTCGGGATCGCGCAGCATGATCGGGTTCTTGGTGCCCCATTTCAGGTCATTGAACCGGGTCGTGTTAACGAAGTAAATTTCAGACTTGAACGGAGACTGGAAACCATGATCCCAATGCTGCAGCGTCGTCATGATCGGCATGTTGTTTGTCTCAAGCATGTAGAGTCCGGGCGTGAACACATCCGCCAGCTGCCCCTCATGCACAAACACAGCCGCCTGACCTTCGCGCACTGTCAGCTTGGCACCGTATTTGATCTCGTGGCCCTCACGCTCGAACCGCCAGACCATCGTGTCGCGGGTGTCGTCAACCCAGTGGATGACGTCGATGAATTCGCCGGTCAGAAAATCAAAAATTCCCATTGGATTTCTCCTGTCTTCGGGGTCAGAGCGACTGCCCCATCAATTCGCGTGCAATGATACGGACCACCGGACGTGCCTCGTCAGCGGTCATGCCCGCTTTCAAGCGCGGGTCGTAAAGAATCGTCAGTAGTTTTTCGTCATGGCTGGTGAGCAGGGCGAACTCGTCGTCATCATTGAAGATCGACGGTCGGGCCGATGGGCTGTCATTCGGAAGCCCCAATCCTTGCGCAATCTCTTCATGAACGCAGCTCAGGCGCACCAGATCGGGATGTTCTGCCCGTATCAGGGCAACAGCCCGGGTATAAGTCTGAGGCGCGCTGTTCGATGCCGACGCAAACACAAAACAATAGAAAGACCGCGGCAGTTTGTCGAAGAGATCAAGCTGCGCCTGTCCTATGCCGGGGATCAGTTGTCGCAACCGGGCTTGTACATAGGCGGTATCATCTTCACCCGCCACGAATACGTGAAAGTTCGCATTCCGGGTGGTGGTCGAGATCGGATGTCGAGTCAGCCGCGACAAACGGTTGGCATAGGCGTCAATTCGGGCAGTCTCTTGCTGGCGAACGTTTGGCGCGACTGAGGGTCCGAATTCGGGTTTGATGCGTACGGGTGACGACCAGCGACTTAACTGTCGGCTGGTTCTTCTGCTACCGCTCGAGACAGCCTCCCCCGGATATTCATTATAAAACGCAATGGTTTCGAAATTCCGTGCGAGGTCATCGGCGTCGTAGGGCGTATCCGGCCCACCACCATCGGTGCGCAACAGCCCGCGCGTCAGCAGGTTGTTTTGAACGCTTTCATAGTACCGCGCGAGGTCGAGGCTGGCGGGCGAAGGGGGCTGATAGGCATTGCTCAAGCCCTGAGGTTGCTCCGGGCGGGGTTCCGGAGCGATGGACGTCGTCAAGGCCTCTTCGCAGCCAGCTAATGCCAGCAGCGAAACTACCAATGCTACATTCCTAGCGCGATGTAATGGCCGCACGCCCGCTGTTTCCATTATCCGGGGACAGCCGTTCCGGCATTGTCACCGATCCCGTCCTGTCGCGCTTTGGCCGAGGCGAGCGTGTCGCGCAACTCGGCCTCCATCTTCTTCAATTCTTCCTCGGCGGCGGCGCGCTTGGCTTTGCCTTCGTCCGCAATGGCGAGGCTTTCGTTGATCGTACCGATCAGGTCAGCGTTGGCCTGTTTGACGGCTTCGATGTCGAAGACACCACGCTCCATCTCTTCGCGGATCATCTTGTTAGACTCGCGCAGGTTGGCCGCGTTCGAGGTCAGCAGCTCGTTGGTCAGATCATTGGCATCACGTACTGCGGCTGCAGCTTCAGCACTGCGCTGGATGGTTACCGCTTGTGCCAGCTGGGTTTCCCAAAGCGGCACGGTGTTGACGAGGGTTGAATTGATCTTGGTCACCAGCGACTTATCGTTTTCCTGCACCAAGCGGATAGAGGGCAGCGACTGCATCGTCACCTGACGGGTCAGCTTGAGGTCGTGGACCCGGCGTTCCAGATCGTCACGTGCGGCGCGCAGGTCGCGCAATTCCTGCGCCTTCATCACCTGCTGGTCTTCGGGTGCGGCCTGAATCTCGGCCTCTTTTTCGGGAATGTCATGGCTGTCTAGTTCGGTCAGCTTCTCCTCACCCGCAGCGATGTAAAGCGCGAGTTCATCGTAGAATTCCAGCGTCTTTTCATACAGCAGATCCAGAGACTTGATATCTTTCAGCAAGGTGTGCTCATGGCCCAAGAGGTCGTCTGTGATCCGGTCGATCTGGCTTTGAACGTCCTCATACTGCGCCGTGAACTTGGCAAAGGGTGCTGCGCGGCCTAGCAGTTTTTCCCACCAGCTACGCTCGCGGCGAATGTCTAATTCGCTGACAGAGAAACCTCTGATCGTCGTTACGATATTGCGAAGGCTGTCTCCTGCCGGGCCCACATCCTTATTGCGGACATCGGCCAGCATCGCCTGACTGATCTCCTGCAATTCCGCCTGTGCGGATGATCCAAATGACACGATCGAGTTTGTGTCGCCCATGTCAATCTCACCCATCCGCTTGCGGATTTCGGCGCCAACCGGTTCGTCGGCGTCTTCAAGCGGCACAATCTCAGCCTGCGGCTCAGGGAGGGCGACGGCGGTGACTTCTTGCACCAGCGTTTCAGCCTCGACTGCCTTGTTCTTGATCTCATCGGACATGGGGTAATCCTCGCTTACATAAAAGCCGGTCAATCCAACCGGACGCCTTCGCGCTGCAGCCGGTCACGCAGCACATCAATTTCAACCGTCAGATCACTGCGGTCATCCAATAGCATCTTTCGCGTCCGCGCCGCGAAATTCTGTTCGAGATCGTCCAGCAGGGCTGAATAATCTGCCAGCGCCTGCGCATCGCGGGTACGAGCATAGACGTCCGAGAACTTCACCGTCGCATCGCGTGCGCCCTGCAAGTAAACCGTCAGATATTTCCGCGCGCCCGCCAGATCACGTGGGTCTTCTTCGACCGTTCGGAACAAATCGCGGGCGGTATCTTGAAACCGCTCGACACGCGCTTCGATCCGACGGTCTCCGGCGCGTTTGATCGCGTCTGTCATTTGGGTCAGGTGAGATTCCGCATCCTCAACAACGCGCGCCACGCGATCTTGTTGGAAGGTGTCGATGCCTTCCATACCTTTGTCTTTCAAGGGGTCGATGCCAAAGGACACCGAATGTAATGCAGTGGCAACAACCCCAAACAGAACCGGTGCCAACAGGCTGGCCTGAACTGCGGTTTCTGCGTCTAGAAACTCTGTTCGATATGCGGCCAATGCCGTGCCCAGCCCAGTCAGGACGCTTGAGAAGATTTTGCGGGGGAAGGCCGGGCGGCGGGCGGTACGTTTGGCATTGTATGCAGATTCCGCTCGCAGCCCTTCGCGCAGCAAGAATGCGGCGGCGGTCAGCAGACCTGCAGCGATCAAACCAATTGTCATTCCGATAGCGCCGTCGTTCAGTGACAGGAATGCCAACGGAATTGCGGGCACAAATAGGAGGTTCGCGCGTGCACCCGCCGGTTCGACCCGAGCTCCGTCAAACTGTCCACGAGAGGGTTGATCTTGGTCTGACGACGCACCCTGAGGGCTGAATTTCCCACCGAACCTTTTGGCCATGCCCTTACAAGCCCCCAAGCACGCCAGTACAGACGCCGAACAACAGCACCAACAGCGCTGCATACGCCAATTTTTGTACTCCGGTCCCGGACATGGTGCCCCCAAACTGTCGCTATCACAGAAAATTTAGGCGATGCGATGGCTTGGCGCTAGGGGGAAGGTTACTTAAGCCGCGTCACTTGCGAAGTTTCTTGCCGATTGTCGGCCTTTTGCGCTGAGGCCGGGCAGGGCGTTTGACGGTTGGCTTGCCGCTTTCTTCACCGTCCATCCCCAGCTGGTCACGCATAACACGCCGACGAATCTCTTCAACCTCACCGGATTTCAGGTCACCAAGCTGAAACGGGCCATAAGAAATCCGCAAAAGCCGGTTTACCGCATAGCCGATATCTTCGATTGCTCGGCGAATCTCGCGGTTCTTGCCTTCGCGCAGACCGATGGTTAGCCAGGCGTTGGCACCCTGTTGGCGGTCCAATGTAACGGTCATGGGCTGAAACCGTTCCCCGTCTATGACCAATCCCTTGCGAAGGGGTGCAAAATCTTCGTCCTTGGGGCGCCCGTTAACCCGCACCCGGTATTTGCGCAGCCATCCGGTGGCGGGCAGTTCAAGCTTGCGCTTGATGCCGCCATCATTGGTGAGCAGCAGCAACCCTTCCGAATTCAGGTCGAGCCGTCCGACACTCATGACCCTCGGCATATCCTCTGGCAGATCGTCGAAGATCGTCTTGCGTCCCTTTTCATCACGCGCCGTCGTCACAAGGCCTGGAGGCTTGTGATAGAGCCATAGGCGAGATGGCTCGGGCTCGGACACGGGTTTGCCATCGACAGTGATCCTGTCCTTGGCCGTCACGTTCAGCGCTGGGCTACTGATGGGTTTGCCATTCACGGTCACACGACCGGCTTTGATCATGCGTTCAGCCTCGCGACGCGAGGCGACACCGGCGCGGGCAAGCACTTTGGCGATCCGATCGCCGGGAGGAGGGGTATTGGTCATCCCCCGCCCATAGCCTATCCCGGCGGCTTGCGAAAGCCGGGTTTCTGGGGCAGTCAGAGGCATGGAGTTCCGATCTCACATGAAACTGGCGCTGGAACAGGCGCAGGCGGCGGCAGACCGGGGGGAGGTGCCCGTGGGTGCTGTAATTATCGGACCGGACGGTCAGGTGGTTGCCGCTGAAGGTAATCGGACGCGCGAGTTGAACGATCCCACCGCCCATGCCGAGATATTGGTGCTGCGCGCCGCCTGTGCACAGGCCGGATCGGAGCGGCTGCCGGATCACGATGTATATGTGACGCTGGAACCCTGTGCCATGTGTGCGGCAGCACTGGCTGCCGCGCGTATCCGGCGTGTGTACTACGGTGCATCCGATCCGAAATCAGGCGGCGTCGCCCACGGCGCGCGGGTATTTTCGCACCCGCAGGCACATCATGCCCCTGAAATCTATGATGGGATCGGTGCCGAAGAGGCCGAGCGATTGCTCAAGGATTTTTTCGCGGGACGGCGTTAGCGCGCTACCAACTCAGATTATAGATCGTGTGATCGCCGGGCAGACCTTTCAGTGAAACTGATCTTGGTGTGCCAAAGGTCAACCCATCTTGCCCGTCCACTAAAAGCTGGGTTGCGTCGGACAAACGGACCTCACCCGGTGCTGCTGAGGCCGCGATCCGGGCGGCTTTGTTCACTACCGTACCGAAGAAATCGTCATCGGTCTGGATCACATCCCCCGTATGTATGCCGACGCGAATCTGCAGCGTTGGCTCGGCCACTTCGCTGGCGTTGCGCCGCTGCAGGTCGACTGCGGCCATCAGTGCCGCCCGCGCCGACGAGAAGCTGGACATGGTTCCATCCCCCAGCGACTTTACCAGCGTTCCGCTCTGAGCCTCAATGACGTCACGAGCCAATTCAAAGTGTTTTTGGACCGCATCGGTCCAGATCCGGGCCCCCAGCTTGTCGGCAATAGCCGATGAATTGACGATGTCAGTGAACATAACCGAAGCCATGCCCTCGCGCTGATCCTGACGAAACCCGTCGCGTGCGGCTGCTACCAGCGCGTCCAAGGCTTTGTGCTCGATACCGATTTTTTCCATGTTAGGGATCGGATTGGACACGTGGCAGTGCACCATCTTCCACACACCGTCTTCGAGATGCAGGATGAAGGTGAACCTGTGCAACATTGCTTTTTGGTTCGTGGCAAAGCGAAGCGTTGCAACGCAATGGGCCCAACCAACTGTACCGCATTCAAATGCCTCTAGGCTGTGTTCTTCCCAACTGTAGTCGGGAATTTCGGCCACATGATCAGGGAAACCCTTTCGGAATAGCGAGCCTGACCAAATCTCCCCATCCGCTGAGCCTTGATATCGCAGGTACTCAGACGTCGACAGCATGTTGTAGAGCGCTGCTCCATCTTTGGTTCGAACAGCGTCATTCCAGCGTCGCACCACCGCGATTAACTCTGGCGATGGGCGAATAGACTGATTCATTTGGATTTTACCACAAGCTCCCGAGGGATGTCCGCCAAAGGCTGGCCACCATTGGCGGTAACCAAAAAGCTCTCGGTGATCGCCAGTCCCCAATCCGAAGTCCAGAGCCCAGGCATCAAATGGAAGGTCATATTTTCCTGAAGTTCGGTCGTGTCACCCGGCCGCAGGCTCATGGTGCGTTCACCCCAATCGGGAGGGTAACTTAATCCGATCGGATAGCCGGTGCGGTTGGCTTTGACATATCCGGCGCGGGCGAAACTCTCGTAGACACAGTTCGCGACCTCTTCGCAAGTTGTGCCCGGACGCGCCGCGCTCAAGGCATCATCGATGGCCCTGAGCACAGCAGCCTCAGCGCGGCGAATATCTTCCGGAGGATCACCCAGAAACAGGCTGCGACTGGCCGGGCAATGATAACGGCGATAGCACCCTGAGATTTCAAAGTAAGTTGCCTCATCCCGTGTTAAGGGTCTGTCGTTCCAGGTGATGTGCGAGGCAGACGCCTCGGTACCTGAGGGGGCGATTGGAACGATTGCGGGATAGTCCCCGGCCAGTCCCGGTAATCCGGCGATGCCTGCAGCCTGAACTTCGGCAACCAGTTGGTTTTTTGGCAGTCCTTCGCGGAATGCATCGCGCAACACCTGATGCATATGGGCGGTAAGCCGCCCTGCTTTTCGCATCATTTCGACTTCGGCGTCGCTTTTGACCGCGCGCTGCCAGTTTACCAGGCCAGTGGCATCCAAAATCGCAGCGTCTCCGAATGCGTTCTGCAGTATGCGATGACTGGCGGCAGAGTAATAGTAGTTGTCCATTTCGACACCCAGTGCCGAAGTCCATCCGCGGTCCCGCAAAAGTTTGGCGAGGGAATCGACGGGATGGTGGTCGGGGTGTTGAACGTGCTCTTCAGGCCAGTCCAGAAGATCAGATACATCCATCCATGTGGTCTGCGCTGCACCAGCCTTGTCCTGCGTGCGCCCCCACCATAGTGGAGAACCCTCCGCTGGCAGGATGACCATCTGGGGTACATAAAAACTCCACCCGTCGTAACCGGTAAGCCACGCCATGTTCGATGGGTCGGTTATCAGCAGGGTTTCGATCCCCTGCTGTTCCATTGCTGCGCGGGTCTTCGCGATACGGTCGGCAAATTCCTGGGCGCTGAAATCTGTGGCGGGCATCAGAGAGAAATCGCTTTCATCACTTCGGGTTCGATCACATCGACGCCCGGCAGGCCGTCAATCAGGGCCTGAGCTGATTGTTCGAGAATCGGAAAGGTTTGGTAGTGGCACGGAATAATCGTTTTGAAGTCAAAGTACCTTTTGGCCGCGTAGGCCGCGCCTTTCATGTCCATGGTAAAGTGACCGCCAGCGGATAGGATGCCGATATCGGGTTTGTAGTATTCCCCCATCCAATCCATATCCGCCATGATATCGGTATCGCCAGAGACATACACCATTCTGCCCTCGGTTGAGATCATATACCCGACTTCGGTCCCACCGGTACGCAATCCGTCGGGGGTTGAAAAGGTCGAGCTGTGCGAGGCTGGGACCATAGATACCTTGATGCCGCTAAGGTCAACTGTGCCGCCTTTATTGAAACCAACTGTTTCGATCCCTTCCGCCTCGGCCCAATAGCCCATCAGATCGTACTGTCCCACGACGGGAACATTCAGATGTTTGGCCAGTGGCAATACATCAACGACATGATCGAAATGGGTATGGGTCAGCAGGATATGGGTTGCACCCGCCACCGCCGCATCATGCTGATCTTCTGGCAATGACGGGTTCCCCGTCAGCCAGGGATCGACCAGCAGGACCTGCCCCGATGTTTCGATGCGAAAGCTGCCATGTCCCAGCCAAATAATATCCATAGTGAACCCTCCCAAATTCTGCTTGGCGTCAGCCTAGCATCGGCTATGTAAAAATCCATGGACTGGACGCAGTATATTGACGGTTATTGCGAGCGGCTCTCGCCATCGTATTGGGCCGAGCCGATAAACGCCGTGACCAATGTGGCCTTTCTTGTTGCGGCATTCGTCATGTGGCGCAGGGTGCGAGGGCAGGGTGCACCGCTGGCGATGGCCTTGGTTGTGATACTGGCGATGATTGGTGTCGGCAGCTACCTGTTTCATACGCATGCACAGGTTTGGGCCGCGATAGCAGATACAACGCCGATCTTGCTTTATATTCTGGTTTATATCTTTGCGGTGAACCGGGATGTCTGGGGGATGCGGCCCGTTTATGCGCTGGGTCTGACCGCGCTGTTCATACCCTATGCGGCTTTGACGATTCCCGTGTTTCAGCTGGTGCCGGGTTTGGGCGGTTCAGCAGCCTATGCACCGGTGCCGCTATTGATCCTGATTTATGCTTTACTGTTGAGGTCGCGAACCCCCGATACAGCGCGCGGGTTGGCGATCGGGGCTGGCATACTGATCGCCTCGATCATTTTCCGAGCCTTGGATGAGCCAACCTGCGGTCACTTTCCCATCGGAACGCATTTCATGTGGCACATCCTGAACGCCACCATGCTGGCCTGGATGATCGAGGTATATCTGCGCGCCATTTGGAGGGTGCCTATAACGACTGCGCCGGGTACTTGAGGCCAAACCAAAACACATTGGCGGGCCACCAGTTCCATGGAATCACTTGAGGTCAGTCACGGAATGCTGCCGCCAAAGCCTCGGGCAGATTAAATTCCGCCAAAACTTTGGCGCGGCCTTCGGCGGACATCTTGATGGCGGTTTTTTCTACGATGCGCTGAATTTTCTCGGCTGAATGCTTCGCTGCGAAGGGTTCAAAATACCATTTCAGGAAAACAAAACAGATCACATCCTCAAGCGCCTGCACGTCGGCATGGCGCTTGATGCCTTGTTTGCGCAGCATCTGTTCGACTGCTTCGATTTGATCCGCACCGTATTCGGCTTGTTCCATAAAGCCTCGCACCACGTCCGCGTGGTAAACACCTTGTGCCTTGCGCCAAGCCAGATAACCGGCACGCCCTTCCGGATATTCGGTGCGCTTCAGCTTCCAGCGTTCGACATGCTGCCCGCGCGCGGCAATCTGCAGTGCATCAGATGCATTTGGGAAAAGGCGATCAAGCTCGGCACTCATGCGCTGGCCATACAGCAGTTCTGCGGGCTGCCCGTTTTCCATATTGGGATCTTCCGCATTGGCGGCGTCAATTGCGTTCAGTACTGCTTGCTTGCGTGCGCTCATGTTCTGCTCCGTTAGCTCGCCTGATCGTCACCTGTGGGTGTTTCGGCTGATGGTCTTTGGTCATGCTAACGACTTGTCGGTCAGGGTACAGCGGTGATTTGGAAAAAGTGCCGGATCAGGAGGGGGAAGCCGATCCGGCACATGGGACAGGTCTACTTGCCTGTCTGGGTTTGATCTTTGGTCACAGGCTCCGATACAGGCTGAGGGAAGCTGAGGTTTCGGGTCAGATTGTACATGTCTATTCCCAATGCCAGGGCAGGAGATGTCAGAACCACGGCGGCCAAGATGAATGCAGGGACAAAGGTTTTCATATGCTGTCTCCGGTTTCGAGTTGTGTCACACAATTGAAATGAACAGTTCGGTTTAGTTTTCAATGCCGAAAGTGAACTAATCAGTTTACCAATTTGCATATGGGGCATTCAAAAAAGCATGGCTGCTGTCGAATTGAGTGCGCACGGCGGCGTCATCCGGTGACCGGTCTTGCGAGTGATGCGACAGACGGGTAAACGCCCCTTAACGCATATGAGGTTTTCCGATGTCGATAGACCAAAGCACCGCCGCCAAGGTGGCCAAACTCGCCCGGATCAAGGTCGAGGATGACGCGCTGCCCGCGCTGGCATCCGAGTTCAACACCATCCTTGGGTTCATCGAGCAACTGAACGAAGTGGATGTCGAAGGTGTCGAGCCGATGGTCTCGGTCACGCCGATGCGTCTGAAGCGTCGTCAGGACGAAGTCACTGACGGAAATCAGCAGGACAAAGTTCTGTCCAATGCCCCCGATGCGCGCGAAGGGTTCTTCGCTGTTCCCAAAGTTGTGGAGTAAGTCATGAGCGAACTGAACAAACTAGGGCTGGCTGAAGCCCGCGACGCGTTGCGTGCCGGTGATGTAACTTCGGTTGAACTGACTGAATCCTGCCTGACAGCCATTGATGAAGCCGATGCGCTGAACGCGTTCGTCCACAAGACACCCGAGATTGCGATTGAGCGTGCAAAGGCCGCAGATGATCGGATCAAAGCGGGCGACGCCCCTTCGATGTGCGGCTTGCCGATCGGTATAAAAGATCTGTTCTGCACCAAAGGTGTTCCCTCGCAGGCCGCGTCCAAGATACTCGATGGCTTCAAGCCCGAATACGAATCCACTGTGTCTCAGCAATTGGCTGACGCAGGTGCCGTGATGCTGGGCAAGCTGAACATGGACGAATTCGCCATGGGCTCGTCCAACGAAACCTCCGTTTATGGTAACGCCGTCAGCCCGTGGCGGCGTGGCAACGACGAGGCTCAGCTAACACCAGGCGGCTCGTCTGGTGGTTCGGCCTCGGCTGTTTCTGCTGATCTGTGTCTGGCTGCGACCGGCACCGATACCGGAGGTTCGATCCGGCAGCCTGCCGCCTTTGTTGGCATTACCGGCATCAAACCGACCTATGGCCGCTGCTCACGCTGGGGCATCGTTGCCTTCGCCTCGTCGCTGGATCAGGCTGGCCCGATGACCAAGAACGTACGTGACGCGGCGATCATGCTGGAAACCATGTGTGGCCATGACCCCAAGGATTCCACCAGCGCCGAATTGGCTGTGCCGAATTTTGAGGCAATGCTGACCGGCGATATCAAGGGCAAGAAAATCGGTGTTCCCAAAGAATACCGCATGGACGGTATGCCCACCGCGATCGAAAAGCTCTGGGTTGATGGCGCTGCGATGCTGAAAGACGCAGGGGCTGAGATCGTCGATATTTCGCTGCCGCACACCAAATACGCACTACCTGCATATTATGTGATTGCTCCTGCTGAGGCGTCTTCGAACCTTGCCCGCTATGATGGTGTCCGCTATGGCCGCCGCGCGCAGCTGGCACAAGGTGACGGCATCACCGAAATGTATGAAAAGACCCGCGCGGAAGGCTTCGGCCCCGAGGTCCAGCGCCGGGTAATGATCGGCACATATGTGTTGTCGGCGGGTTTCTATGACGCCTACTACAACCGCGCCCGCAAAGTGCGGACACTGATCAAGAAAGACTTCGAAGATGTCTTCGCGACTGGCGTTGACGCAATCCTGACCCCGGCCACACCTTCGGCTTCGTTCGGCCTGGGTGAGATGACCGAAGCTGATCCGGTTCAAATGTATCTGAACGACGTGTTCACAGTGACCGTGAACCTAGCTGGCCTGCCCGGTATCTCGGTTCCTGCGGGACTGGACGCTCAGGGACTGCCGCTAGGTCTGCAACTGATCGGCCGCCCATGGGAAGAGGGCGATCTGCTCAACACCGCCTATGCGCTTGAGAATGCCGTCGGGTTTGTGGCCAAGCCGGGCAAATGGTGGTAATTCTCTGACCGGCAGAACGACAAGAAGGCGGAGCAGCCGAATGCGTAAATTGCTTCTGATTTCGACCCTCGGGCTGGTAGCAGCCTGTGATACGGTCGCCCCTGTATCGGGCACCGGGTTCAATACGCCGGAATACCAGGCCCAACGCGAGGCTGAACTAGCCGGGCAGGGGCTGGCTGGTAACCCGCTGCTGCCACCCGAAGCGATTTCGGAGCAGCCGCTTTCGGCGCAAAGTGCTCCTCTGAATGACGGCAGTGCGGCTGATATTGCAAACCAGACGGCTGTGGCGCTGGCCAGTACGTCTGACCAGCAAGGCTTAATTGCCCCAGTGACAAACAACACAGGCATTTCTGACGAACAGGATTTTGAAGCCGTTTCAAACAGGCGTAGTATCGATGCAGATGCGGCCCGGATCGAACAGAACCGACAGACATATGAAGTTGTCGCGCCAACCACGGTTCCACAGCGCGGTACAGATGGACAGCCCAACATCGTGCAATATGCGCTGAACACGTCAAACCCCGTCGGAACCCAGCTCTACAGCCGAGCAGGGTTCAATTTACAGGCCAAAGCCGAGCGGAACTGTGCGCAATTCGCATCGCCGGATCAGGCCCAGATCGAATTTCTGTCCAATGGCGGTCCCCAGCGCGACCGTAAAGGTCTGGACCCGGATGGCGACGGCTATGCCTGCGGCTGGGACCCCAGTGCATTCCGCAGTGCCGTCAACAACTGAGCTTTCGCCGATCTGGCATCCATCGCCCAATTTCGGCCACCGGCGCGATGGGTTAAAGCCTGCGCTGATCGTTCTGCACTATACCGCAATGGAAAGCGCATCAGCCGCGCTCGAGCGCCTTTGCGATCCCGGTCCTGAAGTTTCCGCTCACTATCTGATCGGCGGCAATGGCGTGCTCTGGCAACTTGTACGCGAGGAAGATCGCGCCTGGCATGCCGGGGCCGGGGAGTGGCACGGGCAAACAGATATAAATTCCCGTTCCATTGGCATCGAATTGGACAACCGGGGCGATCACCCGTTCTCCGAGCCTCAGATGAACGCGCTGGAACAACTTCTGTCCAAACTCATGCGGCGCTGGTCGATCTCCCCGGAAGGTGTCATTGGACATTCCGACATGGCACCCGGGCGCAAGACAGACCCAGGCCCCCGTTTTGATTGGCAAAGACTGGAGCGTCAAAGCCTTGCCGCTCCAACTGGCACCGAAGCGCCTTCCGAAACGACGTTCCGGGCGCTGGCGCAAGTCCGAGGATATACAGCTGATGTCGATGATGACATCCTGCTCAAAACCATTCGCCTGCGCCACCGTCCCTGGGCCACAGGCCCATTGCACCCTGACGATTTCAAAGCGCTGGCCCTTCCTCCACATACGACCTGATCCGCGCTTCATCAGGCCAAAAAAATCCCGGGGTTGAATTGACCGAAGGCCAAGAAGGGGCTGGCCCCTTCATCCTCCAACCGCTCTTGACGTAACCTCTCCCAAAGCATACCCAACACCTCGCGCGGAGGGCCGGATGGCCGCTGGGGCATATGCTCGAGAGGAAAGTCCGGACTCCACAAGGCAACGGTGCCGGGTAACGCCCGGGCGGGGAAACCCGACGGAAAGCGCCACAGAAATCAGACCGCCGAGGGCCTTGGCCCGAGGTAAGGGTGAAACGGTGGGGTAAGAGCCCACCGCGCCGCTGGCAACAGTGGCGGCACGGCAAGCCCCACCGGGAGCAATGCCGAATAGGGTCCCCGCGCGGGCCGGTCGGTGCAAACCGATACCGCCGCTAGGCTCGCTTTGGCCGAGAGGGACCGGGTTGGCAGCTCGAGCCGCGCAGCAATGCACGGCCTAGAGGAATGGTCATCGAAGGGGGTAACCCTGGAACAGGATCCGGCTTACAGGCCCTCCGCGCATAATTCCTCAGCCCGTCGGCGGCGTATACGCCCCGGTTAGCGTTGCCGCTTTTGCAGCGACCGAAACGAATTCTTCGGCAGACCATGCGCGCACGGTTTCGATTTTCGATACTGCACCCGTGCTCGCAACGGCCATCCCGATTGCGACCGCATCAGTGCCGTCGGGGACCTCGCTAATCACAACTACATCGTTGCTACCGGTGGTGACGTAGAATGAGATCAGCTTTCCGCCCGCTTTCTCAAGCAGCGCACTGACCGGGCCGGTACGATCCTGAGGATTGGCAACCATCGCCTGAACGGCCTCGGATGAGTAGGATGCGTAAGTGATGAATACAGGCATGAAAACCTCCCACTGTTTAAGTCTATTCGGAACCATCCGACTGGCCGGTTCCGTGGCCAGATTGCTTGCTGAGACGCCTGCAATTCAGGGACACCCGGGTAACCCGGGCGCTACTATTGATGTGAGTGGTGTAGGGTGCCGGACGATAGTCCCGGTCAGATTTTGCCCATGATCGCAACACGGACTCTTTGGTCACGGTGACCCTATCACAGTTTCGTGAACACACCAAGCGACACCCCGTTGAGGCGGAGTAGGGAATTGTTCCCGGAACACGGCGAATCTGGTTGACTTGGGCGTACGAGCAGTTAAAAGCGCACGCTCATAAGGATTCAACCGAAAGGCCCCTGCCTTTTCGGACGCAGGAGATAACCATGGCGAAGCCGACGACAATCAAGATCCGTCTGAACTCGACCGCGGGCACGGGCCACTTCTACGTGACCAAAAAGAATGCGCGCACCATGACCGAGAAAATGACCATTCGTAAATACGATCCGGTTGCTCGGAAACATGTCGAGTACAAAGAAGGCAAGATCAAGTAATCTGCCCTCTGACTTGAGTTTTTGAAAAAGGACTCTGCCGATGCAGGGTCCTTTTTTGTTGGTTTGAGGCGTCGCACAGCGCGTCGGTGCGAAACACGGGCGTTGCAGGGGCGCATCAGCCCCTCGGGTGTTCTGGGTGAGGGCGGCTTGCTTTTACGCACTCCATGCCGCTACGCTTCAGCAACTCTTTCCAAAATGTTGACCGCCATGAAAAAAATCTTGTTACCCGCCCTTGCAGTTCTGACCCTGTCAGCCTGCGAAGATCCGTTTAACCGCGAAGGTGTTGGTTTCACCGGGATAGATGGTGAACCGCGTACGGTATCCGATGTGAAAGGAGCCGTGGCATTTGTTCAACCTGCAACCAACATCCCGGCAGAGCTCGCCAAGTTGCCAACAGTTCAGGTTTCGTCTGATCAGACCGAGCTTTCCAAGATGGCGAAAGTTGCTATCGAGAATGGTGGGCGCACTGATACCAGCGCCGTTCAGCTGTCAGGCCAGAGCACTAATCTGCTGCTGAGCACGGTCAGTGTGAACGGGACATTGTTTGGTGTGTTGCGAACTGAAGAAGGGGACACTCGCGTGGACAATTCCATCGGTGCAACCTTCGGAGCGCGAACCGAGCGCTTTACCGGTTGCTTGCCCGCTGGGGATGTTTACCGCAAAGGCTCGTCCAAGCGCAGCTCTGGTTTTGCGGTGCCGCTGAACTGTAGCTGATTGCCAAAGTACCAAACCATTTTGTACCCCCGCCAATTTGGTGGGGGTTTTCTGTTTCCGCCGTTATTCAACGCGCCATTCAGCGAAACTGATCACGGGGTTTAGCCCGGCGCGCGCCATCAATTCAGCCGAAGGCGTATTGAAGGTTGCATAGGTAGTGGCCAAAACATCTCCGCCATCAGCAAGCAGACGTGCGCGAACCTCGTTTATCAAGGCTAATCCGATTCCTTTCCGACGGTGCTTGGTATCGACGCTGATGTGGTGCAGCATCGCACGTGTTTCCGCCCGGCGAAAAGGTGTCGCAGCACGCTTCTCAAGCTCAAAAATCGTATATCCCAACAGTATTTGATTCTCCTCATAGCCCAATGCAACCACTGCGTCGTGGCTGAGCCATTCTGAAAGATAGCAAACAACTTCCTTGTCATCTGGCAAAGGCGCGTATCGCTGTGGCTGTTTCTGAACGTGCAGGTCATGCACCTGTTGAAGTAGTGGCAGCAAGCGATGCGCCTGCGACGGGCAGATGGCGGTGATGGACATCAATGGTCCTCCGATTATCCAAACAAAAAGGGCGGGTCTTTTCGGACCCGCCCTTTGGCTGTGAGTATGAGGTTCGCGTTATTCGCGATTACCAAGCAGCTGCAGCAGGAACATGAACATGTTGATGAAGTCCAGATACAGGTTCAGTGCGCCCATGATGGCCGCCTTGCCTAGCCATTCCTGGTCACCCGCATGGGCCATCTGCAGATAGGTTGTTTTGATCTTCTGAGTGTCATACGCGGTCAGGCCCGCAAAGATCAGAACACCCAGGATCGACACAGCGAACATGATCGCAGGCGACTGCAGGAAGATGTTGATGACCATCGCGACGATCAGACCGATCACGCCCATCATCAGGAAAGTACCCATGCCGGACAGGTCTTTCTTAGTGACGTATCCGTAGAGCGACAGGCCCGCAAAGGCGATCGACGTTACCAGAAATACCTGAGCGATCGAGATGCCGGTGAAGGCAACGAAAATCCAGCTCAGCGACAGGCCCATGACGGCTGCAAATGCATAGAAGAACAGCTGCGCACCAGACGCCGAAAGGCGGTTGATGGCGGCACCAAAGCCAAACACCATTGCAAGAGGTGCAAACATTACGATCCAGCCCAGGATATTCGGGCTAAGCGTGACTGGGTCACGGAAGATCGACAGAAGTTGCGGGCTTGAGCCAACGGCCCAAGCAACAGCAAACGTGATCAGCATACCTACGGACATTGTGCCGTAGACTTTGTTCATATGGGCGCGCAGGCCCTCATCAATCTCGGCAGCGCGCGCCCCGGACGCCGTCCGGATCGTGTCGAATTGTGCCATTTAAGGGTCTCCCTTCAATATTCTGTGCTCAGCCTGCGATTGCAGGCCGGTTTCCCACTAAATATCGGAGAGTACGGCCCTCGTTTCAAGGGTTTTCGGTCTAAAACTCAGCAAAACTGTCGGCAAATTTGGTGACTGGTGCAAAAAACCTGACGGCGCAGTCCCTAATGCCGCCAGATTTCTTCTATTCTCCAATTAATACAAGTGATTGTACCAGCAGTCAGGCGCATCCCACATAGGACGAGAAGCCTCGGCTTCTGCCTCGGAGCGGGTGATTCCGATATCTTCCAAAGCGCGATCATCAAGCTGAGCCAGTTTTTGCCGTTGCCGCGAAAGGCTCAACATGTTGAGCAGGCGGTCTCCAATCGATTTACCTTTGATGCGACGCAGAGTCGAAATGGCTAGATGGGTCATGGGTATTGCCCTTTCATGTTTGACTGATGAAACACCGTGCTTCAATCAATTTCCTTGATCTATATGGAGCATTCTGACATATTTTAAAAATGAATGTTTTTGACGTTACCCATAAGGAATCTTGAAGATGCGAAATCTGGACATCACTACGCTTCGTTCATTCGTTGCCGTCGCGGATCACGGCGGCGTTACCCGCGCAGCTGGATTTCTTCATCTCACGCAATCGGCTGTTTCCATGCAGCTCAAGCGGTTAGAAGAGCTACTCGGGCTGGAGCTGCTGGATCGATCCGGTCGAACCATTGCGCTGACCGCGTCTGGCGAGCAACTGCTGGCCTATGCGCGCCGGATGATTGCGTTGAATGATGAGGTGATCGGGCGGCTCACTGATCAGGCCTTTGAAGGAGAGGTCGTGTTGGGGGTGCCGCATGATGTCGTTCATCCGTTCATCCCCCGTGTCCTAAAGCGCTTCAATGCCAGCTTCCCGCGCGTGAACGTGAACTTGGTTACCTCGAATACGCGTCACCTGAAGGAAGAATTTGCGCGCGGAGGTTTTGATTTGATCGTGACCACGGAATCGGGAGCGGGCGAGGGGGCTGAAACCTTGTATCATATGCCACTGCGTTGGGTCGGGGCTCTGAACGGGTCCGCTTGGCGACAACAGCCTCTGCGGCTGGGATTTTGCCGCAATTGCATCTTCCGTCCGGTTGCGACCGCGGCGCTGGATGACGCTGGGATCGAATGGGACATGAGCATCGACAGCGACTCAGACCGTACGGTCGAAGCAACAGTCAGTGCTGATCTGGCGGTGGGTGTACTGTTGGAGGGGACACAGCCCAACCATCAGGAACTGATCGACCATGCTGGGGTCCTTCCGGACCTGCCGGTGCAGTTCATCAACCTTTATGGTGCTGAAAGAGTGCGCGAGGAATATGTGGCTGAGCTCGCAAATCTCCTGCGGCAAAATTTTTCACACCCCAGTGCGCGCCCCCTCAAAGTGGCGAGTTGATCTGGATGACAATCTTACCGGTGGATTTGCGATCACGCAGCAATTCCAATCCCTTGGCTGCGTCCTGCAAAGGCAGGATGTGGCTGATATGAGGTTTAATCCGTCCTTCTGAGTGCCAGCGAAACAGAGTGCTGAAACTATTGTGAACGATTTCCGGCTTAAATTTCAGGTAACCACCGATATAGACGCCAATCACACTGAGATTTTTAACCAAAAGATGGTTGGCCGGAATCTGAGGAACTTCACCCCCCGCAAAGCCGATGGGCAATAGGCGGCCCTCGGGATTCGTGGCGCGGAACGCAGCCTTGAAAACGTCACCACCGATGGCGTCATAGACCACGTCGGCTCCGCCAAGGGCGCGAACGCGGTTACGCAGATCCTCATCCGCATCGATCAAATGGTCCGCACCGGCCTGCTGCGCCACCACCAATTTGTCCGCGCCGCGCGCTTGCGCGATGACGGTCGCCCCCATCAGTTTCCCGATTTCGATGGCGGTCAGCCCAACGCCGCCAGCAGCTCCGGTCACCAGCAGCGTTTCGCCGGCCTGTAGGCGTGCCCGGTGCTCCAACGCGATATGGCTGGTGCCATAGGCGATCTGAATGGCGGCAGCGTCTTCGAAACTCATTGTGTCTGGGATGACAATAACCCGGTCAGCATCGAAGACACCAGATTCGGCCAGGCCGCCCTGACCAGAGAAAACAGCGACGCGGTCACCTGGTTTTAGATGCGTAACACTATTTCCGACTTCGGCAACGACCCCTGCAATTTCCATACCCAGAGTAAACGGAGTGCCGGGTGTATCCTGATAGGAGCCTTTCTGCATCAAAAGATCGGCAAAGTTCAGCCCGCAGGCCCGAATGGATACGCGCACCTGATTTTCCGCTGGTGTCGGCTCGGGCATTTGGCAAATTTGCGCCATTGCTCCCTTGGTTTTGATACGAAATGCCAGCATCAGTGTTCTCCGGTATTTTAGGGCACATAGGCGGAGAGCGCGCGCGTTTTGTCAATTCCAATCAAACACCCTTCTCAAACAGGTGTCTGGTCTGATTTGTTGTCTCCGAACATACACAGATGTGATGATCCCGGTACTCAACCATAATCAACAGTCCATATTCTTGGATTCAACCGTCTTGAAAAAAGAATCGATTGCGGCAATATTATTGTTCTATGGTGCTGTTCGGGGGGCACGATCCTAAGTTAGGAAGTTCTTAAGCAGCGACCCGCTAACTTGGCGGTGACGGCTGCTGTTGCGGTTTCCCGGACAGGTGTTTGTGTAAAGGAGACTACCAATGACCCATCACGTCGATGTCCATGTGGGCAAACGCGTCCGGCATCGCCGCTGGCTGATTGGCATGACTCAGCAGCAGTTGGCGCAGCAAGTTGGTATCAAGTTTCAACAGATTCAAAAATACGAAACGGGTGCCAACCGTGTAAGCGCGTCGCGTTTGTGGGACATTGCCGAGGCATTGGATGTTCCGGTCAGCTTTTTCTTTGAAGGCCTTGAAGAAGCTCAGAAAGCAGAGGCTGACAAAAAATCAGTTCCTGCAGATCTGATGGGCGATAAAGAAGCGCTTGATCTCGTTCGCTCGTACTATGCGATACCGGAAAATCAGCGTCGCCGCTTGTTTGAACTGGCGCGTGTGCTGAGCGACGTCGCCTAATACAATCGCTTGACTTCGCGGGGTGCCCGTCGCACGGGTAAGCCATGCAAAACACCCTACGAAGTGATCTAGAGATTGCCGAAGAAATGGCCGACGCGGCGCGGGCGGCCATTCTTCCGTTTTTCCGCCAATCTAACTTGAAGACGGACAACAAGCTCGATGCCGGGTTTGATCCTGTGACTGCAGCTGACCGCGAAGCAGAGAAGGCGATGCGTGCGGTGCTGGCCATTCACCGGCCCAAGGATGGCGTTTTAGGGGAAGAGTTTGGCCATTCCGTGGGGGTGAGCGGACGGGTTTGGGTATTGGACCCAATCGACGGCACGCGCGGATTCATAAGTGGTACGCCCACATGGGGTGTTCTGATCGCCCTAAGCGATGAGACTGGACCTAAGCTTGGCGTAATCGATCAGCCCTATATCGGTGAACGCTTTATCGGAGATAAAGAGCACGCCTTTGTCAAAGGCCCTATGGGGCGCGCGGAACTCGAGACCCGGAGTACGCGATCATTGGATCAGGCGATCATCTTCACCACCTTTCCTGAGGTCGGCACCGAGGCCGAGGCCGCTGCCTTCAAGGCGGTTTCTCAGAAAACGAAGCTGACGCGTTATGGGATGGATTGTTACGCCTATGCGCTACTTGCTGCAGGGCAAACCGATCTGGTGGTCGAGGCTGGGTTGAATGCCTACGATATCCAGGCCCCAATCGCGGTGATCGAAGCAGCAGGTGGTATTGTGACAGATTGGCAGGGTAATCCTGCCCATAATGGCGGGCGTGCCCTCGCAGCAGCCAATGCTGAGATTCATGCGGCGGCGCTGGAAATCTTGAAGCAATATTAAACGGGTTGCCGCACCCCCCCCATGCGGCTTTAAACTGATCGCGGCTGGTTCTTACGCCCGTTTTCCACCAGCCCAATACTCCACGCATGAGACGGGCAGGATGCGGGAGTGCAAAAATGACAGAAATATTGATCCGGAATGCCGATATTATCGTGACGATGGACGATGATCGGCAAGAGCTTGTGGGCGCTGATCTGTTGGTTCGGGACGGAAAGATTGCCCAGATTGGCCATGGTTTGACCAGCCGGGGTGAAACACATGATGCCGCCGGATGTGTTGTTACCCCTGGTCTGGTGAACACCCATCATCATCTCTACCAAAC
Organism: Ruegeria sp. AN6; assembly: GCF_056540425.1. Classification (NCBI taxonomy): domain Bacteria; kingdom Pseudomonadati; phylum Pseudomonadota; class Alphaproteobacteria; order Rhodobacterales; family Roseobacteraceae; genus Ruegeria; species Ruegeria sp. AN6. The sequence continues at coordinate 243,187 of NZ_JBQFWR010000002.1, forward strand.
CCTTACACGCGCGGTGCCCGGTGGGCAGGATGCGTTGCTATTTGGATGGTTGCGAACACTTTATCCCATCTGGTCCCGCTTTGGACCTGAAGAGATGTTTATCTCTGCTCAGATTGGTCTGGCAGAGTTGGCGCTGTCTGGCTGCACGCTCAGTTCTGATCACCTCTACCTCTATCCCAATGGTACGCGACTTGAAGATACGATCCATGCCGCGTCGGAATTGGGTCTGCGTTTTCAACCGACGCGCGGGGCAATGAGTATCGGTGAAAGTGATGGTGGATTGCCTCCTGATGCTCTGGTCGAAGCCGAGCAAGCCGTTCTGGAGGATATGATCCGCGTGGTTGATGCCTATCACGATCCATCTGAGGGTTCGATGTGTCGCGTTGGCCTTGCGCCGTGTTCTCCGTTCTCGGTTAGTCGCGACCTGATGCGCGATGCCGCGCTTCTGGCGCGCGACAAAGGCGTAATGCTTCATACTCATCTGGCAGAAAACGATGAAGATATCGCCTATTCTGAAGCTCAGTTCGGTTGCCGGCCCGGCCAATACGCAGAGGAGCTGGGCTGGACCGGATCGGATGTCTGGCACGCCCATTGCGTCAAGCTGGATGGCTCCGAGATCGACCTATTTGCGCGTAGCCGAACTGGTGTTGCGCACTGCCCATGCTCCAATTGCCGTCTTGGCTCAGGTATCGCGCCAGTCCGCAAGATGCGCGACCAAGGCGTGCATGTCGGGCTGGGTGTGGACGGTTCAGCCAGCAATGACAGCGGCAATCTTATGGCCGAGGCGCGCCAGTCCATGCTTCTGCAACGGGTCGCAAACGGTGCCGACGCCATGTCGGCCCGTGAGGCGCTTGAAATCGCCACCCGTGGCGGGGCGGATGTGTTGAACCGGCCCGATTGCGGCAGGCTTATGCCCGGCAAACGCGCTGACATTGCCATTTGGGACGTACGCGGTATCGAAAGTGCAGGCAGTTGGGACCCCGCTGCGCTCCTTCTGGCCGGACCAACGCGTGTCAAACATCTGTTTGTCGAGGGACGCCAGGTTGTGCGCGACGGCCAGATCGTCACGATTGACCTGCCAAAGGCCATAGAAACTCAGAATCGTCTGGCAAGCGCGTTGGCAGAATAGCGGATGCGCTCTTCATCTGACTGAAAATATCCCCGCCGGAGGCATGGGCCACAGGCCCATTCCTATCAAGCAGAAACAGCTCGCCCGGCGATCCAGACCTCGGCAACAGCCCGATCATCCCCCATCATGATGGTCGGGAACACCGCTTCCCAAAGATCATCAGCATGTGCTTCGCGTTGGGCGATGGCCGGAGTCGAGGCGAGGTCCAATACCGCCAGATCCGCCTCCATGCCCACTGCAATATTGCCGATACGATCATCCATCCGCAAAGTTCGAGCTGACCCAACCGTTCCAAGCCAAAGCAATTGCGACGGGTGTAGCGGACGACCCCGCAGTTGACCAATTTCGTACGCTGCGGCCATTGTGCGCAGCATCGAAAAGCTGGAACCACCGCCTGTATCGGTGGCAAGACCAACCCGGTGCCCCTCGCGGATCAGGCCGTTCATGTCGAACAGACCAGAACCGATAAACGTATTGGACGTGGGGCAGTGGATCAGCGCTGCATCTACCTCGCGCAAGCGGTCACGTTCGCGATCCTCCAGATGGATCACGTGACCGTAGAGACCGTTTCCACCCAACAATCCAAACTGTTCATACGTATCCAAATAGTCGCGCGCCTCAGGGAACAGAGAGCGCACCCACTCAATTTCGTCGGTTTGTTCGCTGAGATGTGTTTGCATCAGGCATTCGGGATGCTCCGCCCATAGCGCGCCCATCGCCTCTAATTGATCTGGTGTCGATGTCGGCGAAAAACGCGGTGTAATGGCGTAGGATATGCGATCAACCCCGTGCCACTTTTCAAGCAGTGACTTGGACTGGTCATACCCGGTTTGTGCGGTGTCACGCAGCCCCTCGGGCGCATTTCGATCCATGCAGGTTTTGCCGGCGACAACCCGTTGACCTCGCGCAATTGCTGCCGAGAAAAACGCATCAACACTCTCTGGATGAATAGTGCAAAAGCTGCACATTGTCGTCGTACCGTGTGCTGCCGTCAAATCGAGGTATCTACTTGCAATTTCAGCGGCATAGACAGGATCGTCGAACTTCATCTCTTCCGGGAACGTGTAGCTGTTGAGCCAGTCGATCAGCCGCTTGCCCCAACTCGCAATCATTGCGGTTTGCGGATAGTGAACATGCGGATCCACAAAGCCCGCCGAAATAAGCTTGTCGCCATAATCCTTAACTTTGGCCTCGGGGTGCGCGACAGAAAGATCGGACGCGGATCCCAATGCTGCGATGCGACCATCTTCTATCAATACGGCTTCGTGTAGTTCGGTCGCGTCTGTGGGTTCGCCTTCGAACGGTGATCCGTTGAAGCTGAGCACGCGTCCCTTCAAAAGCGTCTTTTGCGCCATCTGCTGTGTTCTCCGCCTGTTTGGGGCCGCTATCCAGCATAGGGATGCAAAAGATGTGGGTAAATTGGACCATTGTCATTGTTTTCCGGTAGCTGCTTCTTCTATCTAGGGTCAATCGGCAGGAAAAAAGGGGCAGCGCATGACGACAGGCAGTGACGAAGCCAGACCCGATCAGCCCCAGGACGAGGACGCCTATGCGCTCGATCCGCGAACCGTCGAAGCCATCCTCTATGCGGTGGAGGTCGAAGATCGCACCAAACTGATCGATCTTATGGAGCCGCTACATGCGGCTGATATTGCCGACCTTCTGGAACAGATCAGCCCCTTTGACCGGGCGGGTCTGATCCGTTTGTACGATAAGGAATTTGACGGGGATATTCTTTCAGAACTGGATGAATCTGTCCGGGAAGAAGTGATCGATGTTCTGAAACCGGATGTCTTGGCCGAAGCTGTTCGGGACATGGAAAGCGACGATGTCGTTGATCTGCTCGAGGATCTCGAAGAGCCGCAACAAGAGACGATCCTTGATGCGCTTGAAGACTCTGAACGAGTCGCCGCTGAGCAGGCGTTGTCCTACCCTGAAAATTCCGCCGGTCGTCTTATGCAGCGTGAAGTCGTCATGGCGCCCGAGCACTGGACGGTGGGGCAGGCCATTGATTTCATGCGGGCCAATGATGATCTGCCAGAACAGTTCTATCATGTCGTCCTTGTTGACCCGCGGCTGAAGCCCGTTGCGCAGGTTACACTGGGAAAGCTGATGGCGACCCGGCGAGAGGTGCCCTTGCATGACCTCGCCGAGGAAGAATTCCACACCATCCCTGTAGATCAGGACGAAGAGGATGTGGCCTATGCGTTCAACCAATACCATCTGATCTCGGCCCCGGTTGTGGATACGGATGGGCGGTTGGTTGGCGTCATTACCATTGATGACGCGATGGTGGTGTTGGATGAAGAATATGAAGAAGACATGATGCGTCTTGCGGGTGTCTCGGACGAAAGTTCTTTGTCCGATAGCGTAGCGGCAACCAGTAAACGGCGCTTGCCATGGCTCGGTGTCAATCTGATCACCGCAATTTGTGGTTCGCTGGTCATTTCGCAGTTTGAGGCCGCAATCGATCAGCTTGTTGCACTCGCAATCCTGATGCCGATTGTTGCCTCAATGGGAGGCAACGCTGGAACTCAATCACTGACAGTGGCTGTACGCGCGCTGGCGACACGTGACCTGACGAGTTCGAATGTGTGGCGCGTGATCCGCCGCGAATTACTGGTCGGGATGCTCAACGGATTATGCTTTGCCATCGTGTTGGGAACCGTTGGGATGATGTGGTTTGATTCTCCGTTGCTGGGTGTCGTGATTGGATCGGCGCTGGTCGTGAACATGATCATCGCGGGCTTTGCAGGTACGGTAGTACCGGTGGTGCTGGATCGTCTGGGGATCGACCCTGCGCTGGCATCGGGAACCTTTGTGACAACGACGACGGACGTGATGGGGTTCTTCATATTTCTGGGGCTTGCCAGCATGGTGCTACTGTGACCGACACAACCGATCTGACTGAAATCAAAGCCGCTGCCCGAAAGGCGGCCTTTGCGCGCCGAAAGGCGGCGTTTGACACGCGCCTACCGGGTGCTGCAGGACGTTTGTCCGAGGTTTTGGCCGGGCATCGAGGTGTTCCCATCTCAGGATACATGCCCATCCGAACCGAGATCGACCCGTTGCCGGCAATGGCCGAAGCAGCCGCTTACGGGGCCGTCGGCGTACCCGTCATTCAGGCCGCCGGAAAGCCGCTGCGATTTTCGCGTTGGACTCCGGAAGGCGCGCTGAAAGACGGACCATTTGGTGCGAAGGTACCCGAGATCGACGATTATTTTGATCCCGAAATCCTGATTGTGCCGCTGGTTGCGTTTGATGCTCAGGGTCGTCGTCTGGGATATGGCGGTGGCTTCTATGATCGCACGCTAGAGGGGTTGCGCGGCAAACGCCCGACATTGGCGATCGGGTTTGCCTTCGATGCGCAAGAGGTAGAAGAGCTGCCGCTTGAGCCGACGGACCAACCTCTGGATATGGTTATCACAGAAAGCCGCGTGTTGACGTTTTCGGCCTAGCCCGTGTGCTCAGCACGGAAATAGTCCCAGGCATCCTGTTTGGTTCCGTCTGGCAGGGTGCAGATCCCGGTTTGGCCGCCGTCGCCATCCTGAATATTGTACGTGCCGCCCCGTTCGATGCAAAAAGTCGCCGCTGGGTTTGCCAGTTCGGTTGATTGCTCGGCTGGCTGATCGCACGCGGCGAGGGGGGCGAGCAGGGTAACAATAATAAGATAGCGGGTCATAAGTTTCTCCTAACCAATATTATTTGCGGTTTATGGTGACAGTTTAATCACTTGTGCTTGTGTTGCACCACACTTAGGACGGGTGACATGAGGTTATTATTTCTTGGCGACGTCATGGGGCGCTCGGGTCGCGCCGCCGTTCAACAGCACCTGCCGCGTTTGCGTGAGGAGTGGCGGTTGGATTTCGTCGTGGTTAACGGCGAGAATGCATCCAATGGCATGGGGCTCAGTGGTGATCACGCCAAGCTGCTTTTGGACGCCGGTGCCGATTGCATCACTTTGGGCGACCATGCGTTCGATCAGAAAGACATGTTGCAGTTCATCGAGAAAGAGCCTCGCATTGTGCGCCCGGTGAACTATGCCAAAGGGGCGCCAGGGCGAGGTCATCGGCTGTTCACGGCGCCGGGTGGACGCAAGGTGCTGGTGGTGCAGGTACTGGGGCAAGTATTTATGAAGCGCCCCTTCGATGATCCGTTCTCAGCTATCGAACCGATCCTGAAATCGCACCCACGCGGTGGGCAGGCGCAGGCGATTATCGTCGATATGCATTGCGAGGCGACGTCTGAAAAGATGGCGATGGGCCACTATTGCGACAAGCGCGCCAGCCTTGTGGTGGGCACGCACACCCATGTGCCGACGGCGGATGCGCAGATTTTGACGGGCGGGACAGGATACCTGACGGATGCCGGAATGTGCGGGGATTATGACTCGGTCATTGGTATGGACAAACAAGAACCTATGCGTCGTTTCATCACGGGGATGCCCAAAGCCCGCTTCACACCCGCCAATGGCGAGGCAACGCTGAGCGGTGTGTATGTCGAAACCGATGATCGCGACGGAAGCGCAATATCTGTGCAGATGGTGCGCGTTGGTGGGCGTTTGCAGCAGGCAGGCCCCTAAGTCACATGTCAGGCTTGCCCTGTGGCATGCAATGCGTGAAACTGGCTGATAGGCGCGTGTGCCAGATCAGGTTTCGGACAGAATACCAAGAATGCAATTCCTTCAACTGACAGAAACGGGTAGCGCAATTCTGGCGCTGATGATTGTTGCAGGGATGTTCATCATGTTCCTGCGCGAGGTCTATCCGACCGAAGTTGTCGCCATTGGCGGCGTGGCCCTGATGCTTGCAACGGGTATTCTGCCCTATCAAAGCGCGCTTGCGGTACTGTCTAACCCTGCGCCATGGACCATCGGTGCCATGTTCATCATCATGGGGGCTTTGGTGCGAACAGGGGCGCTTGATGCGTTCACATCCGTGGCGCAAAAGCAGGCGCAGGTTAATCCGCGTATAGCCATCGGTTTGTTGATGGGATTTGTCGTCATCGCGTCTGCAGTGGTGTCGAACACACCTGTTGTCGTCGTGATGATCCCGGTCTTTATTCAGATCGCTCGCACACTGAACGTTTCGGCGTCCAAACTGTTGATTCCGCTTAGCTATGCGGCAATTCTTGGGGGAACGTTGACCCTGATCGGCACCTCAACCAACCTTCTGGTTGATGGCGTCGCGCGTGCGCAGGGCATGACGGCCTTCACGATATTTGAGGTCACCCCACTGGGCATAGCTCTGGTTATCTACGGCATGGTTTATCTGCGCTTCATAGCGCCGCGTTTGTTGCCAGAGCGCGATAGCATGGCCGAAATGCTGAGTGACCGATCCAAGATGAAATTCTTTACTGAGGCGGTCATCCCACCCGAAAGCAACTTGATCGACCGCGAAGTAACGGGGGTTCAACTGTTCAAACGCCAAGGTGTGCGGCTGATCGACGTGGTTCGGGGCGATGAGTCGTTACGTCGGAACCTAAAAGGTGTCACGCTGAAAGTGGGTGACAGAGTGGTTCTCCGCACCGAGATGACTGAGTTGTTGAGCCTGCAAAGCAATAAGGAATTAAAGAGGGTTGATCAGGTCTCGGCAGTTGAAACCAAGACGGTCGAAGTTCTGATTACACCGGGTTGCCGTATGGTTGGGCGAACATTGGGTGCGATGCGTTTGCGTCGTCGGTACGGCGTCTACGTTTTGGCTGTGCATCGCCGGAACCAAAATATCGGGCGCCAGTTGGATGCTCTGACTGTGCGCGTGGGTGATACACTGCTGCTTGAAGGCTCACCTGGTGATATTCAAAGGCTGGCAGCAGATATGGACATGGTTGATGTGACACAGCCCTCGGCACGTGCCTTCCGTCGCAGTCATGCACCCATTGCCATTGGATCATTAGTGGGAATCGTTGCGTTGGCAGCGCTGGGCGTCGCTCCAATTCTGCTTTTGTCTATACTGGCCGTTGCGGTGGTCCTGCTGTCCCGCTGTATCGATGCGGATGAGGCGTTTTCCTTTGTCGAAGGCAGATTGCTGGCGCTGATTTTCTCAATGCTCGCAATCGGTGCGGCTCTCGATAAATCTGGCGCTGTGACGCTGATTGTCGAGGCGATCGCACCCGCGCTGGGCATGTTGCCGCCCTTCCTTATCATATGGGCTGTGTATTTGCTGACCTCGGTATTGACCGAATTGGTTTCAAACAATGCAGTTGCAGTGGTGGTGACTCCGATCGCCATCTCGTTGGCGCAGGCAGTTGGCATCGATCCGCGCCCGTTGGTCGTCGCGGTGATGGTGGCGGCGTCGGCTTCGTTTGCGACGCCCATCGGTTATCAGACCAACATGATGGTGTACGGGCCGGGCGGGTACAGGTTCACCGATTTTCTAAAGGTTGGTGTGCCGTTAAACCTGACGGTTGGTTTGTTGGCCTCACTCTTGATCCCGTTCATCTGGCCACTCTGAGACTGGCACAGTTTCGCCGACTTGAATGTGTTGCCCTTGTAAATGGCGATCCAGCCACAATCTTTTTCTCAAAGACGAATGAGAGAGGATAGGATTATGCCTTTTCCAAAACTCGGACAGGCCATTGTGGCCGGAGCAGTTGTATTGGCTTTGCTGGGCGGCCAAAGCCACGCCGGATCGGTGACAGGCACAGCGACATATCGTGAACGGATCGCTCTGCCACCGGATGCAACACTGTATGTCGAATTACAGGATATCTCGCGGGCGGACGCAGCTGCTGTGACACTGGCAGCGCAGCGCTACGCTCTGAACGGCGTGCCATCAGAATTTGAGTTGTCGTTTGATGATGCGCTGATCCAAGAAGGAATGACCTATGCGGTCCGGGGTGCAATCTATCGTGGAGAGGAGCTGCTGTTTACGACCGATACGATTCACCCGGTGTTGACCAACGGAGAAGGCAGTTCCGCAGACCTGATACTGGTGCAGGCGCACGATCAGAGCGCCGCGACACTAGAAGGGACTGAATGGGTGGCCATCGGAATAGATGGAGAGGTGTTGGACGCAAAGCGCCCGCCACAGCTTTCATTTGCTCAAGGCGGAGCGTTCGGCGGTACAGGCGGTTGTAATCGGTTTACCGGACAAGCCGAAATCATCGGCAACAGCATAGAATTTCCTGAGAATATGGCTGCCACTTTGATGGCGTGCCCACCAGAAATGGAAGAGATTGAAGATCAATTTCTTGCCGCTTTGCAAAGTGTAACCACTTATGCGGTTGCCGGTGACAGTCTGGTTATGCTCGACGCCGCAGGCGAACCTGTTCTGAAGTTTGTGCGCAACCAGTAATCAGGCCACGGCGCGGGACCGTCCCGCATTGCGGCCCGAGAAGATGCAACCGCCCAGAAACGTGCCCTCCAGCGCGTTGTATCCGTGGTAACCGCCACCGCCAAAGCCCGCGACCTCTCCGGCTGCAAACAGGCCGGGGACGACTTGGCCGTCTGCGCCAATCATCTGACTGTCGAGATTGGTCTGCAACCCACCAAGCGTTTTGCGAGTCAGAACATGCAATTTAACTGCAATTAAAGGGCCATTTGACGGATCGAGGAATTTGTGTGGCTTGGCGGTGCGGATCAACCTATCGCCCCGGTAATTGCGCGCGGCATGGATAGCCATCATCTGAGCGTCTTTCGAGAATGGGTTGTCGATCTGAGAATCCCGCGCCTCGATTTGCGTGCGCAAATACGCTTCGTCAATCAGTCCGCCGCCCAATTGGTTCATGCCACTGACCAATTCCGTCAGCGTGTTGGCAACAACGAAATCCTCACCCTTTTCCTTGAAAGCTTCGACCGGGCCAGTTGCCTTTGAGCCGGATAAAATGCGCTGTTGAATAACCTCTTTCCAGCTGCCCGAAGTGAAGTCCGGGTTCTGCTCGGACCCGGAGAGGGCAAATTCCTTCTTGATCACTTTCTGGGTCAGAACGAACCAACTGTATTCATAACCCGTCTTCAAGATTTCGCGCAGCGTGCCCAGCGTATCGAAGCCCGGCAGACAAGGGGGTTGCAGACGATTGCCGCATGCGTCAAACCACATCGAGCTTGGACCGGGCAGGATGCGAATTCCGTGCGCGGGCCAGATCGGATCCCAATTGCGCACGCCTTCCGTATAGTGCCACATTCGATCACCGTTGATCACATGGCCGCCTGCTTTCTCGCTGATCGGGATCATACGGCCATCGACATGAAAGGGCACGCCAGCGATCATGTCTTTGGGTGGTTCACCCAATCGGTTTGTGGGCCAGTTTTTTCGCACCATTTCGAAGTTCCCACCGATCCCGCCGGAGGTAACGATGACCGAAGGCGCGTAGACTTCGAACTCGCCGACCTCGTCCCGATTGGTCTTGCCACCCCTCTGGACGCTATCATCGGCTAGGACCTCTCCGGATACGCCCTTGGCTGTGCCATTTTGCATAATGATATGGCTGACTTGGTGGCGGAACTTCAATTGGATTAGACCGGCACTGACATGATCCTGCACACGTCTGATAAAATGTTCCAACACTCCCGGGCCCGTGCCCCACGTGATATGAAAGCGCGGGACCGAGTTGCCATGACCATTGGCGTAGGACCCACCGCGTTCGGCCCATCCCACGACCGGAAACCAGCGCAACCCCATGTCATACAACCACGGACGCATTTCACCTGCCGCAAACTCGACATAGGCATCCGCCCACTTGCGGGGCCAATTGTCCTCATCACGGTCGAACTGAGCACTGCCCATCCAGTCGCGCAGTGCCAGATCGTAGCTGTCGCAAATACCCATGCGACGCTGTTCCGGGGTATCGACCATGAACAGACCGCCAAGGCTCCAAAACGCCTGCCCGCCAAGGAAGTGTTCCGGCTCCTGATCCACAATAATCACACGCTTACCGCGATCCCCCAGCTCTGCCGCGGCAGCCAGACCGGCAAGTCCGCCGCCCACGACAATCGCGTCTGCTGTATTATCAGCCATCTGATCTCCTTTCAGCGGTTGCGGAACCAAAGGATAAAGGGGGTCACGACCACATACATCGTGATACCATAAACTGCGGCCGGAACGGCAAGCGGACTGAAGCCCGTTGTGGTGCCTGTGATCAGTGCCGCCAACGTAATTCCCATCGCCGAATTCTGTATGCCTGTTTCGACCGAAATGGTTTTCGCCTCTTCCCACGTCAGCTTGGCGATCCGCGCCAACCCAAGTCCAATCAGTAGCAGCGCGATATTTAGCGCAATCAAAGCGGCCCCGATCGAACTGAGGTTCTCAATGAAGAACTGCCAATTTCCGGCCAGCGCTGCCAGAACGATCAGCACAAACAGGATCGAGGCAAGCGTGGACAAAGGGTTATCGATCCGAACCGCGAACTCTTTGGCAAAGTGGCGAATACTAACGCCTATCGCGACAGGCAACGTTGTGATCAGGAACAATGCGGTAGCAAGGGCGCCAATCGATACTTCCGGGGCTGTCTCACCCATGAAGTAATCGATGGACCACGCGGCCAGAATTGGAACTGTCACAATCGACAACAGGCTGATCACAGCCGTCAGGCTGACTGATAGCGCAACGTCGCCTTTGGCAAACTTTGCAAGGATGTTGCTGGTAACGCCGCCGGGGCAAAAGCTTAGAAGCATCACGCCAACGGCAATCTCAGCGGGTAGCCCGAACATCGTGACGGTTGTGAAAGCAGCCAGTGGTATCAACACAACCTGACTGATCGCACCGATGGCGAATGGGTATCCGCGGGTAAGAACTCGGCGAAAATCAGCGGCCTCAAGCCCGATCCCGAGCGACAGCATGATAATGGCCAGCGAAAGCGGCAGGCCAACATTTATGAGCAGGTCCAAGAACAACTCCTCCCAAAGTCATTCGGGCCAGCCTATGCGAGGGGGTGTTAATCAGGCAATAACGCCGTTGGGTCACCCGTAGCGTTCGGCGAACCGTCGCAGGATTTCCCCGGGTTGTGTAACGTCCGCCGCGTGGCAGATTTCGATCAGGCGTTGTGCATCTTCCGGCGGGAAATACCCGTGATCTTTGTAGATGTTAATCCGCTGTTCAAAGTCCTTGGCATCCGCTTCGGGGTGGAACTGAGTGGCATAGACATTTTGTCCCCAGCGGATCATCTGGATCGGGCAGGGGGCCGAGGCGACCAGATGCACGCAGCCTTCTGGCAGGGATTGCACGGCCTCTTTATGACCGACAAAGGCTTCAAACTGCGGAACTAGGCCAGCGGTCAGAGGATCCTGCGCGCCATCTTCGGTCAGTTCGCAATCCGATGGTCCAACCGGTTCGCCAAATTGCCGTTTGCTGACATCACCTCCCAGATGCGCCGCGAGAATTCCCAGGCCGTAGCAGCAGCCCATGAACGGGTGGTCCTGTGCTGTGATCTGCGGCATCAGCCCCATGATCGCGCCCTCGATCTTGGCATCTAATGTAGATTTTTTTGCCGGATCGTCGCTGACGCAACCCGGGCCTCCGCCAACGATCACACCGGCGTAGTCGGTAACGTCCAGCCCTGCGGGCAAGTCTTCGCAATCCAGCCGGATGCGGTGGGTTTGCGAAGGTTCAAGGCCGGTTTTGTCCAGAATTGAGGCGTACTCAGCATCCGAAGCATCGGTTTCCGGGCGCAGTTGCAAGATCAGAAAGCGTTTCATGCGCTGCCTTTACCCGTCAAAGCGGCCAGAACACAAGGATCGAGGGGATTGATACGGCGATGATCAATATCTCTAGCGGTAGGCCCATGCGCCAATAGTCCCCGAAATGATAGCCTCCGGGACCCAGCACCAGCGTGTTGTTTTTATGACCAATTGGTGTGAGGAATGCTGCCGAGGCTGCCACGGCCACTGTCATCAGGAATGGATCGGGCGATACCTCAAGCGTGCGCGCCATCTGTATCCCGACGGGGGCCGCAACAATTGCGGTGGCCGTGTTGTTGAGTACGTCCGACAGGGTCATGGTGACCACCATCAGCACAGTCAGGATCGCCCATGCAGGCAGACCGTTTGTCAACTGGATCAGTGCGTTCGCTATCAGTTCAGTGCCGCCGGATGTTTCCAATGCGCTTCCCAGCGGGATCATCGAACCCAGCAATACCACCACCGGCCACTCAATGTGATTGTAGATATCCGCAATCGGCATGATCTTGGTAAGTACATAGGCCACAACGACCAGACCCAAAGCGATGGGAAGATAGATCAGCCCGATGCTAGCGGCCAGTACGGCTGTTGCGAACAGGCCGATGGCGAGCCACGCTTTTTCGTTGGCGGTGACGTTCAGGCCGCGTGCTGCCAAGGGCAAACAGCCGAGCCACTCGGTCACGTCCACGCCCCGGTCGCGCGGGCAGAGCAGAAGCAGGATGTCACCCGCCTCAACCTCGGTCTTCCGGACTTGTTCCGTGATGCGACGGCCCTGACGAGAAATCCCCATCAGCACCGTGCTCTGTCGCCAGGCCAACCCCAGCGCCTGCGCGGTGCGTCCGGTGATGCGGGCGCTTTCGGGGGCAACGACCTCGATCACCTCAAGCCCGTCGCCCTCGGCAGTCAACACCTCTTGCCGCCTTGTGTCTGAAAAATCGAGATTAAGCGCAGCGCGGAATTCGTCCAACGCTTCGGGTCGGGCTTCAAGCACAAGCGCGTCACCTTCCCGCAAAGTGGTGTGGGTGGACCTGCCATAGCGCCGCTTGCCATCCCGGATCAGGCCGATGATGGCGACGTCGGATTTCTCTGCCGCCTCATAAAGCTCGCTAACGCGCTTGCCGATATGGGGTGACTCAGGCGGGACGGTCAGTTCGGCGATGTACTCGGCCAGAACTTCCGATGCTTCTTCCTGGACGCCACGATTGGGGATCAATCGCCAACCCACCAAGGCCACAAAGGCCAGACCGGCGATGGCTGCGATCCCGCCAACCGGGGCAAAGTCGAACATCCGAAATGGCTCGCCCAGAGTTTCGGCGCGGATTGAGGCGATAATGATATTGGGCGGCGTGCCGATGAGCGTGGCCATGCCTCCAAGAATGGTGGCAAAGCTTAGCGGCATCAGGCTAAGACCCACCGAACGCCCCGCCTTGCGAGCGGTTTGGATGTCGACTGGCATTAGCAACGCCAGCGCGGCAACGTTGTTCATAAAAGCGGACAGAACAGCGCCGATCCCGCCCATCAGCGCGATATGCGCGCCCAGACTGCGCGAGGCATCAACCAGTGTCCGTGTAATCAGGAACACCGCGCCCGACCGAACCAGACCCGCAGAGACCACAAGAACCAGTGCTACGATAATTGTTGCTGGATGGCCAAACCCGGCGAAGGCGTTCTCGACCGGGACAACGCCCAGCGTCACTGCAATCATAAGGGCAGTGAAGGCGACGAGGTCATATCGAAACCGCCCCCAAAGCAGCATTCCAAATACGGCAATGAAAAGGGAAAAAAGAATAATCTGATCTGTCGTCATATCGCCACCATAGCCAAGGGCGAAGGCAGGGCAAGCCGCTCTCTTGATCCTGCCCCCCGCAAACGTCTATATGAGCGCCGAACACGCAATCACGAATGACGAGGACGCACCATGGCAGGCCATTCCAAATGGGCCAATATCCAGCACCGCAAGGGACGTCAGGACGCCGCGCGGTCCAAACTGTTTTCCAAACTGTCGAAAGAGATCACCGTTGCCGCCAAGATGGGCGACCCCGATCCCGACAAGAACCCGCGTCTGCGTCTGGCGGTAAAAGAGGCCAAGTCGAACTCGGTTCCCAAGGACGTGATCGACCGGGCCATCAAGAAATCCGTTGCGGGCGAAGGGGATGAATACGAAGAAATCCGGTACGAGGGCTATGGCCCAAACGGTGTGGCCGTGATCGTCGAGACGATGACGGACAATCGCAACCGCACCGCATCGACCGTGCGTTCGACGTTTTCGAAGAATGGCGGCAATCTAGGTGAAACCGGCTCGGTTGGGTTCATGTTCGACCGCAAGGGTGAAGTTGTCTATCAGGCGGATGCTGGCGATGCGGATACGATCTTTGAAGCCGCGATCGAGGCCGGGGCTGAGGATGTCGAAAGCTCGGAAGACGGTCACATCATCTGGTGCGCTGATACGGATCTGAACGATGTATCGAATGCGCTGGAGACCGCGCTGGGTGAATCCGAATCCACCAAGCTGGTCTGGAAACCCACAACCACGACCGAATTGGGTCTGGAAGATATGCAGAAGCTGATGAAATTGGTGGATGCATTGGAAGACGATGACGACGTCCAGCGGGTTACGACCAATTTTGAGGCGACAGACGAGGTCATGGCCCAACTCTGATGCGTCGGGCAATCGTTGGTTAATTAGAACCCGGCCTTTGGCCGGGTTTTTCTGTTGCAGGGCTACGCCTAACAGAAATTTTGGTCCCTAAGGTCCTTGCATTTATGATCAGATCAATGAGGCTGAAAAATCTGAATAAGTAACCATAGGCGCACTACGCAGACCAAGAAATGGCGACGAACACGACCGATCCTGCCCGAAGAAATGTGCCGGTCATAGCTGGCCAGAGCATCCTATCACAGGTTGCGTGGACTCTGGGCAGCCCCTCTGTTGTTTTGCCCTTTCTTGCGATCTCGTTAGAGCTGCCGATGTTCCTTGCGGCGGCATTGGTTTCTATTCGCATGTCGGGCAGTATGATCTCTGACCTCGTTCTGGCGCGTCCTATCGCGGCGCAGGTTCGCAAGAAACGCGGTATCGCCCTGACCGAAATAGGATTGGGCGGCTGCCTTTTGATGGCCTTGGCCATCGCGGCGACCGGCAGCGTTACACTGACCGCTATCGCCTTTGTTGCGGCGTTTTTCCTGATCGGACTGATTGAAGAGAGCCAATCCTTGATGTTGTCCGATCTGTTCGGTGATCATCTGAAATCGAAATCTCGCATGATTATCCGATATCTCCAATTGGGTGCCGGTGGTCTTTGCGCGATCGGATTGGTGTTATTGATCCACGAGATCACAAAAGAATATCCGCCATTTTCGCGACATTCTGCTGTAATCGCAGCATCGGTTTCGTTCTTCCTGTTTTCTGCGCTGTGCATTCTCGGAATGGCAGAGAGTGCCCCCGAAAAACCTGAAGATGGAAACATCAAGATTTCCGGCCGTCAATCGCTGCGGAGTATTATTTCCGGCATCGTTGAAATGTTCGAATACCCTTGGTTCCGTCGTTATATGGCGATGCGGCTTCCTTTGGTTGTTGTATCGCTGTCGGTCCCGTTCTTTGCGCTTATCGCTGCAGAGGCACACCATACTTCTGCAAAGGGGCTGACGGCCATGATCATTTCGTCCGCATCCGGGTATCTGGTTTCGGCGCCGTTGTGGCAGTTGGTGAACATGAAGTCTCACCGCGCGGTGATGGTCTCGGGCAACCTGATGGTCGCAGCAACCGGGATCGTTCTGCTGGCCTTCCACTATGCCCACATTGACCACGAAGTTCATCTGCACGCGATTGCATTGTTTGTCGTCTCGGTCGCAACAACCGGAATATCAAGCGCGCGGAAGCTCTATTTTCTGGACATTGCCCCCAAAGAACAACGTATTCAGGGCGCTGCAGCCATCAAGTCTATGTGTCGGTTAACGGCCGTTGCATTATCGGCTGCGTTGGCCGCAGTTGCCCATATGCACGAGGTTGCATCAGCTATTGTGTTCATCGTGCTTGTCAGTATTTGGGCAGCGTTTTCCTGTTACCGAATTGCGCAGCCGCAACAGAAGGCGGATACGCAGGCATAAGGTCAGCCTGTTATGTTGAGCGCCTGGGCTGCAACACGACGAACTGCCTTGGTCAACGGTGCAAGGGCAGGGGCAAGCACCCGCTCGATCTGCCAGGTCAGTTCCAAATCCAATGGCGCGCCAGGAATGACCTCGCAGAGTTGACCTTTTACAATTGTAGGGCGCGCAAGGCTTTCAGGGTTCATCCCCCAGCCCAAGCCTGCAATCGCTGCCTCAACAAAGCCGTTTGTGGAAGGCATAAATTGCGTCGGTGGCGCAAGCCGACGTCCTATCTGTTTACTGATCCAGGTTTTCTGCAAATTGTCTTTGCTATTGAAAGTCAGACAAGGTGCCAGCGACAACGAGTTTGCCGATACGCCATCGCTGAACCAGCGGTCCATGAACGCGGGGCTGGCGGTTGGCAGATAGCGCAACGCGCCCAGCGCAAATGAATCGCATCCAGTGACGGCTTGTCCACCGACGGTAATCGCCGCGCTGACCTCGCCGCGCCTCAGCCATTCGGCCGAGTGATCCTGATCGTCAATCACCAGATCGAACAATAAATCGCCAGCCTGCGCCATCGCGTCGATAAACCATGTCGCCAGAATGTCGGCAGGAAGTGCAATCCGCACGCGGGTAGGGCCTTCGCGCTCATCCAAGGTCAGCTCTCGTGCGAGCTTTGCTTCAAGCAGGCCAATATCTTCGGCATGACGCGCAATCCGCAAGCCAGCAGGTGTGCCGATGCAAGGGGAACCGCGATGTATCAGAGCGGCTCCAACACGATCTTCCAAAGCCTTGATGCGTTGAGAGATTGCGGAGGGGGTCACAGACAATTCAGCTGCTGCCGCATCAAAGCTTCCATGGCGCAATATTGCAGACAGCGCTGAAAGATGATGCGGGTCCAGGAGCATTAGGTTTTCTTAATTTAGGTTACAAACATTAATTTGATAGGGCCTCGGGATGGCTATAGTCAACGGCCAACAACAGGAGGTCGCATGTTCCCATCAATGATCGCAGGATTTGCCCTTAGCTTCAGCCTTATCTTGGCGATTGGCGCTCAGAACGCTTTTGTTCTGCGTCAAGGGCTACGACGCGAGCATGTCTTTCCTCTCTGCCTGACCTGCGCGGTTTCGGATGCAATTCTGATTGCGGCTGGGGTAGCAGGATTTGGCACGCTGGCGCAGGCCGCGCCATGGTTTGAAACGGTTATGCGCTATGGAGGCGCGATCTTTCTGACATGGTATGCTTTGCGCAGTTTCCAGTCCGCCTGGCGGGGTGGCGCAATGTTGGACACCGATGCAGGGCAGCGTACCAGTTTGCGCGCGGCTATGCTGACCGTATTGGCCTTCACATGGCTTAACCCTCATGTGTATCTGGATACGGTGGTATTGATCGGATCGATTTCTGCCCAATACGATGACCGAATGGGGTTTGCTATTGGTGCAGTATCCTCAAGCTTCGTATTCTTCTTCTCACTGGGATATGGTGCGCGCATTCTCTCACCGATCTTTGCGCGCCCGCGTGCATGGCAAATACTCGACGTACTGATCGGCATCGTGATGCTGGGTATTGCGATGAAACTTGTTATCATGTGAAGGGTTGTTCCCGAATAGAAAACGGTGTTCAACCGTCGGTATGACTTCACCAAACGATCAGCAGCGCCCGCTTGTCGGCATGTTCTGGATGCTTTCGGCAGGTCTGTCTTTTGTGGGCATGAATGCTCTGGTGAAAGTGCTCGGGACCAGTATGGATCCAATTCAGGCCGCATTTTTGCGGTATGTTTTTGGGCTGGTTTTTCTTATTCCCGCATGGCGTGCGCTGATTGGAACGCCGCTATCCACTCGTAACTTGACCCTGTTTGGATTGCGAGGGGTGGTTCATGCCATAGCCGTCATGCTCTGGTTCTACGCCATGACACGCATTCCGCTGGCCGAAGTAACGGCAATGAATTACATGACGCCGATCTATGTTACTCTGGGTGCCGCGCTTTTCCTGGGAGAGCGGCTCGCTGTTCGTCGAATCGCAGCAATCGGTGTTGCGATTGTTGGGGTTGTAATCGTACTGAGACCCGGATTTCGCGAGGTATCGCCGGGACATCTGGCGATGTTGGGTACGGCCTTGGCACTTGGAGGTTCTTATCTGCTGGCTAAAGTTATGGTGCATGATATTCGGCCATCGGCAGTAGTTGCGCATCTTTCTATCTGGGTCACGATTGCCTTGATCCCTTTTGCTATCGCCGTGTGGCAGCCACCTTCCATGCGTGATTTGGGCATTCTGCTTGTCGTTGCCAGCTTTGCCACGGCTGGGCACTATTTCATGACGCTCGCATTGCAAGCTGCTCCGGTAGCCGTGACACAGCCCGTGACATTCCTGCAGTTGATTTGGGCGACGTTGCTTGGCACATTGGTTTTCCATGAGAGTGTCGACATATGGGTTGTTGTCGGAGGCTCTCTGATCCTGGCAGCCGTCAGCTTCATCACGTGGCGCGAGGCGATACTTAGTAAGGGCAAAGCTACGCCGCCGACCCCGCTACAGGGATCAGAAACCCCCGCCCAGAGTCGTTATTGATTGACGAGTCAATATAAAGCGCTTAGCTTCTCTTACACTCAAGCAGGGTAGAGAGGCGAAGATGCCAAAACTCGGAATGGAGCCGATCCGGCGGGATGCGATCGTAAAGGCGACGATTGCCGAACTTGGCGTACAAAAATCCCTCGATGTGACCGTCAGCCAGATTGCCAAGCGTGCGGGAATGTCCAGCGCATTGGCCCATCATTATTTCGGTGGGAAAGAGCAGATATTCCTTGCTGCTATGCGTCGTATACTGTCGGATTTCGGGGCAGAAGCGCGCACTCAACTTGGTACAGCCAAGCCTGAAGAACGCGCGCAGGCCATCATCCGCGCCTGTTTTGCGCCATCCTGTTTCACGCCGGACGTGATTGCAGCATGGATGACCTTTTATGTTCTGGCGCAAACCAACGATGACGCGCTTAGACTTTGGCAAATCTATCAGGCCCGGATCCGCTCGAATCTCATCCATGCGCTACGCCCGCTAATGCGCGATCCGACCGAAGCCGCCGAAGACATGATTGCTCTGATCGATGGGCTGTACATCCACGCTGCTTTGAACGCGCCGCAAGAGCCGCAGTTGGCCGTGAACCATGCGCTGCGGGTTATGAAAGTTTTCCTAGAGGCCGAAAAATGACAAAACCGAATATTCTGATCCTAATGGTGGATCAGCTCAACGGGACCCTCTTCCCCGACGGTCCCGCGGAATGGTTGCATGCGCCCAACCTGAAAAAACTGGCGGCAAAATCAACGCGTTTCGCGAATACATACACAGCGTCGCCACTGTGCGCGCCGGGGCGGGCCAGCTTTATGTCTGGCCAGTTACCCTCGCGGACAGGCGTCTATGATAATGCGGCTGAATTCCGCAGCGATATTCCAACCTATGCGCACCATCTTCGCCGCGCTGGGTATTACACTTGTCTATCAGGTAAGATGCACTTTGTTGGTCCCGACCAGTTGCACGGGTTCGAGGATCGCCTAACCACCGACATTTACCCAGCCGATTTTGGCTGGACGCCGGATTATCGTAAACCCGGTGAGCGTATCGACTGGTGGTATCACAATATGGGATCAGTCACCGGGGCAGGCGTTGCCGAAATATCCAACCAGATGGAATATGACGACGAGGTTGCCTATAACGCCAAAGCCAAATTGTATGATCTGGCGCGTGGCAAAGATGAACGCCCCTGGTGTGTAACCGTCAGCTTCACGCACCCACACGATCCGTACGTGGCGCGTCGTAAATATTGGGATCTGTATGAGGATTGTGAGCATCTTGAGCCACAGATCGCGGATTTGGGCTATGACAATCAGGACCCGCATTCCAAGCGTATTTTTGATGCAAATGACTGGCGCAGTTTCGACATAAAGACCGAGGATATCCGCAAATCCCGCCGCGCTTATTTCGCCAACATCTCTTATCTGGACGACAAGATCGGCGAGATATTGGAAGTGCTGGAATCCACGCGGCAAGAGGCCATCATCCTCTTTGTCTCGGACCATGGCGACATGTTGGGCGAGCGTGGATTGTGGTTCAAGATGACTTTCTTCGAGGGGTCCTCGCGAGTGCCCTTGATGATCTCGTCGCCCGATCTTCCCACTGGCCGGATCGATACACCGGTATCAACGATCGATGTCACGCCAACACTTGGGGCGCTTGCCGGAGTTGACATGGCTGAAATTGCTCCATGGACAGATGGCGAAGACCTGGTGCCTTTGGCGAAGGGCAATGAACGAACAGCTCCCGTCGCGATGGAATACGCGGCAGAAGCCTCCTACGCGCCTTTGGTTTCGCTTCGGTATGGAAAGTGGAAGTACAATCGCTGCGCATTGGACCCGGACCAGCTTTTTGATCTTGAAGAGGACCCTCACGAGCTGAAAAACCTGGCGAGCCAACCCGAGCACGCGGGCACCCTGCAGTCCTTACGCGCCAAATCCGAGGCGCATTGGGACCTTGAGCGATTTGATTCCGATGTAAGGGCCAGTCAGGCCCGTCGGTGGGTAGTTTACGAAGCGCTGCGACAAGGCGGTTATTACCCGTGGGATTACCAGCCGCTGCAGAAAGCATCCGAACGCTACATGCGCAATCACATGGATCTAAACGACGTTGAAGAAAGCCAACGCTTCCCGCGGGGCGAATAACGTTCACTTTTTCAAAATACTTCCGCCAGAGGCGATAAGATTTTTCGCCGAAAAATCTTAGCCTGCGTGGAAATGGAGACACGAATATGGAAGCAGATTTTGTCATCGTTGGCGCTGGGTCCGCCGGTTGTGCGATGGCGTATCGACTAAGTGAGGCCGGTGCCTCGGTTCTGGTGATCGAACATGGCGGCACCGATGCGGGCCCATTCATCCAGATGCCAGCCGCTCTCAGCTATCCGATGAACATGTCGCGCTATGACTGGGGCTATAAATCCGAGCCCGAGCCTCATTTGAACAATCGCCGCCTTGTTTGCCCGCGCGGCAAGGTGATTGGCGGGTCTTCGTCGATCAATGGAATGGTCTATGTGCGTGGCCACGCACGGGATTTCGACACCTGGGCGGATATGGGTGCGGATGGTTGGTCCTATGCGGATGTGCTGCCTTACTACAAACGCATGGAAACCTGGCATGATGGTGGCCATGGTGGCGATCACGCATGGCGCGGGACTGACGGGCCATTGCATGTGTCGCGCGGACCCCGCGAAAACCCGCTGTTCAAAGCCTTTGTCGATGCGGGGCAGCAGGCGGGATATGAGGTCACCGGAGATTACAACGGTGAAAAACAAGAAGGCTTTGGGCCGATGGAGCAGACCGTCTGGAAAGGACGGCGTTGGTCGGCGGCAAATGCGTATCTGAAGCCTGCTTTGAAACGCGAAAATTGTGACATTGTTCGGGGTCTCGCCGCACGCGTGGTCACCAATGACGGCCGCGCCACCGGCGTCGAATTGATCCGTGGCGGCAAGAAAGAAATTATTGCGGCAAGGCGTGAGGTCATATTGGCCGCGTCATCTATCAATTCTCCCAAGTTGCTGATGCTGTCGGGGATCGGTTCGGCGGCGCATTTGACCGAACATGGAATCGAAGTGGTCGCGGATCGACCTGGTGTCGGCGCCAATTTGCAGGACCATCTTGAGCTATACATCCAGCAAGCCTCGCTGCAGCCGATCACGCTCTACAAACATTGGAACCTGATCAGCAAAGGCTTGATCGGGGCGCAGTGGCTGTTCACAAAAACCGGCCTAGGCGCGTCGAACCAGTTCGAGAGTGCGGCGTTCATTCGCTCGAAACCTGGTGTCGAATATCCCGACATTCAGTACCATTTCCTCCCTATCGCGGTGCGTTATGACGGTCAGGCAGCGGCTGAGGGGCACGGTTTCCAAGCGCATGTAGGACCAATGCGTTCGCCGTCTCGGGGGGCTGTCACACTGCGCTCGGCACGGGTTGAGGATGCCCCAGTGATCCGTTTCAACTACATGAGCCATGATAAGGACTGGGAGGATTTTCGGTCCTGCATACGTCTGACGCGCGAAATCTTCGGGCAGGATGCTTTCAAGCCGTTTGCCGGCAAGGAGATTCAGCCGGGCAAAGACGTACAGACGGATGAGCAGCTTGACGCGTTTATCGCGGAGCACGCGGAAAGCGCCTATCATCCCTGTGGAACCTGCCGAATGGGGCGCGCGGATGACAAGACCGCAGTTGTTGACCCGCATGGTCGTGTGATTGGGGTGGACGGGCTGCGCGTCGCGGATAGTTCGATTTTCCCTCAGATTACCAACGGAAACCTGAATGCGCCTTCGATTATGGTAGGGGAAAAAATGTCGGATCACCTGCTGGACAAGGAGCCATTGGCCAAAGCAAATGACGCGCCTTGGATCAGCCCGAGATGGGCCACGGCGCAACGTTGATCCGGTTCCACCAGTTGAAGTATCACGCAAAGAATTCTCACGGAATTTGATTGGCGTCAAAGCGGTGTGAGACAACCATGTTTATCTCTCCGATGTAACGCAACATTGAGGAGTTAACAGGATGTCGCACACCCCGCATGAACTGGCTGAAGAGTTTCCCGATAAGATCGACACCATAAGCCAGCTCAAGCAAACGGACGCCCATTTTGCGAGGCTTGCGGATGAATATCATGAGGTCAATCGCGTAGTGCATCGAGCTGAAACCAATGTTGAGCCAATGGAAGAGTTGGCCGAGGTTGAGTTGCGCAAGAAACGAGCTGTACTCAAGGATCAAATCTGGGCGATCCTATCAAAAAGCTGACGGACAGGCGGGGGCTCTGCCCCCGTCGCGGCAAGCCGCGACTCCCCCGGAGTATTTCAGGCCAGATGAAGATCAGGTGACTTCGTATGGAAGGATACTGCGGATATCGGAGTTGATGGTCAGGCGGCGTTCGAGTGGCGGTACTGAACGCTGATGACAGGTCTGGCGTTCGCATATGCGACAGGAGATGCCGATCGGTTCGTAGGCACCGGCATTGTTAATATCGAGATTGTCGGCGTAAACCAATGCTTCGGCGTGGCGCACTTCGCACCCCAATGCGATGGCATAGCGACGAACGGGCGCGCCGAAGGAACCTCCGGATTTCGATACATCGCGCGCAAGTGAGATATATCGTACACCGTCCGGTGTTTCTGCCAGCTGCTGCAGAAAGTGGCCCGGAGTTTCAAAGGCACGGTGAACGTTCCACAAGGGGCAGGCCCCGCCAAAGCGTGCGAATTGAAGCCGAGTGGCCGAATGGCGTTTAGTGATCGTTCCTGCCTGATCGACCCGGACAAAGAAGAACGGGATGCCTTTGGCCCCCGGTCGCTGCAAAGTGGAAAGACGGTGCGCGACCTGTTCGATGGATGCCCCGAACCGATTGCTGAGCAATTCCAGATCGTGACGATAGTCCTGCGCAGCACTTAAGAACAGACCATATGGCATCAGGGACGCCCCGGCGAAGTAGTTTGCGAGGCCAATCTTGGCAATCGCACGGGCCTCTTCACTTTGGAAGCGCGCGAAGTCGAGCGTCGCCTCAAGCAGTTTGTCCTGACTGATCAGCGCGACCTGCAGCAAAAGCTGGAAGACTTGTGTTTGCGGAGCTGCGCGTGAAGAAAGGCGCAGTGTCTTATCATCCGCGTTGTAGCTACGTAGGGTCTCGGTATCGGTGAAGGTGACGTGAATTCCTCGTTCGGTCAGGCTGTTGATCGCTGCCTGACGAATGCCACCGAATTCATCAGCGCGACTGGCGAACCGTTCGGCTGCCCGGTCAACGGCGTCAATGTAATTGTCGCAATAGTGAAAGAAATCACGCACTTCTTCCCAAGGGCTGGCTTGAATGCGGGCGTCTTCCCGACCTAATGCTTCGTCCAAAGAAGCCAGCCGTTCATGAGTTTGGCGATAGCTTCGATGCAATTCAATAAATGCGCGGGCCAGCGCAGGGGCATTCGATGCAGTCAGCCGCAGGTCAGCCAATGGGGGCATGGTGTCAGCAAAAACCGGATCGGCAAGCGCCTCGCGCATGTCCGAGACCAGGCGCTCACTATCGCCCGTGCTAAGCTCGGTCACGTCCATGCCGAACTCTTGCGCCAGCGCCAATACAACTGTCGTTGAAATCGGACGGTTGTTGTTCTCCATCTGGTTTAAATAGGGCAGAGATACGCCTAGTTTTGTTGCAAACTCCTTTTGGGTCAGAGATAACCGAGTCCGCATCTCACGCAGTTTTGCGCCTGCATAGAGTTTTTGAGTAGCCATGTTAGTTCTTTGCAACTTAACTGATTGCTCAAGTTAACTTTGCAAACCTATTGGCGCAAGCCCTCTAAAGCCCCAGTTGCTTCTCGCGCCAGATTACGCTGCTGATAGCGCAAATCGCCAGAATGGAGGTTGCCAGCATCAGCCAGAGCAATGGCATTGCACCTGTCTCGCGTGTCAGCAGTGCGCCCGCCCACGCGCTGAGGGCAGCGCCGCCGCCGAGCATGATCGCTCCGCTGAGGCCTGATGCGGTGGCTGCCAGATGAGGCCGGACAGACAATGACCCGGCGGTCGCATTGGGTATCGACATGCCGTTGCCAAGACCAACAAAGGTCATCAGGCCAAAGAAACTGAGCGCGGTGCCAATGCCCGCTAAAAATAGGGAAGCGGAAATGGCTACGCCGATAGCATTCAGCCAGCATCCCCAGAGGACCATTCGGTTCACGCCAAAGCGTACAGAATAACGACCACTGATGAAGTTTCCGAAGAAGTAGCCAAGTGCGGGCGCGCCAAAATATATGCCAACTTCTGCTGCTGTCATGCCGAACACTTCGGTTCCGATGAAAGGTGCTCCACCGAGATATGCGAAGAACGCCCCAGACGAAAACGCAGAAGAGAGCGAGTAGCCCCAGAATCGGGGGGAGGCCAAAAGCTCGGGATATTCGCGGAATTGTTGTACCAAGGTTTTGCCGCTGGCAGCGGCGGTTTCGCCGAAATCACGGTAGGTAAGCAACAGGGCCAGTGCGCCCAACGCAAAGGGCAGCCAAAAATTCGCTTTCCAGCCGAACGCCTCTTCAAGCAGGCCACCAACTGCAGGTCCGATCATTGGGACGACGGCCATGCCCATTGTGACATACCCAAGCATCGATGCGGCTTTGTCCTGAGTGTACATATCTCGCACCGCTGCACGGCTAAGGACGATGCCAACGACAATCACGGCCTGACTCATACGGAATGCCAGAAAGACCTCGATCGTTGGTGCGTAGATGCAGCCCAGAGTCGCCAGCAGGAACAATGCGAGGCCCCATAGAAGAACAGGTCGGCGCCCCGCCTTGTCGGCGATGGGGCCGATTATGATCTGTAGGACCGCGTTGACCAAAAGATACAATGCGATCGATAGCTGCATCAGCTTGTAGTCTGCCTCAAAGTAGACGGCCATGAAGGGGAGACTGGGTAGGAACAAGTTCATGCTTAGCGCTGACAGGCCCGACAACAATATTAGCGTTGTAAGGGTCGGGGGTGTCCGGCTGATGGATGTTGAACTGAACTGCATGGTTCACACTTAGAACTTAGTTTGGGGGAATGCCAAGAGCGGGTTTGTGATGTCACATAACTTTACAAATTTGCAATTACCACCTGCTTGATTTTCTTATGTTTGCAAATTTGCCGAAAACTTCTTTGGTCTCGGTGTTCGTATCGTTATGGTCCCGCAAAATCTCATGGGAGACTACCGTCATGAAAGACATCCTTTCCGAACTCGAGGGCCGCCGCAACGATGCACGCTTAGGGGGTGGACAACGGCGCATTGACGCACAGCATGCTCGAGGCAAGTTGACAGCGCGCGAGCGGATCGAGCTGCTGGTGGATGAAGGCAGCTTCGAAGAGTTTGACATGTTTGTCAGCCATCGTTGCACCGATTTCGGAATGGAAAAGCAAAAGCCAGCCGGTGATGGCGTGGTCACTGGTTGGGGCACGATCAACGGCCGGATGGTCTATGTCTTCAGTCAGGACTTTACCGTGTTTGGCGGCTCGCTGTCCGAAACCCATGCGCAGAAGATTTGCAAGATCATGGATATGGCGGTTCAGAACGGAGCGCCGGTGATCGGGATCAATGACTCGGGTGGCGCGCGCATTCAGGAAGGCGTTGCCTCGCTGGCGGGGTATGCCGAAGTTTTCCAACGCAACATCATGGCCTCGGGCGTGGTGCCTCAGATCAGTGTGATCATGGGGCCATGCGCTGGTGGTGCGGTCTATAGCCCTGCGATGACCGACTTTATATTCATGGTCAAAGACACCTCATACATGTTTGTGACCGGTCCGGACGTCGTAAAGACCGTCACAAATGAGGTCGTTACCGCCGAGGAACTGGGTGGGGCTTCGACTCACACCAAAAAATCCTCGGTTGCAGACGGGGCGTTCGAAAACGATGTTGAGGCTCTGGCCGAGGTCCGTCGGTTGGTCGATTTCCTGCCGCTCAACAATCGCGAAAAGCCTCCGGTTCGTCCCTTCTTTGATGAGCCGGGTCGGATCGAGACGTCGCTGGACACTCTGATCCCAGATAATCCTAACACGCCCTACGACATGAAGGAGCTCATCACCAAAGTCGCGGACGAGGGCGATTTCTACGAGATTCAGGAAGATTACGCCAAGAACATCATCACCGGTTTTATCCGCCTTGAAGGACAAACCGTTGGCGTTGTGGCAAATCAACCGATGGTTCTTGCCGGGTGTCTGGATATCGACAGCTCGCGCAAAGCTGCGCGTTTTGTACGGTTTTGCGATTGCTTTGAAATTCCGATCCTTACGCTCGTCGACGTGCCGGGTTTTCTTCCGGGGACGTCACAGGAATATGGCGGCGTGATCAAGCATGGCGCGAAACTGCTGTTTGCTTATGGAGAGGCAACAGTGCCAAAGGTCACGGTGATCACGCGCAAAGCCTATGGTGGTGCTTATGACGTGATGGCATCGAAGCATCTGCGCGGGGATTTCAACTATGCATGGCCCACGGCCGAGATCGCAGTGATGGGTGCAAAGGGCGCCACCGAGATCATCCATCGTGCTGATCTTGGAGAGGCGGAAAAGATCGCGCAGCACACGCAGGATTACGAAGACCGGTTTGCCAACCCCTTTGTCGCTGCCGAGCGTGGCTTTATCGATGAAGTGATCATGCCACACTCAACCCGTCGCCGCGTATCGCGTGCCTTTGCCAGTCTGCGCGGAAAGCAGCTGAAGAACCCATGGAAAAAGCACGATAATATCCCGCTCTAGGGGTTAGATGGAACAAACCAATTTGCTTCATGATCGACTTGATTGGACATAAAAGCGCGTTTGCCGCGCAAGCAACTTCGGAAGGGCTGGCTCGCGCTGGACGCTTCCTGGGCAGCGCGCTGGTTTTGGCGATGTCAATGACTAGTTCGGTTCAGGCGAGTAATCTATTACCCGTGCCATCGGGTCAGCCAGTAGAGCTCAGCAATGTTCTGCTTGATACCAATCCCGGGGAACTCTGGGTTCGTTTCAGGTTCATTGCTCCCAATATCGGGGCGACCGTGGGCCGCATCACGTACGATGTCGCCGTGATCGACATGGAGCATCTGTGTCAGACGCTGGCGGTCCCTTACGTGGCACAGCACGATCTGGATCCTGCGCGTGTCGTGATTTCTTTCTCGGATCGACCGCTGGAATTCGGCACGTCCGAGCCTGACGCGACTCAGTTTTTTGAGGCCTATCGGCTGGAACAATCCCAATGTATCTGGGAAGGACTCTGACCATGAGAGTACGCGATCTCGGTCACAGGGTGCCCATATACAACTCGGAGGTTCATATCGTGTTTTCATCCCGGCAGGGTCGTCTGCACCCATGTAATTTCAATGCCTTAACCAGCGAGGTGTCGAATTGTTGAAACACCGTGGCTTCCCCGGCCGCTTGGCCGGAACTGACTTTCAGTTCACGATCCGGCGCGCCAATCCCAAGGGAGTGACTCCCTTGACCAGGCGCGAACGTTTTCGGGACCGCAAGCCTGCAGATAGGCGTGCAGATGCCGCATTCATGGAAGCGCTATGGGCGCAGTTTGGTGATCAGCCGTTCGAGCGTGGTAACCTGGATGCAGGCCGACTGAATTGGCTGTTCGAGCGGGAAGTGATCGCCGCTGAAGATCCGTTTGACCCTGCCAGCTATGACGCGCTGTTGGTGATCGACCCGGAGGTTGCTCGTCAATCGTTTCCAGAAATCTTCGACGGGGTGCGCTGAATTTGCCCACCGCAGCTGCATATCAAGTTCGACCAACCCAAATTGGTGGAGCCCTGCCCGCGAACAGGCAGGGCACTTGGGGCAAGTCAGAAGTTCAGCTGTGCGGCCAACTGAATACGGTTGCCATCGAAAGTGTCACCCGAAATCGTATCGTTCCGCTCGCCATAGATGTATTCGGCGCTCAATGTCAGATTGTCAGTTGCTTTGTAGAACGCATTGACATGGATGGTCTCAAGCTCGGTGAAGGACAAACTTCCTGTCGAGGTGGGCAGGTCGTAATCTTCCTTACCGTAGGAGATGCCCACGTTCCATTTGGGGGTCAAATCTTGACGAAACTCGATGGTATACCCGTCGACATCGTTCGCCTGACCGCCAACAATCGCGTCACCCAAACCGATCAGGTAGGGGCCGATCGCTTCACCGTTGACGTAGTTGACTTGGAACAGGCCACCTTGCCAGGGACGGATCGAACCAGAAAGGGTAAAGCCGGTCTGATCCACTTCGACATCGCCGGATTGGGCTTTGCCGTACAAAACCGAGGCGCGCGCCAGGTATTTGCCGTCGTTATACTCGACCGCACCAGTCAGCACCGGATCATCCGAGTTCGAACCTCCGACGTTTTCCTCTACAGAAACAGCAAAGGTGGTATTCGATCCGAAGCCGTTAGTGTATCGAACCTGAGGAACACGGGCAAAAGGGATGCCGACCGGTCCATTGAACTCAACTGTTGTGGGGTAGGTGTCCAGAGGCTGGAAATTGGTCCAGTACTGACCGATGAGCCATTGTTCACCAATCCGGATATTCGCGTGGCGAATGCGGAATTCTGCTGTACCGCCCGAGCCGAAAGCATCCACTTCGATCTGCCCCTGGATGTCGCCAATGCCGCTTGGTGTGTTGGTACGCAGTCCGATTCGCGATTGCCGAACGGTGGCGCCAAATGTGCCATCGGTTTCGGCCGAGGGCTCACCTATGACATTCACAAACGCTGTGTCGCCCTGATCATATTCGAAGTCGTAAAAGAAATCGGCTTTGACATAGCCATAAACATCCAGCGTGGTGTTTCCGATCCTCAGATCACCGGTTCCGGCTCCGGGCTTGGACGATTCCAAAGCCTCGACTCTTGCGCGAAGCGCATCGAGTTCAGCCTGAGTTTGCGCATCTTGCGCCAAGGCCTGCATTCCGGTCACGGAAAGCGTGCTGGCAGCAAGCAGGCTAGCAGTTTTGCCCTTTATTATCATGGGGATAATTCCTTGTATGCGAGTGTGCACCGGCACCGTTTCACGCATAAGAGCCCGAGGAAAATCACCAATCTGCGAGGAATTCTGCGCAGTTTTTCAAGTAACCGTGTCAAGAATGGCTCGTGCTTTCACAGCTCGGTGAAAGCGCAAAATAAGCGCCTGGCCCCTGTAGGTTTTTTTAGTGGACTTCCGGAAGCAAGCCGTGAGGTAAACTGCCGTGTTGGCCATCATCCGGCAGCATGTCGTCACATGAACGTGACGGGCATGAGCCGGGAAATCGGGGGGGCAGGGCGAAATAGTGTCGGCGCAAAGTTGCGCGGGCGCGCTGCCGGTGGGCAAGTTTTAGCCGGAATCTCAAACGGAAACGAAGATGGGTTTGCGCTGCAAATTGTGCTGTGCACAGTGATGGGGCCGTGCGGCTCTACTTTGCCTGCGTCGCACAAGCACCTACTATTCCGTACCCCTTCCTTCCGCGGGCAGGCTTGTGTTCCCCACAGAGCTCTGTCCGCGGTTTTCTTTTTGGCGAACACAGTCCAAAAACGGCAAGAAACTGCGCAATTCTGTGGTTTGCAACCTCTGTTATTGCATAACAATACCGGAATTCGGCATCTGCCCTCAAAGACTTTGAGAAACCTAAAAGGGCAGAAAACATGCAAAAATCACGATTCTTCCTTGCGTTGGCGACATGCGCCGGCCTTGCGGCCTGCGGTGACACAACAGGC
Organism: Ruegeria sp. AN6; assembly: GCF_056540425.1. NCBI lineage: Bacteria > Pseudomonadati > Pseudomonadota > Alphaproteobacteria > Rhodobacterales > Roseobacteraceae > Ruegeria > Ruegeria sp. AN6. The sequence goes on from NZ_JBQFWR010000002.1 coordinate 273,223, forward strand.
GAGCAGGCGATCCTTGGTGGCGGCGCAGGCGCGGTTGGGGCTGCGGTCCTCAATGCCGACCCGCTGTTTGGCGCAGCGGTCGGTGCTGCGGGGAACGTGCTGTATTGCAAAACCCAAAACACCTGTAACTAACGCTGAATTTATCGGGGCAGCCAACGCCCCGTCCGTCATCACGCATCACGCCGTCGTGGGGTCAACACCCTGCGGCGGCGTTTTGCGTTTCCAGAACTTCAATTCAAAGGACGTTCCATGTTCAACAAGATCCTGATCGCAAACCGGGGCGAGATTGCCTGCCGGGTCATCAAGACTGCCCGCAAGATGGGCATTGGTACGGTCGCCATCTATTCTGATGCTGACAGGAACGCCCTGCACGTGTCGATGGCGGATGAGGCCGTGCATATTGGTCCACCACCGGCCAATCAATCATACATTGTCATCGACAAGGTAATGGACGCCATCCGTCAAAGTGGTGCGCAGGCTGTCCACCCCGGCTATGGCTTTCTGTCCGAGAATTCCAAGTTTGCTGAAGCGCTGGATGCCGAAGGCGTCGCCTTTGTCGGCCCGCCGGTTGGTGCGATCGAAAGCATGGGTGATAAGATCACTTCTAAGAAGATCGCACAGGAGGCCGGGGTTTCGACGGTCCCCGGCTACATGGGGCTGATCGAAGACGCTGATGAGGCGGTGAAGATATCGAATGATATCGGGTATCCGGTGATGATCAAGGCCAGCGCTGGCGGCGGTGGTAAGGGCATGCGGATCGCATGGAATGACGTAGAAGCACGGGAAGGATTCCAATCTTCCAAGAACGAGGCTGCAAATTCCTTTGGCGACGACCGGATTTTCATTGAGAAATTCGTGACCCAACCGCGCCACATAGAAATTCAGGTCCTGTGCGACAGCCATGGCAACGGCATCTATTTGGGCGAGCGTGAATGCTCGATCCAACGCCGGAACCAGAAGGTTGTGGAAGAGGCGCCTTCGCCCTTCCTTGATCCTGAAACCCGCAAAGCGATGGGAGAACAGGCGGTCGCGCTGGCCAAGGCCGTGGACTATGCCAGTGCTGGAACGGTCGAATTCATCGTGGATGGGGAAAAGAACTTTTACTTCCTTGAAATGAACACCCGCCTTCAGGTGGAACACCCGGTGACCGAGCTGATTACCGGTGTTGATCTGGTGGAACAGATGATCCGTGTGGCTGCTGGTGAAAAGCTGACCATCACTCAGGATGACGTGACCTTGACGGGTTGGGCCATCGAGAACCGTCTTTATGCCGAGGACCCGTATCGCGGCTTCTTGCCCTCGATTGGCCGCCTGACCCGTTATCGCCCACCGCAGGAAGTCGCCGCTGGCCCGTTGCTGGTGAATGACAAATGGCAAGGCGATGCGCCCAAAGGGGATAGCGCTGTACGTAACGATACCGGCGTCTATGAAGGCGGCGAGATCAGTATGTATTATGACCCGATGATCGCCAAGCTGTGCACTTGGGCCCCGACCCGCGAGCAGGCGATCGAAGCCATGCGTGTGGCGCTCGACAGTTTTGAGGTTGAAGGCATCGGTCACAATCTACCGTTCCTGTCAGCGGTTATGGACCACCCGAAATTCGTTAGCGGTGATATGACGACCGCCTTCATCGCCGAGGAGTATCCTGACGGATTTGAGGGTGTTGAATTGCCTGAAACTGATCTGCGCCGAGTCGCTGCCTCGTGCGCGGCGATGCACCGGGTGGCCGAGATTCGTCGTACACGGGTGTCGGGGCGGATGGACAATCATGAACGCAAGGTTGGAACAGATTGGGTCGTCTCGCTGCAAGGGCAAGAGTTCGAGGTTGCGATAGAGGCCGATCAGGATGGCTCCACCGTGTCCTTTGCAGATGGCACGAAGCACCGTGTTGCCTCCGATTGGACACCGGGTGATCAGCTTGCAGTGCTCGATGTCGATGGCAGCCCACTGGTTCTGAAGGTCGGCAAAGTGTCGGGCGGTTTCCGCATCCGCAACCGCGGCGCGGATCTCAAGGTGCATGTTCGCACCCCACGTCAGGCCGCATTGGCCCGGATGATGCCCGAGAAGCTGCCGCCTGATACATCCAAGATGCTGCTCTGCCCGATGCCCGGCCTGATCGTGAAGATCGATGTCGAAGTGGGGCAGGAGGTACAGGAGGGTCAGGCGCTTTGCACCGTCGAGGCGATGAAGATGGAGAACATCCTGCGCGCTGAGAAGAAAGGCGTTGTCTCCAAAATCAATGCTGGTCCCGGCGACAGCCTTGCCGTTGACGATGTGATTATCGAGTTCGAATGATCATGTGCGCACCTGTTTCATACCTGTTAGGGTTCTCGGCGGCTTCCGTCGGGACCTTAAGGCAAGTTTCAGGTGTTCAGCCGCCTTCGCGCCGTTCGCGAATTTCGCGTTCACGCAAGGGCGTCTTGTCAATCGAGCGGCCAATCTCGCGCACGCTCCATGGGCTGGGTTTGCGCAGTTTCACGACGCCATCTTTGTCGACAAATACCATCTGGAAACCGCGCGGTCGCAGTTTTGACCGTATCGGAGATCGTGCCGACGGATCGGTATCGGTCAATACGATTACGTCGCGATCACGCATCGCCGCTTCGCCCTCCAACAGCATGTCAATCTGTTGCTGGAACCTTGGGTCAGCAGGGGTATCGGCAAATACAACGATCGGGCGATGGGTCCAGAGAAAATCGCTCAGATCGCTGTCATCTACGGGACGCACAAAGCTGTCATCCGCAGGGGCATTCGCGTCCGCGGCCAAGGCGGCCAGCGGGAATAGTGCCGAGAAAACAAGGGCAAGCGTGCGTGTCATATGGCCTCCTGTTCTGTTGAATATAGCCTCTGCGCGGACGAATGCGACTGGCGAAATGTCTACGGACATCAAAAAATTGTACCTCAGGCTCGATCCCGTCTCATCCGCGCCTATCAAAGCGCCGAGAATACAGGTTGTTCCTGAAGACTTTCGGTGGGGAGGGTAGGGCGATGGAGATCATCCTGCATTGCGGCGCACACAGGTGCGCAACCACCAGCTTTCAAAACTATCTAAGCAGGAATGAGAACACGCTGGCTGAGCGAGGGTTGGTCTATTGGGGGCCTGAACGCACACGTGCCAACGGTTTGAATAGCCTGAACAAATTGACGCCAGATGTTTGTGACGCGCTACGCCGTGATCTGGACGCGTGTCGGCGTGCGGGTGCCAAGCAGCTATTGGTAAGTCAAGAGAACTTCGTAGGTTCTATGGAGCGTAATATTGCATTCGCCTCGCTTTATCCCAGCATGCACGAGCGTGGTCTGCTGCTCGCGAAGGCCTTTGATGACGGGGTTGGCAAATTGGCTCTGAATATCCGGGCGTTGGATATGTATTGGTCTTCCGTTTCAGCCTATAAATTCAAACGCGGAAGTGAGCCGATTGAGCCCGCCAAATGGAAACGTATCACCCAGAGCAAGCGGAGCTGGCGAAATGTGATTACGGAGATGCGCCGCGCGTTTCCGGGCGTTCCGTTGCTAGTCTTGCCCTTCGAAGATTTTGCGGGCCATCAGCGGGAACAACTTGAGGCTTTGACCGGGCACGAGGCACCCGAGGACAACGACGGCCTTTCGCTGAATGCCGCGCCCAATCCTGCCCCTCACGGCCTAAACGCAGATCAGGCGATGAAGCTGTGGTCCGATTATGCAGATGATCTGGAATGGCTTGCCTCCGGCGCAAACGGCTTGGCCGAGCTTGTCTGCCGGACAGAAAGAGATACGCGCGGGGTCATCCCCGCGGAACCCCGATTGGAATAGAGGAAATCGACATGACCGACACCAACGACTGGCAGGTGCTGGCCGAAAAAGAACTGCGCGGGCGTCCGTTGGACGATCTGACCAAGGAAACGCTCGAAGGCATCGATGTCAAACCGCTCTATACGCAGGACGACACCGCAGACCTGCCGCATATGGGGTCACTGCCTGGCTTCGGCCCGTTTACCCGTGGGGTGAAGGCGACGATGTATGCGGGTCGTCCTTGGACCATCCGTCAGTATGCCGGATTCTCGACGGCTGAGGAATCGAACGCCTTCTATCGCCGCAATCTGGCCGCCGGTCAGCAGGGTGTATCTGTGGCCTTCGATCTGGCGACGCACCGGGGCTATGACAGCGACCATCCGCGCGTGGTCGGTGATGTGGGCAAGGCCGGTGTGGCCATCGACAGCGTCGAGGACATGAAGATCCTGTTCGACGGCATCCCGCTGGACAAGGTTTCGGTCTCAATGACGATGAACGGGGCGGTGATCCCGGTTCTGGCCAGTTTCATAGTTGCGGGAGAAGAGCAGGGGCATGACAAGGCCGTGCTGTCGGGCACCATCCAGAACGATATTCTGAAAGAGTTCATGGTGCGCAACACTTATATCTACCCGCCCGAGCCATCGATGAAGATCATCTCGGACATTATCGAGTTCACCTCGAACGAGATGCCGAAATTCAACTCGATCTCGATTTCGGGCTATCACATGCAAGAGGCCGGGGCGAACCTGGTGCAAGAGCTGGCCTATACGCTGGCCGATGGCCGCGAATATGTGCGTGCCGCGACTCAGTCGGGCATGGATGTGGACAAGTTTGCGGGCCGTCTGTCGTTCTTCTTTGCTATCGGCATGAACTTCTTCATGGAGATTGCGAAGCTACGCGCAGCACGCACGCTCTGGCATCGGGTAATGACCGAGTTCGGAGCGAAATCCGAACGGTCGAAGATGCTGCGCACCCACTGCCAGACTTCGGGCGTGTCACTGCAGGAGCAGGATCCCTATAACAACGTGATCCGCACCGCCTATGAGGCGATGAGCGCGGTACTGGGCGGCACCCAGTCGCTGCATACCAACGCGCTGGACGAAGCGATTGCGTTGCCCACCGATTTTTCTGCCCGCATCGCACGGAACACGCAATTGGTGCTGCAGGAAGAGACTGGCGTGACAGATGTGGTCGATCCGCTTGCGGGCTCATACTACGTCGAAAGCCTCACCAATGAATTGGTCGAAAAAGCCTGGGCTTTGATGGAAGAGGTCGAGGAGATGGGCGGCATGACCAAGGCCGTTGCCAGCGGTATGCCCAAGCTACGCATCGAAGAAAGCGCCGCGCGCCGCCAGGCCATGATTGACCGGGGCGAAGAGGTCATCGTTGGCGTCAACAAGTACCGCAAGGAGCAGGAAGACCCGATTGACATTCTGGATGTCGACAACGTCGCGGTGCGTGAAGCTCAGGTCGCGCGGCTGGAACGCATCCGTGCTACGCGCGACGAGGCGGCTTGCCAACAGGCGCTGGACGCCCTGACAACGACCGCCCGCGAGGGTGGAAACCTTCTGGCCGCCGCCGTCGAGGCCGCCCGAGCCCGCGCATCCGTAGGAGAGATCAGCATGGCAATGGAGAAAGAGTTCGGCCGCCACCGCGCCGAAGTGAAGACCCTGGCCGGTGTTTATGGCGCGGCCTATGAGGGTGACGAAGGCTTTGCCGCGATCCAGAAATCCATCGAAGAATTCGCCGAGGCCGAGGGCCGCCGCCCGCGCCTGTTAGTGGTCAAGATGGGGCAGGACGGTCACGACCGAGGGGCCAAGGTGATTGCCACCGCCTTTGCGGATATCGGGTTTGACGTGGACGTCGGCCCTCTGTTTCAGACTCCCGCAGAAGCCGCGCAGGACGCGGTAGACAATGATGTGCATGTGATCGGGATCTCTTCGCAGGCTGCTGGGCATAAGACGTTGGCACCCCAGTTGGTTGAAGAACTGAAAAAGGCCGGGGCCGAAGACATCATCGTCATCTGTGGTGGCGTCATCCCGCAACAGGATTACCAGTTCCTCTACGATCACGGTGTAAAGGCGATCTTTGGTCCGGGAACGAACATCCCTAACGCGGCACAAGATATCTTGCGTTTGATCGGTGAAGCCAAAGCCTGAGGTGGGTCAAGATTTTTCGTACGAAAAATCTTGTGATCCGGAACCTTTGAGGAAAACATGCGGCCAGACACTTCTTGTCTGGTCGCATGTTTTTTGGGAGAGCGTCTTAATGTTGTTGGACCATTTGGCTGTTGCAGGTGAAACGCTGGAAGAGGCTTCTGACCATATCGAACAGGCGTTGGGTGTTCGATTGCAGGATGGCGGCAAGCACGAGAAATTCGGGACGTATAACCGCCTGTTGGGCTTGCGGGAGGGCTTGTACTTAGAGGCTATCGCCATCGATCCCGATGCGCCCAATCCGCAAAGGACGCGCTGGTTCGATCTGGACCGGTTCGCCGGATCACCCCGTCTGACCAACTGGATTTGCCAAGTTCCCGATATCGAGGCTTCGCTGACCGTCTTTCCTGACGGTGTTGGTCAGCCCATCGATCTGAACCGAGGCGCGCTGCGCTGGCGCATGGCGGTTCCACCAAACGGGCGTCTGCCGTTTGATAACCTCTTTCCCGCGCTCATCCAGTGGCAGGGTGATCTGCATCCTGCACAAATGTTGCAGGACAGCGGCTGCCAGCTGCAACGCTTGATCGTGTGCCACCCGGATGCTCTCGATCTGGCCAAAGGTCTGGGGGCGTTGGATTATGTCGTTTTTGATAGTGGTCCGGCAGCATTGCGCGCAGAAATTGAAACTCCACATGGGCTGCGCGTGCTGGAATGATCATCCGACAAGCAACGGTCGACGACGCACCCGCGATTACCGAGATCGCAAACGCGATCATTCGTGACACGCTGGTCACTTTCACCACCGATGAACGCAGCGTGGAAAAAGTGACGGCAGAGATAGAAACCCGTGGGCCGGTTTTTCTGGTCGCCGAGCGCGATGGGATGGTCGAGGGGTTTGCAACTTACAACTTATTCCGGTCGGGCCCTGGATATGCGCAGTGCCGCGAGCATTCGATCCAGTTGGCGCCTGAGGCTAGAGGGGAGGGCACGGGGCGCGCATTGATGCAGGCCTTGGAGGCCATCGCCAAAACAAACAATGTGCATGTTCTTGTTGCGGGTATTTCCTCGGCCAACCCAGCAGCCGTCGCTTTCCATTCGGCAATCGGTTTCAAACAGGTGGGGCATATGCCCGAAGTGGGGTTTAAATGGGGGCAGCGCTTGGATCTTGTTCTGATGCAGAAAATACTTGCCCCGCAGTCATCTGTCGCACCTGACAGTCGCGCAAAGGCGCGCTAGGGTGCGGCCATGTCGATCTGGACCAGAATAGCTGATGCGCTGAATGCGCTTGCCCAGGGCGAAAGCCTGACCGCAGTATTTGAAAAGCTGCGTACGCCCCCCGAACGTTCGGTCGCGTTTGCAATTGCCGTTGTGGCACTAGGGGCCAAGATGGCCAAGGCCGATGGTCAGGTGACACGCGATGAGGTTACAGCCTTCCGCGAAGTGTTCCAGATCGCGCCCGAAGACGAAGACGGCGCAGCCAAGGTCTTTGATATGGCCCGAACCGATGTCGCGGGATACAAAGACTACGCCCGCAAGATCGCGGGAATGTTTGCAGAAGACAGCACCACGCTTTGCGATTTGATGGAAGGGCTCTTTCACATCGCTATGGCAGATGGGTTCTATCACCCAAACGAGAATGAATTTCTTGAAGAGGTCAGCCGAATTTTTGGTCAGACTGACGCTCAATTCATGGCCTTGCGTGCGCGATTTGTGCCGGACGCACCAAAAGATCCGTACACAGTGTTGGGCGTTGCGCGGAGTGCGTCACTGCCCGAAATACGCAAAGTTTGGCGGCAGTTGGTGAGAGAGACTCATCCCGATGCGATGATGGCGCGCGGCGTGCCCGAGGAAGCGGTGCGTCTGGCCGAGAAAAAGATGATCGATATCAATCGCGCCTGGGATGAAATAAACGGCGCTCGGGTGTGATCGGTGCGGCTGGCGACCTACAATATCGAATGGTTCGCCAATCTGTTTGATCGCGATGATAATCTGGTCGCCGACGATAGTTGGTCAGGGCGGCGTGACATAACCAGAGTGCAGCAGATCGAAGCGGTGGCCAAGGTTCTGACCGCCGTTGATGCCGATGCTGTATTAGTCGTTGAGGCCCCAAATACAGGCAAAACGCAAAATACCGTCCGCGCCCTTCAACGGTTTGCCGAAACATTCAATCTGCGCACGTCCCATGCAGTGATGGGATTTGCCAATGATACGCATCAGGAACTGGCGCTGTTGTTCGATCCGGATGTCTTGAAAGCACGCCACGAGCCAGTTGGACAACTGAGTGATCTAGCCGCTCCTCGGTTCGATGGCGTGTTCCGCATTGATCTGGACATCGATGCGACCGAAGATCAGGTCGAGTTCTCGAAACCGCCAATGGAACTGGCCATTGAGATGGCCAATGGATCGATCCTCCGCCTGATAGGGGCACATCTAAAATCCAAAGCTCCCCATGGTGCCGGGTCACGGGACGAAATGATCCGTCTGTCTATTGCCAATCGCCGCAAACAACTCGCGCAGGCGGTTTGGTTGGCGCGACGCGTTGAACACCACATTGACGCCAACGAGCCAGTTATCTTGCTTGGTGATCTGAATGATGGCCCGGGGCTGGATGAGTTTGAGCATCTGTTCGGGCGTTCTTCGGTCGAGATTCTATTGCAGGCAGGGCTTTATGATCCTCACGCCGCGCAAGCGCATCGCCCGCGCCCCGGATCAATACCGGCTACGGCGCGTTTTGAACGTCGGGAGGAGGGAAGGTATCTTGAGGCGCTGCTCGACTACATCATGATCAGCAAAGATCTGCGTGATCATGACCCGGTCTGGCGCATCTGGCATCCATTTCGGGACGCCGCATGCTGGGGCACCCCCGAATTGCGCGATGCTTTGTTGGCAGCATCCGACCACTTTCCTGTGACGCTGGATATAGATCTGTAGCCTTTCAACTGCATCGGCCACCTCTTATATTTCTACCATGCGACATGTGTTGAAGATCTGCGCAACCTGCGCACTGGTGGCAATACCCGCCCATGCTGAAGAGGACAGCAAGTCCTTGATGGAGCGAGGTGCCGAGCTTTTTCTGGAAGGTCTACGGCAGGAAATGGAGCCCACGATCGAGGATTTGCGCGGTTTCGCCGAGCAGTTCGGCCCGGCATTGCAATCATTCCTGCAGGAGATGGGGCCAGCGCTGGCTGAACTCGCCACTCAGGTTCAGGATTGGACGGCCTATGAAACGCCCGAAATGTTGCCCAACGGCGATATTATCATCCGTAAAAAGCCAGCACAGGAACGACCCGAAGAAACGGTTCCGCAAGATGACATTCCATCCGATGGCTTGACTGATATTTGATCAGCCCCTCAGGATAACCTTGGGTTCAGAATTCAGCGCATTAGCCAATGAGTTGAACCGCGCTTCGGCAACTTCGTTGAACAATGGACCTGCTGATTTGGGCAAGCGCAGTTCAAGCTTTTGCTTCTTCGGATAGTAGCGCAACTTACCCATAGCCGCGTCATGCTGCATCCAAAGCATTGCTCCAAAGCGAAGCGCTTTGCCCAGGATTTCGGCCTGTTCTTGGCCGCGTTCATCCAGCAGTTCATAGAGCTTGTTAAATCGGCTTCCCTCACGCTTGTTCCTATATCGGTGCTGCAAAGCGAGGCCGATAAATACTCTCTCAGAGTGTTTGATCCCGCTCATGTTGGCACGGGTCACATATTCGAAACAGGCCTCGGCTCGGTAATCGGGATGCGCGCGCCAACTGACGTCGTGCAGCAGACAGGCGGTTTTGATCAGTCGCACCCGCTGCTCTGGCGCCGAGCGAAAAAGGGGCATGACAAAATCGAACAGGTGTTTTCCGAACCCGGGCAGGCGTGCATCTTTTGCTTCGGCAAAACGGCTTACCTCGATCAACGGGTCGCGATCGCGCAGGCGTTGCGGCATCTGCTCATACAGTAATCCTTCGCGGATGCCATAGCTGGATATCGCGATGTCCTTGGGCTTGAAGGTGCGAATCAAGCGGGAAAGCACATCCATTGCATAAGGGATCAGCGCCATACGCGAACCAGATACACCAGCCTTACTGCGCAATTCATCCGCGTTATTCTGTTCGATGAATTTGATGGTCTCGCGAACTTGACTCTGAGTCATACGGTATTCGTGCAGCACGTTTAGCGGGTAGCCTCGGCGCAGCATGTCAAGGCGTGCGAAGGCGCGCCAACTGCCGCCAACAAGAAACAGGCGATCCCGCTGGGGGCCCATCTTATCGCGCATCTCTTCCATAGTCTTCTTGATATGTGTCTTACGCGCCCGACGACCGCCTTTGATATCGCGCAGTTTGAGCGGACCCAAAGGCGAGGTCATGCGACGCCCGACCTTGCCGCCTCCGATTTCTGCCAGTTCGACTGACGAACCTCCGATGTCACAGATCAAACCATACGCGCCGGGCCATCCCAACAATACGCCCTGCGCTGACAGGCGGGCTTCTTCTTCGCCATTGACCACATTGATGATCAATCCTGTTTCCGCTTTTACCTGCTCACAGAAATCGCGACCATCTCTTGCTTCACGCACTGCGGCAGTGGCGACGGCGTGCAGGGTAGGTAGCCCGAGGTCGTTGGCCAGATATTTGAACCTATGCAATGCAGCCAGCGCGCGTACACGTCCCAACGGGTTAAGGCGCCCGGTTTCGGATAGGCCTGCCCCCAATTCGCACATGACCTTTTCGTTGTAGAAATAAGCCGGAGAGCGCGCTGCACCATCGAAGATCACCATGCGGACCGAGTTGGATCCGATATCGACAACGCCAACCCGAGACAGCGCCCGAGCCCCCGGATCTTCGAAAATGGGCTTTCCAAACAGCCCGTGATCGGGGAAATCGGTCTCGGCAGTCTGTGTCATTGTGTCCCCAGATGTTTTGGGCGCAGGATGCGGGATCACCTGTGTTGGGTCAATCGTGGGCATCAGATTGTTCGAGTTCTGTGTTCAATAGACGCACCGCCAGCGCACGGGTGATATCGCGCTTTTCATCGAGTGCAATGCGATCCAATTCGTCAACCACATTCGCTGCAGCTTCAAAGCTGCGATCCATGTGTTTGACCAGATACGCGATGACATCCGGGCCGGGGCTTAGCTGACGGTCAGTGAAGAGCTTTGCGAGCACTGCACCTAACAGAGCGTCATCCGGCGCTTCCAAGGCCACATGGTGCGCTCCTTCCACGCGACTTTGCAGATCGGCCAAAGGCAGGCGCCATAGCATTGGCGCGGCGCGTCCGGTCATAAGTAAGGCGTTCCCCTCGGCCAGCACCAGATTATGCAGGTGAAATAGCGTTTTTTGCTGTTCAGGATCACCTGCTATTAGGGGAACATCCTCGATTGCGACCGAGGTACGCGCGAGGTTGGGAACCTCTTCGTAGCGCAAATCAGTGGCCTGCACGATGCGGCCGCCTGTTTCCGCCGCCCAAACATGGGCCAAGTGGGTTTTCCCTGATCCTGCCGGGCCGCTTAGCACCAGCTTGTTTCCTGGCCATGAGGTCGCAGAGATCATCGCTACGGCCAACGCATTGGCGGGCGAGACAAAGAAGTCTTCGCGGCCCAAGGCGGTCTTGGACGGCAGATCAAAGCTGAGTTGTGTGGCCATTTACTCGTCGTCCTGTTCGAGCCCTTCAAGCCCGGTATAAAGACGGCTGTTCAGATATTGCTCGGTCGCGAACCGGGCCAAAACACCCAAGGCTGCAGCGACCGGAACTGCGACCAGCATTCCGACAAAGCCAAATAGTGCGCCGAACACTGACAAGGCCAGTAGCAGCCAGACGGGGTGCAAACCGACTGAGCTGCCTACCAACTTAGGGGTCAGGAAGTTGCCCTCGGTCACCTGTCCGATGGCAAATATGCCCGCGACCAGACCGATATGCGCCCAGTCCCCCCAAAACTGAAACAGAGCGAGACCAATGGCCAGAGAGCCTCCGATCAAGGCACCGAGATAAGGAATGAATGTGACCAGCCCGGCGATGAAGCCAACGATCAGGCCGAATTGCAAACCAACCAGCATCAGCGCAACTGCATAATATGTACCAAGGATCAGACAGACTGTGCCCATTCCGCGCACGAATGAGGCCAGAACAGCATCAATCTCGCCAGCCAGCCGCTTGATCGTAGGGGCGTGATCGCGGGGTAGCAGCTCTCCGATCCGGGCAATCATACGGTCCCAGTCCATCAGCAGATAGACTGCAACAACCGGTACGATGACCAGTAAAACGACAACGTTTATGGCCGATCCCAGCGAGGCCAGAACCGTCTGCAAAACATCTCCGGTTTTGGACTTCAGCGTATCACCAAAAGACACCAACATCTGGTGCGTGTTCGATTCCCGGTCCAGAAGAGCGGGGAATTGTTGTTCAATAAATGCGCGTAATTGCTTGAAAAGGCTAGGTAAAGTGTCGATCAGATCCAGTAGCTGAGTGATCAGGGCCGGAACGACCATCAAGATCATCAATACAAAGCCCAGCACTCCAACCACGGTTATGATCGCGGTCGCCGCCATTCGCGATAGACCCAGTTTTTCCAGGCGGTCCGCAACAGGATCAAGGAAATAGGCAATCGCACCACCGATCACGAAGGGTAGCAAGACATCACCCAACAGGTACAAAAGCAGCACGAAAACAACAGTGGCAATGCCCCAGTATCTAAGCTGATCCTTCACTGGCAAGGCCATGGCGCAATTCCTCGTTTGCACAGCATTGCCGTGTTCTTGGCCTATGACGCCCCGCGATGCAAGCGGTTCATGGAGCGCGATTTTTGCACCTCAATCTGTCAGTGTACCCAGTTCCGGAGTATCTCCTGTAGCCATTTCATCAGGCCAATTGGTGCGCCAAATTTCTGCTGACCAGTGGCCGCAATGCACCTCGGGGCGATCAAAGCCAGTCAGGACAGGCAGCAGCGGCGCGACCACCACATCGTGGCGCGGAACGGCGAAATACGGAAAGGAATAGCGTTCATGCCCGGATCGATTGACTACGCGATGCGGGGTCGATTTCAATCGCCCGCCTGACCATAGTTCCAGCATGTCGCCGATATTGACCACGAAGCCGCCTGGAGGGCATTCCGGTGTGATCCAGCCTCCGGTGCGGGTCTGTACCTCAAGCCCGCCGACCGGATCGGGTGCGATTATTGTCAGCGCATCGGTGTCTTTGTGTGGATGTATGCCATAGCCACGCTCTTCCGGGGCCTGAGGCGGGTAGTGCAGCAGGGTCATGTTGGTCATCGGGTCGCGGAAGGCGTCGCGCAGAGTATTGGGTGGGATCTCTAAGCCAACCTCTAGGGCACCGAGCAAAAGATCGGTTACGCCATCAAGCCGTTGCCAATAATCCAGTATGACCGTACGCGCCTGCGGCACCTCTCGGGGCCAGATATTCGGGCCGTAAAGTGCGCATTCAGCCCGGATCGGGGCATCTTCGGCTGCTTCGAAATGCAGCTTGTACCCTTCGTACTTATCCGCCGTGCCCGAGCCGTCATTGGGCGTGAAGAAACCCATCGGTATGTACCCGCGATAGTTTTCGCGAGTGATGGCCTGGTCCCATTTTCGGGCCTCTTTGATATCAAAGATCGCTCTGACACAGCCGCGTACCTGATCAATGTGCTCAGACGAAATGCCTGTCCCGGTGATCGACAGAAACCCGATACTGGTGCAGGCATCCATGATCTGCGCGACCGTTGACTCATACTGTGGTCCGGCGGGATTGGTCAGCGGGCTGATATCAATAGTTGGAATATACTCCATTAGGTAGTTCTCACGCCTTGGCGTTCCAATTCCTGATGCACAGGCGCAAGGTTCATGCTGTCGAGTTCCTGATTGCTTTTCAGCGACAAGGCCGCCGCGATCCCTGCGCCCTGACCCATCACCGCGCAGCAGGACATGTTGCGCGTCGCGGCGTGTGCGACCCGATCCGCGCCATGGGACCGGCCCGCAACCAACAAACCCTTGATCCCTTTGGGCAGCATCGAGCGATATGGTATCTGCATATATCGCCCCGTGGTCGGCAAGATCAGAATGCCGTAACCGTCGATGAATTCAGGGTAAATACCAATGGAATCCTCGAATCGGCCTTGATGGCGGGCATCGGTTTCGGTCATGTTGTAGACTGCATCGATCTTGCGCGTATCCCGAATACCGATCGTCATGCCGAAATTGCGCAAACGAGCATTTTCGCAGCCCGGCATGAAACGGCGGAGGGCATCAATGGCGAGCATCGCCTGACGGCGGCCTTCGATTTCCCCAAAAGTCAGGCTGTCGGGGTCGGTCCCGTCGATCTGGTCCATATGAATCAGGTTCATATATGTCAGCTCTCCGGTATCGTGCATCGCCCCCCAAGTGCCAGCTATCGTGTTCAGATGAGCCGGTATCAGGCCCTCATCAATCGCCTGCTGGAAGGGTTTCTTGACGAAGGGCGAGAACATGTCGTCCTCTTTGCCCGAGGTTTCGATATTCCATTCGCCGCCACCGCCCCAGTCCTTGTAGGTCTGCGGGTCGGCTTTGATACCTTCCATAAAGGCCCGTTTGTCAACGCCGGCCAGATGAAACATGACCGAGGCTGCCATCATGTCCTCACGAGGTGTCTTGTGGGTCGGGGCACCTGCACGATGTGCGACGTCTGCATCCCCCGTTGCGTCGATAACAACCTTGGCCAAGATCGCCTCACGCCCCGCTTTGGATTCGGTGATCACGCCGGTGATGCGATCCCCGTCCATGATCGGGGCGACGAATTGTCGATGCAGCATCGGATGAACGCCCGCCTCTTCGACCAGCTTGTCGGCCACCAGCTTGAAGCCCTCGCTGTCCAGTTCATAGCTGAGCGATTGGCTTTCAGGCACGGCTGCGCCCATTTCCTTTGCGCGGGTCTCGAATTCCAGGCCGATGCCCCCGGCCTCGACGGTTTGTTCGTGGCGATACCAGGCAAAGCCTTCGACGCCAACGGCCGTAATGTTGCCACCCATGCAACCGAACCTGTCCATCAAGGAAACTTCGGCCCCTGCGCGTGCGGCGGCAAGCGCAGCGGACAATCCTGCTGGGCCAGAGCCCACAACCAAAACATCTGTCTGGTGAACAACACGGATCTGGCGGGCGGGTTCGGTGATTGTTTGCATTGTTGCCTCGCGATTGAACGTTTGCGCCAACATTGAAAAACACGGCGTTGCGGTCAATCGAAAAACCGACAGCGGCGGGGTCGTAAAAACGCCATTGCGTGATTGCCCCCGGCGGGGCTTTGGCATAATCACCTTGCAGCGAAATTCTCACCCGTAAGGTTACGTTATGCGCCTCAGCCGTTACTTTCTGCCCGTTCTCAAGGAAAACCCTTCGGAGGCTCAGATCGTCAGCCACCGGCTGATGTTAAGGGCCGGGATGATCAAACAGGCTGCTGCCGGGATTTATACCTGGTTGCCGTTGGGCTTTAAAGTTCTGCGCAAGCTGGAAAACATCGTGCACGAAGAGCAGGCGCGGGCAGGGCATATTGCGATCCAGATGCCGATCCTGCAATCAGCCGACCTATGGCGCGAATCCGGACGTTATGATGACTACGGTCAAGAGATGCTGCGGATGCAGGACCGCCACGGTCGCGATATGCTGTACACGCCGACCGCCGAGGAATTGGTAACTGATATCTTCCGCGGCCACGTCAGCAGCTACAAGGATCTTCCGCTGACGCTCTATCAGATTCAGTGGAAATTCCGCGACGAAATCCGCCCGCGATTTGGCGTGATGCGGGGGCGTGAGTTCTACATGAAGGACGGCTATAACTTCGATCTGACCAAAGAAGACGCGTTGCACGCCTACAACCGCCATCTGGTCAGCTATCTGCGCACCTATGAACGCATGGGCCTGCAAGCCATACCGATGCGCGCTGATTCTGGCCCCATTGGGGGCGATGACACGCACGAATTCCTCGTGCTAGCTGATACCGGTGAATCCGAGGTCTTCTATGACAGCGCCGTCACTGACCTGACCTTTGGTGACCGCGAGATCGACTATGATAGCCGTGACCAATGTCAGGCGATCCTCGAAGAATTCACATCGAAATACGCTCGTACAGACGAAACCCATGATGAGGCTCTGTTTAATCAGATACCTGAAGAACGTCGTCGGGTAGCGCGCGGGATCGAAGTTGGACAAATCTTCTATTTCGGGACCAAGTATTCCGAACCATTAGGCGCGACCGTTCAAGGGCCGGATGGCAAGCCGGTTCCGGTGCATATGGGCAGTCACGGCATCGGTGTCAGTCGCCTGATCGGTGCGATCATCGAGGCCAGCCATGACGACAAGGGCATTATCTGGCCCGAAGGCGTCACACCGTTCCATTGCGGAATCGTGAACTTGAAGCAAGGTGATGAAGAGGCTGATGCGGCCTGCGACAAGCTCTATGCCGCGCTGACAGCTTTGGGGCTTGAGCCGCTTTATGATGATCGGAAAGAACGGGCAGGGGGCAAGTTTGCCACTATGGACCTGATTGGTCTGCCTTGGCGTATCACTGTCGGGCCGCGCGGTCTGAAGAATGGTGTTGTCGAACTGACTTGTCGCCGAACTGGTGAGAGTGAAGAGTTGAGCCCCGAGGCAGCTGTCACCAAGATCGCAGAAATCTACGAGGGTATCGCCTGAACAAGGCGATGTACTTTCTGAGACTTAGCTCAGTTTGCTGATGTCGGGCGGTCGGTCAGGATATCGCCGTCCGCTTCACTGCCCCGAGCAACCACGATTGGGCGACCAAAGCGGCGCACGAGCTCGGCGAGCTCAAAGCCAAGAAACCGCAATCCACAGATTCGTTCGTCTGTGGCGCGATCTGAAATGCACAGCCGTCCCTGCCGGAAAGCAAGGCGATAGCCTTTATCTCGTAGAATGTCAGTCAAACCGGCCCAGCTAGCGGCACTTAAGAAAATTGGCCTGATTGCCGCGCGCAACAAAGCTGCGCTTTCACAATCCAGTTCTGTTGCTGCCGAACGGGCTAATATTGGGCCCGTGCCTTTCATATGTTCTTGAATACCCATGAGCGTACCTCCGCCCTTAAACTCTTAAAATGTGTCCCCCACACAAAAAGGGTGACAAAATTTCCTACACTTATCAATTTGTGAAACAATATTTCGCGCCCAAATGTTGCGATTGTGACTCAGTCAGGTACGGATATCTCACATTGACTTCATACCTGAAACAATAAGCCTTTGTCTGTGAAGAGGTTCACAACCTTTGGTGTATCGAAGTGGAGGTGATTCTCGCTTTGACGGTGAAGCGCTGACCTGAGTGCGAATGATTCGTTTCAGACTGTTCTTTTCATGCCCGCGTCGGCTGCAGAAGCGCCAATCGGACATCCGCGCGATAACCGGCTTGACCATCTGACCAAATGTCGAGAGGGTCGCGAAAAATCTGAACCCGAGGCAGGAATGGCCAAAACACCACCGCCCTTCGCTCTTTTTGAATGGAAGATTGCCTGGCGTTATCTGCGTGCCCGCCGTGCGGATGGCGGCGTCAGTGTGATGACTTGGATCTCGCTGATCGGGATCACGCTAGCCGTGTTCGCGTTGATCGCCACCTTGGCGGTTAGGTCTGGTTTTCGCTCCGAATTCGTGGGCACCATTCTGGGGGCCAACGCCCATGTCACCGTTTATTCCGCCGGAGAGGTTGATGCACAGGGGCGGCTGGATCGCACCATCACCGATTTCGATGGTATGGCCGAGCGGATCGCGCAGGTGCCCGGGGTTGAGCGCGCCGCCCCGCTGGTTAAAGGGCAGGTGTTGATCACCAATGCTGACCGCAGCTCTGGTGTGCAGGTCTTTGGCATGCGTCCTGACGATCTGGCTGATCTGTCGGGTATTGCAGAGAGCGAAGAAGCCTACGGCGATCTATCCAGGTTCCCGGATGGCATCGCCATCGGCTCGGGCGTGGCGCGTGCGATCGGGGCGACTGTTGGAGATCGAGTGAAGCTGACTTCGCCCAATGGTGTGAAAACCGCCTTTGGTACGTCGCCGCGCGTGAATGCTTATGAAGTGGTCTATGTCTTTTCGGCCGGGCGTTTTGATATCGATCGTACCCGAGTCTACATGCCCTTCACCGAGGCGCAGAGCTTCTTCAACCGTGAAGGAGTGGCGGATGAGATCGAGGTGATGGTCGATCGCCCCGAAGAGCTGACCCCGATCTTGATCCCGATTATCGAGGCAGCTGGAGAGCGTAGTCAGATATGGACTTGGCAGGATGCTTCAGGCGGTTTTTTGCGGGCATTGGAAGTCGAAGACAACGTTATGTTCATCATCCTTTCGATCCTTGTGTTGATCGCGGCAATGAATATCGTTTCGGGTTTGATCATGCTGGTGAAGAACAAGGGTCGCGACATCGGTATCTTGCGCACCATTGGCCTTAGCGAAGGGTCAGTGCTTCGGGTGTTCTTCATCTGCGGAGCGTTCACGGGCATCATCGGGACCGCAATGGGGGTCATTCTAGGCTGCCTGTTTGCAATTTATATCGACCCGATATTCTCGTTCGTGAACTACGTCATGGGTGGCGGCGTCTGGGATCCTTCAATTCGAGGTATCTATGCCTTGCCTGCCGAGTTGCACTTGTCGGATGTCTTGAAAGCCATCGGTCTTTCGCTGGGCCTGTCCTTCCTTGTTACCTATTTCCCGGCCCGCCGCGCGGCGCGGCTGAACCCGGTTGAGGCGCTGCGCTATGAATGATGTGACGTTAAGGCTCAGCGGTCTGAGCAAGACATATCTTCCAGGCACGCCAGGTGAGATACAGGTATTGCGAGGTGCCGATCTGGAGTTGCGTGCCGGGGAGGCGGTCGCGCTGGTGGCGCCATCAGGCGCAGGGAAGTCGACCTTGCTGCACATCGCAGGTCTTCTGGATACGCCCGACACCGGCGATGTTGAAATCGCGGGACAGGGGGCAACGGGCAAGGGGGATCGCGCACGCACAGCGATCCGGCGGCGCGATGTGGGATTCGTCTATCAGTTCCACCATCTGCTTCCCGAATTCACGGCACTAGAAAATATCATTCTGCCGCAACTTGCGAATGGCACATCCGAAAAAGCGGCGCAGGTACGAGCGATGCAGTTGCTCGATCGTGTTGGCGTTTCGGCCCGCGCGGAACACCGGCCAGCCGCATTGTCGGGCGGAGAACAACAGCGCGTGGCTTTTTGCAGGGCATTGGCCAACAAGCCCCGTGTTCTGCTAGCGGATGAGCCGACCGGCAATCTGGACCCCGAAACCTCGGATCAGGTCTTTGCAGCCCTCATGGCGCTGGTGCGGGACGAAGGGCTATCGGCGCTGATCGCCACGCACAACCTCGATCTGGCGGCGCGGATGGACCGGATGTTGCGGCTGGAAGGCGGTGTGCTCAGGCCAGCTGAGTGATTGCGACACCGATCGCCATTATCGCAATGCCTCCCGCCCGCATCAATGTCAGCGGTGTGACCTGAGCACCGAACAGGCCGAAATGGTCAATCGCAGCCGTGCTGATCAACTGGCCCAGCAGTACGAAAAACACGGCATTCCCCACTCCGAAATGTGGGGCTACATGGGTAATTGATAGCACGTAAAACGCGATCAGCACGCCGCCCAACAGTAAGTGACGCGGAGCTTGTGCGATTTTGGCAAAGGCCTCACTTCCTCCGAGGATCAAAAGCGCCAGGGCCGAGGACACAAAGGCAATCGCGAACAGAATCACGGCCGCAGCGGTCGGCGATCCGATCAGTCGGCCCAAGGCTGCATTCAGGGCGGCAAGGATGGGAACGCCGATCCCGGCGGCCAGCATTATTGCTGCGTATTGTGTCATGGCCCTGTATCCCTGCGCTCGTTTCGTTGATCTGGATCATTGCGCCAGTGTGGCCGTCGGGCAAGTCTGGAATTGTCAGGCAGAAAGGAGAAAAGCGATGGTCCGATCAATACTTGGCTTAGTCTCGCTGTCGGTACTCACTGCGATTTCGTCGCCCGTTTTCGCACAGGATGCCGAGGCTGGGGCCAAGCTGTATCAGCATCACTGCGCGACCTGTCATGGGTTGGACGCAACCGGGCATGGCCCGATGGCTGGGGTGCTGGTGATCCAGCCAACGAACCTGAAAGCGCTGCTGGATGCTGATGGAGATTTTCCGACCGCGCGCGTGGTCGCCCGGATTGATGGACGCGATCCGTTGGTCAGCCATGGAAGCCCGATGCCAGTATATGGGCCTTATTTCGAAGGGAATGACACCGCAATCAAGACGCCCGATGGGCAGCCGATTCTGACCAGCAAGCCGATTGTGGATCTGGTGGTATTCCTGAAAACTCTACAGGAGGGCTAGAAGGCTCAACGGCAGATACCTTGCACTTTCACGCCCGACCAAGGCAGCAACACATCGCTTTCGCGCTTATTTCCGGGGAGTTTTGAGACATCGAAATGTACGCTTAACATATCGTGCAGGCGTTTGGTTCGAGGTGCCTCGGGGTCGAGAGCGCGGCAGCAGACATATTCTTCGACAATCGCGCCTTGTTGTTCAAACCCATAGGCAAGAAAATCAGGTGAGGTATCCAGATCGAACAGATACGGATCATTCTGGCGCCCGTGCTCAGCCGCTGCGCGCAGCGGGTGATAGCCGGTCGTCTTGCGATTCTGCCATTGCCAGACATGGGTCAGTTCATGCGCCAGCAGCATGGCCGCAATCAGGTTCATCTGCTCAGGGTATTGGCTCATGTAGTCGTCCAGATACCAATCTTTCGTAAAGTACACGTGATTGAATAGGGCGACACCCGCCGGTTTGCCTGTCACGGTTTCCTCTTTGATGGGTGGCAAAATCCGCTCTCGACAAGCGACCCGAGGGCGGGCTTTCCTGGTAAAAGTTACTGCGGCAACCGGTGCGCCCTCGACCAAGCGCACGCGGTCAAGGTTCAGCGTTTCGCCATGAATTTTGCCAGCGAATGTGCGCTCCTGATCGGTAAGCGGGCGGCCACAGGAAGCAAACAGAAACAGAGCTGAAATCATCAGGGTGCGGAGCATATCGACAAGCCTAATGTGGAAGCTCGGCTCTGCAAGCCGTTTTCAAAGGCTCATCGCCAAAACCCGGCTGATTTCTGTAAGCGAACGCCCGGATTGTTCCATCCAAGTGTTGAAAGCGGTTTGCACCGCAGCCATGGCTTTTTTGGAAGTTGCGGGTTTGTCGATGATGCCCTCGGCAACCAAACGAGCCGTCACGTCGCGTGACAAAATAAAACTATCCCGGCCAGCAAATCGCATGGCGTATTGGGCTGATGCACCGCCGAGTCGCGATCCGCGATTGGCCAGCATCTGCAGCAATCCGACATAGTCCTGTGACGGCCAACCGCCCAAAGTTTGACCAACGCCACCCTCGGAGCGGAGTTCCAGAAGAAAGGCCGCATTGTCCCGAACGGCAGCGATTTTAGTGCCGTTTCGTACGATACGAGTATCTTGGAGCAGGGCGTCGAACTTTTCATCATCCATGAATGCACAACGACCGAGGTCGAAGCCGTCAAAGGCTGTTTCAAACCCGTACCACTTTGCCTCGATCACTTTCCAGTTAAACCCGGCCTGAAAAATCGTTTTCGTGATTATCGATAACCAACGGTCATCAGCCATCTCCGCCAGTTCATTTAGGGGGGTTGGTTCGGTTAGCTTGTTTTCCAGCGCTTCGGGTCCACTATGGCGGTCTGCTGCCAGCTCATAGATTTCATCAAAGTGACGCATCTTAGGCCCTCCGTTGCGCAAATGCTGATACTTCCTGTTCGTTTGGCAAGTAAAAACCAGTACGCAACCCGAAAAACCGGGATGTTTTTATTGACTAGTCAATCAAGTTCTTTCACTTTGTGGTATGAAGGGTGCTGCGTATGGGGAACACCGGTCGGAGAGGGGCCGGAGCAATAGTTAGAATTGGCGGGGGCGGATGATCTGGTTAACAACAACAACTGCCTGTTCAATTTCGACCAGAATTGTGCATGTTTCGATCGCACCGTGAACGAGGAAATACTGGATGGGCTGTTAAAAGCTCAAAAACGGCAAATGAAAAAGACAGGGAGTCAAAACAATGAAAAAGCTTAGCGTAAGCGTGTTAGCTATCTTGGTCGCCAGTTCAGCCCATGCGGCAGACATGGGCGCTGTGGATGAACCGATCAAGCTGGCAATCAATGAATGGACTGGTCAGCACGTTACCACGCATGTTGCAGGCGAGATGCTGAAGGCTGCAGGTTATAACGTGGAATATGTGACCGCCGGCATGATGAACCAGTTCCAGGCACTGGCCGATGGCGACATCGATGCGACGCTGGAAATCTGGTCCTCTAACGTGTCAGACGAGTATGCCAAGAAGATTGACGAAGGCACTGTTGTCGAAATTGGCGATCTGGGCCTCGATGCGAAAGAAGGTATTGCCTACCCTGCGCACGTCGCCGAGCTGTGCCCGGGCCTGCCTGCGTGGGAGGCGTTGAAAGACTGCGCGCAGGTCTTCGCCACTGCCGAAACACTGCCTGGTGGTCGCCTTGTCGACTATCCTGCGGATTGGGGCACACCTGGCGCGGACCGCATGACCGGTCTTGAACTGCCGTTCAAAGCGGTTCCTGCAGGTTCCGAAGGTGCTCTGATCGCGGAATTGCGCGCCTCGACCGAGCGCAAGTCGCCGCTGCTGATCACTTTCTGGCAGCCGCACTGGGCGATGTCGGCCTATGATGTGCAGTTTGTTGAACTGCCTGCGGGCGAAGAAGCGTGCTTTAACGATCCGTCCTGGGGCCCGAACCCAAATGCGGTGAACGATTGCGACTTCTCACCGTCCCGTATCTTCAAGGCCGGTTGGAGCGGCATGGAAGAGAAGTGGCCTGCAGCCTATGAAATCCTGACCAACTATCAACTGGCGGTCGAAGACCAGCAGCCAATGATGGGTGCGATCGACGTAGATGGAGGTGCAGTCGAAGAGGTGGTCGCTGCATGGATGGCCGAGAACGAAGGCAAGTGGCGTCCTGTGGTTGACGCGGCAACCGAGTGAGCCCGCTTTAGTGACTGACGCCAATACGCCAGCCATTGCCTGCCAGAATCTCTGGCAGGTTTTTGGCCCCGGCGCTGAGAAAGCTCTGACCGACGCGCTGTCTCGGTCAGGGAATGACGCCGACAAAGCCGCAACTGATCTTCGGGAACACGGGTTTATTCCCGCTGTTCAAGACGCCAATTTCGAAGTTCGCGAAGGCGAGCTATTCGTCATCATGGGGCTTTCGGGTTCGGGCAAATCGACGCTGATCCGCTGCATCTCGCAACTGTTGCCTGGTACGGGCGGGGAAATCCGCGTGGATGGCGAGAACGTTATCGGTGCATCCAAGAAGGTGCTGACCGATCTTCGGCGCAAAAAGCTAGGCATGGTGTTCCAGCATTTCGGCTTGTTTCCACATATGACTGTGGCTGAAAACGTAGCATACCCGCTGCGGGTTCAGGGTGTGAGTAAAAAAGAACGTTTGGCGCGCGCGCAAGAAGTGATCTCTCTGGTCGGTCTGGAAGGGCGCGAAGACAGTTTCCCCCGGCAGCTTTCAGGCGGCCAACGCCAGCGTGTGGGGATCGCGCGCAGTCTTGCCGTGAATCCGGACATTTGGTTTTTGGACGAGCCGTTCTCGGCGCTCGACCCATTGATCCGCCGTCAGCTGCAGGATGAGTTCCTGCGTATTCAGGCGACGTTGAAAAAGTCGATCGTCTTTATCACTCATGATATCCAAGAGGCTCTGAAGCTGGCCGACCGCATCGCCATCATGCGCGATGGCAAGATCGTGCAGATCGGTACACCAACGGATATCGTGCTGCGCCCGGTGGACGACTATGTGCGCGAGTTCTCAAAGGATGTTGCCAAAGGCCAGCACGCCAAGGTCGCCTCGGTCATGCGCGATGATGGGGAACGTGGGCCAGATGATCCGGGCCTGACCACATCAATGACATTGGATGCAGCACTTGCGCATTGCATGGAGCTTTATGAACCCGTGCCCGTGCGCGATGCAGACGGCAATATTGTCGGCACCGTGCATCCGTCTGATTTGGCTGCAGCCTTGCAGGTGGATGAGACATGACCGCGGTGACGGACACTCCCGCGCAACAGGTTCGCCTGACAGCCGGGGCGCAAGCTGCGCTGATTACAGTGATCGTCGGCGCGGTCTGCCTTGCGCTGGAAGGCGTTGCCCCGTGGCTGGTCAAATGGCCCGCCGTGTGGGAATTGCCCGCAACTCAATGGGTTGGGGTATTTCTGGATTGGTTTCTGAACGGCATCAAACCGGCCATGCGGCTGTTTTCGGACCTGATGACCTATCCGATGAATGCTGCCAACTATGTGCTCGGGAACACCCCGTGGCCGATTCTGATCGGTATCGTCACCGCTCTGGGCTGGTATCTGGGCGGCTTGCCCATGGCGGCGCTGGGCTTTATCGGCCTCAGCTTCGTTCTGGCCTCAGGCTATTGGGCCGAGAGCATGAATACGCTCGCCCTCGTCGCCGTGTCGGTGCCCGTGGCGCTGATTATGGGCGGCGCGATCGGCATCCTCGCCAATGAGGTGCCGCGGGTGAAGTCATTCGTGCAGGCGGTGCTGGACATCATGCAAACGGTACCGACTTTTGCTTATCTGACGCCGCTGCTGCTGCTGTTTGGATTTGGTCCGGTGGTTGGCCTGATCGCCTCGGCCATCTATGCGGCACCGCCGATGGCGCGCAACGTGATGCTAGGGTTGGAACGGGTGGAATCCGAGATCAAGGAAGCCGCCATCATGTCCGGCGGCACCCGCCTGCAGCAACTATTTCAGGTCGAGATTCCGGCGGCCACCACGCAGATCATGGTCGGTGTGAACCAGTGCCTGATGGCGGCCCTGTCGATGGTGATCATCGCCGCCGTCATCGGTGGCTTCAACGACATCGGCTGGGAGGTTCTGCTGACCATGCGCAAGGCGCAGTTCGGCGAATCCCTGATGGCTGGTCTGGTCATCGTCGTCTTCGCTGTCGTGATCGACCGGATGAGCGGCACTCTGGCGACTGAGCGCAAGCGCTATGACAGCCGCGTTGTCTGGGCGATGCTGGGCTTTGCGGTGCTGTTCACCGCTGCCTTCTGGGCGTGGCTGCCGAAACCGTCCGAGCTAACCGTGCTGGACCCGATGGCCGGGGCCATCGACAGCGGCCTGACCGCGTTCACGCAAGCCAACGGGCCGTGGCTGGATGCGCTCAAGAACAACTCACTGTTCTATGTGCTGCTGCCGCTGCGGATCGGGCTGGATCAGGCGGTGCTGCCTTTCACTTGGGGATTCCAATGGACCCCCAACATGAGCTGGGGTCTCTTCGCCGCTGGGGCCACAATCGCGCTGCTGATGGCTTGGCGCGGTCACCTGACCGGAGGGCTGGTGGTTTTGATCCTGATCGGCATGCTGGAAACCGGCATCGCCAACCTGCCATGGCCCTTTGTACTGACCGGGGCTGCCGCACTGGGCTGGGTCGCAGGCGGCTGGCGTCTGGCGGCGTTGTCGGTGGGTCTGCTCTGCACCATCCTTGTCTCAGGCCTGTGGGAACGCGCCCTGTTGTCGCTCTATCTCAGCGGCGCTGCAGTGTTCTTCTGCGCCGTGCTTGGCGGTCTGATCGGGCTGGCCAGTGCGGTCTGGTCTCCGGTCTGGACCGTTGTGCGCCCGATCTGCGATATGCTGCAGACGATCCCGCTTTTCGTGTTCCTGATCCCGGTCCTGATGGTGTTCCAGATAGGAGAGTTCTCGGCTTTCCTTGCGATCTGTGCCTACGCGATTGTCCCGATGATCCGCTACACGCGGCACGGGCTGGTCAACACGCCCGAGGAAATGATGGAGGCCGCGATCTCCAGCGGCGCGACTGAGTGGCAGATCATGCGCGACGTCCGCGCGCCTTATGCTGCGCCCACCATCCTGCTGGGTTTGAACCAGACCATCCTTTATGCCTTTGCCATGTTGGTGATCGCCGCATTGATCGGCACCACCGGTCTGGGTCAGTCGATCTATCTGGCACTGGGGCAGGCTGATGTGGGGCTTGGCATCTCGGCTGGAGCGGCGATGGCCATTCTGGCCCTGATCGCCGATCGCATGGTGCAGGGCTTTGCCGAGGAACGCCGCAAGGCGCTGGGCCTCTAAGACAGGGCAGGGGCGGGCAACCGCCCCATGCCGAACTTGATTTCGGACAAAGACCCACACGTGATCACGACGTAATCCGGGTGCAACATGTTCGGAGATAAAAATGACCGGTTGGGGCTATTTCCTCGCAGCACTTGCCACCTTTCTGCTCAGCCACATGATTCCAGCGCGACCAGCCGTGCGAGGCTGGCTGATAGGCACACTCGGGCGCACAGGGTACTTTGCTGCCTACTCACTGATCTCGCTCGTGGTATTAGGCTGGCTGATCGTCGCCGCTGCCAATGCACCATATCTCGAGGTCATTCCGCCGCTCACTATCTTCCGCTGGGTGCCAGTGCTCGTTATGCCGATAGTCTGTTGGCTGGCCATTGCGGGCCTCTCGATCCAGAACCCATTTTCTTTTGGAGGATTAGGGCATCGTTCCTTTGATCCAGAATCCCCCGGCATCCTGCGCACTACGCGCCATCCGATCCTAGTGGCGCTGATGCTTTGGGCCGTTGCCCACCTACTGGCAAATGGCAGTCTGTCACATGTCATCCTGTTCGGATTGTTCGCGGGCTTCGCTGCGATGGGAATGGTTCTGATCGACCGCCGCACAGCCCGTTACATGGGGTCGGATTGGCATCGCCTGTCTCGAAATACCGCGCGTATCTCCTTGCGTGTGCCTCGTCCATGGCCACGCTTTTGGGTCTGGCTTGCCGCTTTCGCTGCCTACGCAGTTATCTTCCATATGCACGAAGCTGTGATCGGGCTCTCGCCGATGCCGTAAAACGGAGGAGTGGCCGAACCGCCCGGCCCGTGCTATCTGATCTGTCACCATTCGAAGTCTTGAGGTCTCCAAATGCATCTCGCCTATGTCACAACCACCGATCGCGGTGCCACCGATCGCCTGCTCAGCACTTTTGCCGAGGCGCTGACAGATGCGGGCACCGCGTTGTCGGGTGTGGTGCAAACCAACACCGAATGCGCCGAAGGTTACAAATGCGATATGGACCTTAAGGTGTTGCCGACCGGAGAAACCATTCGCATCTCGCAATCGCTGGGTAAAAATGCGCGTGGGTGTCGTCTGGACCCGGCCGAGTTGGAACGCGCTGTCGGATTGGTAACGCAATCTCTGGATAACGCTCCTCAGTTGCTGATTATCAACAAGTTCGGCAAGCATGAGGCCGACGGGCGCGGCTTTCGCCCTCTCATAGCGGACGCGTTGGGACGTGGGATACCGGTCCTGGTAGGGCTCAACAAACTGAATATAGAACGGTTTCAGGAGTTCGCGGGCGGGATGGCCGAAGCGCTCGAACCGGACCTCGGTTGCCTGACTGATTGGCTTGACGGTCTGAACCAGTCTGAAACGCAGCGCACAGCCTGATTGCCCATCATGGGCGGTCGTTAAACCGCATTCGACACGAGAATGTGAAAAAACTGGACATGTCTGACTGCATCGGGTCTAGCTTCGGCGAGGAAGCAATCCGGTAGTTCGACAGGATAGGGACGCACCGGTGGAATCGGGGCGTATCATGAGCCAATCCCAGACGGATCCTTACCAGCTATCCACCAATCCTGGGCGGATTCAGCAGTTGGCTGGAACTGACAGATTTTGGCTTTGGTTATATTGCGGTTACTTCTTGCTGCACGTTGTCATCCGGCTTGCAACGGGTGGCGCGCTTGGTCTGGACGAGGCCGAGATTTTGCTGGATGCCCGCGAACTTCAATGGGGTTACGGCCCCCAACTACCACTGTATGCATGGTTGCAATGGGCCGTTTTCCAGATCACCGGCCCAAGCATACTTGGGCTGTCGCTGCTGAAGAACGGGTTACTGTTGGCGACCGTCGTCACTCTTTATATGACTATTCGGACCCGACAAAATCCCGTAGTCGCAGGGGTGTCGGTGCTGTCGTTGTTGATGCTTTATCAATTCAGTTGGGAAGCGCAGCGCGCGCTGACGCACACAGTTCTCGCCAATCTCTGTTCTGCGCTGAGTTTCGCGGTGATCTGGGGATTGATCCGCAATCCCACGACCAAAGGCTATGCCCTGCTAGGCGTGGTGATGGCGGTGGGTGGGCTGTCCAAGTACAATTACGCTATTGCGCTCCTGGCTATGCTTCTGGCGGCGCTCAGCGCGCGAGAGACGCGTAAACCTTTCTTATCGCTGAGGTTGTTGTTGTCGGCCGGTATCGCTGCGGCTCTGATTGCTGCTCCGATCGTGTGGATTCTAAACCATTCGGCCCTTGCCTTTGACAGCGCGCGCAAACTCGACATGTCTAGCGATGGGCCCACCTTTTCGGCGGCCTTGCGCGGCGCAGCCGAGCTGTCGATGGCGGCGCTGGGTTTTGTGGCGCTGCTATCCCTGATTATGAGCATTCTCTGGTTGATCTACCGGCGGCAAGGGGCGCCCGGTGTCGCAGATGACCTATTGCGTTTTATGCTGCGGACGGTGTTTTGGGCTTTGGTCCTGATGGCGTTGATCGTGATCATCAGTGGCAGTACCAATATTAAGGATCGCTGGCTGCAACCCATCCTGATATTTGCAGGTCCAGCCATTATGCTGTGGCTTCTACCCAAGATTGGTCGAGCTGGAACCCGGCGCTTCTGCCATATCTCGGGCGGGCTAGCTGTGCTGATCGTCGTGGCCATGCTGCATCATAATCTTGCCGGAAATGCAAAGCGTGCGGCTCCGTTTGCTGCGCTTACCCCTCAGATACTGGACCAGACCCCGCCTGAGATCGTGATCGTTGCCCATAACTGGCTGGCTGGTAACATGGCCTATCTGGCCCCGGATCGATCAATTCACGGCGAACGCCGCGTGAGCGTATCTGCTCCGGCGCTCCGTGTTTGGGCTGCAGGTCGAAAAGCACCGAATGACATCAATCCGGCAGATGTTGTCACATTGGAAGCCCCTTATCGATTTGATTCTGGCGAATTGATGTCGCTGTCTTTCGCACCTGTGACCCGGTAGCGTTGGGCTGCAGCTCAATCGAAGATCAGGGCGCTCAACGGTCATCCCATGGTCTTGAATATACCGGACGCGCTTTGGCACGATCTCTAGGGCAAATCAGGTGGCCCAGCCAACGAGTGACGAACGACCATCCTAGTATCTATGCAGACTGATCGGCCTTCTGACCTACCTTCAACCATTTCTACAATTTCCTGTGCAGCCTTGCGCCCCATTTCGCGATGAGGGACGTGAACTGTCGTCAGGGACGGGCTTACAATTTCGGCCAACTCAATGTCATCAAATCCAGTTATCGAAAGCTGCTCTGGAACCTGAATGCCAAGGTTATGTGCTTCGCGCAGGGCCCCGGCGGCCAGAACGTCGTTGCCGCAAATCACTACCGTAGGCCTTGGGCTCAGGTTCATGAGTTTACGAAGGGCCTCAGCACCCTTTTCAATTTCGTATGTGGTTTCGATCAGCGTTAAGGTGTCAGGGTCGAGGCTGTTTTCCGTCATGGCCAGTCTGACACCCTCAACCCTACTTTGAGCCCGGTCATTGCCTTTCGTTATCCCCGAAATCATTGCAATCTGTCGGTGACCGGCCAAAATCACCTTTCGGGCCAGTTCTCCCATTGCTGCGGTATTGCTGAAACCGACCGAAGGGCGCTGCACCATTGGATCGTAAGACCAGGCAACCAACGAAGGAATCTGGTGCTGTTGGAGATATTTGTAGATCTCTGCATCTCGTGCATATCCAATCAGCAGCAACCCGTCTGCACCGCGCGCGACAAGAGTGCGAATTTGTTCTCGCTCGACTTCGGGATCATAGGCCGAGCTGGAGACCAAAAGCGTATATCCGCTTTCGCGAAGCTGGTCCTGAAATTCCTGCAGCCCGCGGGCGAAGATCGCGTTGTCCATTGTCGGGATTATCGCACCGATCGTAAAGCTGCGATTCGCTGCCATCACGCGGGCCGCGAAATTCGGTGTATAGCCCAGCGATTCGACTGCTTGCATCACACGCTTGCGCGTGGATTCGACCACTCTTTCCGGTGAGTTCAGGCATCGCGAGACTGTGGCGGTCGATACGCCCGCCGCCTTTGCGACGTCGTTAAGTGTCGGAGCTGAACGGGTTTTTCCCATACTGTGCCTGCATCTGATCTGACGCCCGTCTTATCACAAAAATGCCCATTTGCCATCTATTCATGTAAGCGCTTGCATTATCAATGTAAGCGCTTACAAATGTATTTGAGATAACGAACTGGGATTCCGTGATGTTCCTCTGGGCTGCTGCCGCTGTGTTTATCGTGTTCTTTGCCAATGTGGCCTTGGGCGCCTTTGGCGGTGGTGCGTTTCTGGGGGATGTCGGGGAAATGCTGGTTTTGTTTGCCGCCTCGATTTTGTTCGTGGTGGCCATTCTCAAGCAAGAGGCTGACCATAAAAACAAAAACGGCAGCTGACGGATTTCATGGGAGGAAGACAATGACGAATGGCAAGGATGGCCTCAAATCTGCTGAGCGCCGGAATTTTCTGAAACTGGCCTCAACCGGCTCGTTCACAGCGGCGCTTGTGGCTGGTGCGGGTGGC
The DNA here is from genome assembly GCF_056540425.1 of Ruegeria sp. AN6. NCBI lineage: Bacteria > Pseudomonadati > Pseudomonadota > Alphaproteobacteria > Rhodobacterales > Roseobacteraceae > Ruegeria > Ruegeria sp. AN6. The sequence goes on from NZ_JBQFWR010000002.1 coordinate 303,770, forward strand.
GTGTTGTGGTCATCAGAGGCGGCGGCGCAGACCGCCAAAGAAGAAAAAGAACGCGAAAAAGCGGCCGATCACGTAATGACTGTCGCCACAGCTTATGTTTTGGGTGCTTCGCGTAGCTATCCGATTATGCAATTGGATCTGAAAGAGAACATTCAGAACGCCACCAACGGCAAGGTATATGTCAAGCTTGCCCCAGGTGGCCAATTGGGTGCAGGCGGCGCACTGGTCCAGAAAGTTCAGGGTGGAACAATTCAGGCGGCCCAGCATTCGCTGTCAAACTTTGCGCCCTTTGCGTCAACCGTTGACCTGATCAACATGCCGTATCTCTGCGGCTCGAACCAGCGGTTCACAAACCTGGTGCATTCGGACACGTGGACCAATGAAGTTCACCCCAAAGTCGAAGCTGCTGGGTTCAAGGCCCTGTTCTACGTTGTCATCGATCCGCGTGTTGTCGCTGTGCGGCAGGGCGGGAACGCGATCATGACACCGTCTGATATGAGCGGTGTAAAATTCCGCGTGCCGGGATCAAAAATGTTGCAGCAATATTATCGGATGGTCGGTGCGAACCCGACACCGGTTGCCTGGGGTGAGACGCCATCGGCGATCAAACAGGGTGTTGCGGATGCGCTCGATCCATCGGTCGGAGCACTGTATGTCTTTGGATTCAAAGACATCCTCAGCAATGTCACCTTCACACAGGCGGTGCCTGACAGTCAGGTCTATTCCTGTAACCTTGAGTGGTTCAATTCCATGCCAGCCGACGTGCAGGAAGGGATCATGTGGGGTTCTGAAATGACCAGCCATCAGAATCTGTCCAAAGTTCCCTCAGCAAGGGCCTTTGCAATGGCCGAACTCAACAAGGCGGGCGTGCAATTCCATTCGCTGTCTGACGATCAATTGGCCGAGTGGCAAGATGCCGGTGGCTACCAGCGTTCGGAATGGGATCCTTTCAAGACCGAACTGGCGGGCTCGATGGAGAATTTCGAGAAACTGGTCGAAGCGGCTGGTACGCAGGGCAAATACTACGTCCACGACGCGTAATATAGTTGGGCGAGGGGCAAACGCCCTTCGCCTGCTTTTTCCCATTTAACCAGATGGCAGCGGTCCCTTTGGACCGGCAAAATTGAGCGCTGCCAGGGATCGGGGCTGGATATGACCTTATTGCAAAAGATCAACCGCGACGCCGAACGCTGGCTGCTACTGGTGTTCTACGTGATGCTTGTCATTACCATGGCGATCGAGGTGCTGCGGCGCGAGGTATTTGCCTTTTCCTCGATCTGGGGCGAGGAAATCGTTCGCTACTCTTTCATCTATCTCGCCTGGATCGGAGCGGCGGCAGCGGTCAAGGAACGTGCTCATATCCGTATCGACGTGCTCATGCACTACATGGGGCAGCGTCCAAAGGCGGTTCTGTATATATTCGGCGATCTTGTGATGCTGGGTGTGGCAGTCATCGCACTCTACTGGTCCTATGAAGCCGTCCATGTCTCCGCCAAATTCGGTTCGGTCACGGATGGGCTGCGGGTGTCCAAGGTTTGGTTTCTGATGGCAGTCCCCACCGGGTTTGCGCTGATGATATGGCGCCTCATTCAATCCTTGATGCGCGACTTTAAATCTCTTCGAGACGGCACACCCGTCTTCGAAGGCGACAAACTGTTTGACTGAGGAGAACTCGAATGCTTTGGAATTCCCTCAATCAAACGGTCGAGCTCGGCTGGGATTTTTATTTGCCCGTCATTCTGTTCGTTGGCCTGATCGCATTGGCCGTACCGGTATGGGCGGCGATCGGCACCGCCGCGATTGTCATGTTGGTCATGTCAGGGGATCTGCCGCTGAGCGCGGTTGGTGAAAGCCTGTTCACCGGAATAGACGCCTTTGCCTTAACAGCTGTCCCCCTTTTCATCCTGACCGGGGATGTTCTTGTAAGGACTGGGCTTAGTAAGAAATTCCTTGATGTCGCTGAAGCGCTGACCTGTTGGACGCGCGGAGGTTTCGGGTCAGCCACGGTGCTGGTTTGCGGGATGTTTGCCGCGATTTCGGGCTCTGATGCGGCGGGCGCTGCTGCGGTGGGGCGGATGACCATCGCACGCCTCGTCGAAAGCGGTTACCCGCGACCTTATGCCTGTGCGCTGGTGGCTGCGGGCGCCTGTACCGGCATCCTGATTCCACCTTCGATCGCCTACATCATCATCGGCCTCGTGTTGGGCATTTCAGCCTCGACCCTATTTCTTGCGGCGTTAATCCCCGGCCTAGCGATTTTGGTTTCGATCCTGATTACCAATATTATCATGAACCGGATCTATACCTATGAAACCGGGGGCAATATGGGACTGAGCGAATGGCTCGGTAACCTTGGTCATTCGCTAAAATCCGGTTGGTACGCCTTCATCGTGCCCGGGATTATCTTCTACGGAATTTTCTCTGGCCGCCTGACCCCGACAGAGGCCGGTGCGACCGCGGTTGTCGTCACCATCGTGATGGGCTTCATTTTGGGAACTCTGAAGCTATCCGACTTTCCTGCGATGCTGGTCAGTTCTGCCAAAGTGAACGGGGTAATCCTGCCAATCATCGCGTTCTCGGCCCCGCTGGCCGAAGCGCTGGCAATCATGGGAGTCCCTCAGGGGTTCGTGACGGCGGTGACTGGTTTGACTGATGATCCGATGCTGTTGATCCTGCTGATGATCTGTATTCTGATCGCCGCAGGCTGCGTCATGGAAACAACGCCCAATATTGTGATCCTGGCACCAATCCTGAAGCCACTGGCCGACAATATCGGAATGAATGAGATTCAGTTCTGCATCATGATGATCACCGCGCTGGGTGTGGGATTCATCACACCTCCGTTGGGATTGAACCTCTTTGTTGTCTCGGGCATCACGGGCGAGTCCATACTCAAGATTGCTGCCCGCGCCATACCCTTTGTGCTGACAATGTTGATTGTGGTGCTGTTGATTGCATATTTCCCACCGATCTCGACCACGCTGCTTCCCGATATCTATAAATAGGACTACCCGGTAATGACTCGCGAATATCTGAAAAAGGCAGATCTGACCCCAAAATCAGACGCGTCTGAGACCCACAAAATCGTGCAGGACATCCTGAACGATATCGAGAGTGGGGGTGACGCCAAAGCACTGGAATATGCCGCAAAGTTCGACAATTACGAGGGCAATGTACTTTTGACCCCGGAAGAGATCGAGGCGGCTTGCGCGCTTGTGCCGGAAAAGCTCAAGGCTGATATCCGCTTTTCGCACAATAATGTGCGCCGGTTCGCCGAGCTGCAGAAAAGCACAGTGCATGATGTGCAGATCGAAATATCACCGGGTTTTATTACGGGTCAAAAGGCGATCCCGGTGGATGCTGCCGGCTGCTATGTGCCGGGCGGCCGTTATAGTCATATCGCCAGCGCCATCATGACCGTGACAACGGCCAAGGTGGCGGGTTGCAAGCACATTACGGCCTGCTCACCACCGCACCCTGGGGTAGGGGTTGCGCCTGCTATCATCTATGCGGCGCACATTTGCGGTGCAGATAAAATCATGGCGATGGGGGGCGTTCAGGGGGTTGCGGCAATGACCTTTGGCCTATTCGGGCTGCCAAAGGCAAATATTCTTGTTGGCCCTGGCAACCAGTTTGTTGCCGAAGCCAAACGGATACTGTTTGGTCGCGTCGGTATCGATATGATCGCCGGACCGACCGACAGCCTGATCCTCGCCGATTCCACGGCGGACGCACATATTGTGGCCACCGACTTGGTGAGTCAGGCCGAACACGGTTACAACTCTCCGGTCTGGCTGGTGACCGACAACCGTTCATTAGCGGAAGAGGTCATGCGATTGGTGCCAGCCTATATCAACGACTTGCCAGAGGTGAATCGTGAGAATGCAGCCGCAGCCTGGCGCGATTATGCCGAGGTCATTCTGTGTGCGGATCGCGAGGAAATGGCAGCCTGTTCCGACGAATATGCGCCCGAGCATTTGACGGTTCAGGCTGATGATCTGGACTGGTGGCTGGATCGGCTGACTTGCTACGGTTCGTTATTTCTGGGTGAGGAAACTACGGTTTCCTACGGTGACAAAGCGGCGGGCACCAACCACGTGCTTCCGACTTCACGAGCGGCAAGCTACACTGGCGGCTTGTCGGTTCATAAATACATGAAGATCGTGACATGGCAGCGATCCACACGGGACGGCTCGAAGCCGGTCGCTGAAGCCACCGCCCGAATTGCGCGACTTGAGGGCATGGAGGGCCATGCGCGTGCTGCTGACGTTAGATTGGCGAAGTATTTCCCGGATGAAACCTTTGACCTGACCGCGAATGGCTGACCCACGCGCATTGTTTGACCTAACCGGACGAACCGTTTGCGTCACCGGTGCCAGTTCAGGGCTGGGAAGACAGGCGGCCATTACGCTTGCGGCGGCGGGGGCGCGGGTTGTGGCCGTGGCACGCAGGGCAGAAGCTTTGCAGAGCCTCTGTGCGGAAATTGGTGCGGACGCTGCCTATGTGCAGTCGGATGTGGCAAACCAAAGTCAGACAGAGGCATTGGTCGCAGAGATTTCGCGACCCTTCGGCGCCCCGGATATTCTGGTACATGCCGCCGGGATAAACACCCGGCAGCCAGCAGATGAGGTCACGGTTGCCGAATGGGATAGAACTCTGGCGCTGAACTTATCTGCTCCGTTTTTTCTGAGTCAGGCAATGGTGCCAGCAATGAGGCAGCGAGGTTGGGGACGAATTGTTAACTTCGCCTCGCTGCAATCCTTCCGCGCTTTCCCCGGTGGCATCGCCTATGGGGCAAGCAAGGGTGGGGTCGGTCAGCTGACCCGTGCGATGGCAGAGGCTTGGTCTGGCTTCGGGATCTCCGCAAACGCGATTGGGCCGGGGTTCTTTCCAACCGAGCTCACACAAGCTGTGTTCAGCGACGAGCATCGTGCAGCGGGCAATGCGGCGCAAACCTGCATTGGCCGCAATGGTCGGCTTGAAGACATCGACGGGCCGCTGCTGTTTCTGTGTTCTGAGGCATCTGCCTATGTCACGGGTCAAATCCTGATGGTTGACGGGGGGTTTACGGCGAAATGAAAGCCCTGGTTTACGAAGGTAATGAAACGCTCGGTTTCCACGATGTGCCCATGCCGGTCGCTCAGGTAGGAGAGCATCTGATCCGCATCCAAGCCTCTGGCATCTGCGGATCCGACATGCATGCCTATCTGGGGCATGACGCGCGCCGCCCTGCGCCCCTTATCCTGGGACATGAAGCGGCCGGTGTTGTTACCGGTGGGCCCCGCGATGGCCAACGTGTGACCATAAATCCTCTGGTCAACTGTGGTTCTTGCTCTGCTTGCGCGTCAGGTCGGGAAAACCTCTGTCCCAACCGCCAGATCATCTCGATGCCCCCGCGCGAAGGCGCGTTTGCTCAATTTGTGGCCATCCCGGATCGCAATTTGGTTCCGATACCGGATGACGTGCCCTTGGAAAAGGCTGCGTTGACGGAACCATTGGCAGTCAGTTGGCATGCTGTGCGTCTTGCACTGCAAGCGTTGCGTCCGGGAATGGACCGTCGCGCTCTGGTCATCGGTGGAGGGGCCATCGGACTTGCGGCGGCTCTTGCCTTGCGCGCAATGGGTGTGACTGACGTGATTGTTCAGGAACCCAATGCCGAGCGTCGGGCTTATCTGTCCGAGCGTTGCGGCCAGCAAACCATCGATGTGTTTCACGGCACTGTGCCACTGGTTGTAGATGCGGTCGGAATTGCAGCTACGCGCGCAACGGCATCTGCTGTTGCATTGCCGGGGGGGGTGATTGCACATGTTGGGCTAGGCGAGGATGCCGGAGGCTTAGATATCCGCCGCATGACTCTGCAGGAAATCACGTTCATCGGCACCTATACCTACACTGCACAGGATTTCCGAGATACCGCACGCGCGATCTTCGATGGTTGCCTCGGTCCGCTGGATTGGCCCGAGATGCGCCCTTTGTCTGACGGTGCTACTGCCTTTCAGGACCTGCGTTCTGGTTCGGTGGCTGCGCCCAAGATAATCCTCGATCCCTGGGCATAAGACACCTGCCCAAGAATAAGGAGAGCACAAATGTACGACAGAGTTCTGGTCCCCATGGCGCTGGATCACGGCGTTTCCGGCACAACCCTCACCGCCGCCAAAACCTTATGCAATCCGGGCGGACAGATCACCGCGCTGCATGTCTATGAGGCGCCACATAGTTCTGTCAGCGCGTATCTCGATGAGGAGGCCGTGCGCAGCGCGTGGGATAAAGCCCAGCAGAGGTTGGCAGAGAAAACGGCCGGCCATGGTGATGTGACAACCGAAATGGTCAAGGGACGTTCCTATCGCGCCATTCTTGAATTTGCTGAAAAACATGATGTGGATTGTATCGTTGTTGGCTCGCACAAACCGGGCCTCAGCGACTTTTTCCTTGGCAGCACCGCTGCGCGTGTGATCCGACACGCACCTTGTGCGGTTCATGTCTGTCGCACATCCTAGCTTTCAAACTGACACGCCAAATCGCGCAATGCGCCCTAAACAGGACAGATACTCCGGATATGGACATAGACAAAAAGATAACAGACGACCTGGTTGCGAACGATATCTCGTTTGTGACCACCGTTCCATGCAAGCAACTTGCAGGCGTAATCGAACATATCGATGCGCGAGATGGGATTTTCCATATCCCGTCGAACAAAGAAGACGAGGGCATGGGCCTGTGTGCCGGCGCATGGATGGGTGGAAAACGCCCAGCGATCATCATGCAGAATACGGCCATTGGTGTTACCATCAACACGCTGGCGACTTTGATTCAGTATTATAGGATGCCACTGCCTATGCTGATTTCATATCGCGGAGAGCTGCGTGAACCGATTGCATGTCAGGTCGAAATGGCCGTTCATACCAAGGCCCTTTTGGCTCAGCTCAACATACCGACCTATCATTTCCACCATCAGTCAGATGTCGAAGAACTGGACGCGATCCTGAAATATACGTTCATGTGCAATAAGCCGGTCGCGATCTTGACCGATGCCAATTTCTGGGGAGGCTACGGCGACCAATGATCCGTTCTGAAATTCTCAAGGAAATCGCTCCGATCCTGCGTGATCAACTGGTTGTCTGCAACATCGGCATTCCCAGTCAGGAACTGCACGCCATCGACGACCAACCGTCAAATTTTTATATGCTGGGAACCATGGGATTGGCCTCTTCAATCGGGTTGGGATTGGCGTTGTCGCAGCCCAAACCAGTGATCGTGATTGATGGTGATGGCTCGATCCTGACCAATCTGGGTACTTTGCCAACCATCGCGAATAATGTGGCGGACAACTACATCCTGTTGATTGTGGACAACGGTTCCTACGGGTCGACGGGGGACCAGCCGACTTATGCGGGTCAAAAAACCTCGCTTACAAAGATGGCCGAAGCCGCGGGATGTGAACGTGTGATTGAGTGCGCGGCCGAAGAAACAGGTCGTGTCCTGCAAGAGGCCCTGGATGCGAAACAGATGACCATCATTGTCAGCAAGTGCGAAAGCGGCAATGCCAAGATGCCACCGATTACAATGGACCCGGTGGTCATTCGTGACCGCTTCATGAAGGCCGTTCAGGCCTGATGGCCGCCAGCACCATTCATTCGGCCGAGGACGCGCGACGCCTAGCGCGTCGCAGGCTGCCTTGGATGGTGTTTGACTATATCGACGGCGCTGCCGGACAGGAATCCGGGGCGGCACGAAACCGTGCTGCCTTGGATGCCATTACTCTGCGTCCGCGTATCTTGAAGGATGTGAGCCAGCGATCGCTGTCGGCGCAGATTTTAGACCAACAATCAGATCGGCCTTTTGGGATTGCCCCGATGGGAATGTGCAACCTTTCAGCTCCTGGCGCTGATCTGATGCTGGCGCGTTTGGCAGCACACAACCGTGTGCCTCATGTCGTATCCACAGTTGCGTCTACCTCAATGGAAGAGATCATTGCCGAAGCCGAAGGCAATGCCTGGTTTCAGCTTTATTTCAGTGGAGAAGGCTCAGGCACGTTCAAACTGGTCGAGCGGGCGAAATTCGCAGGTTATGACGTTCTGGTTCTGACTGTAGATGTGCCCGAGGTTGGTCGGCGTCCACGCGAATTGCGCCATGGGTTCAAGATGCCGTTTCGTATCGGACCGCGCCAGTTCCTCGACTTTGCTCTGCACCCTCGGTGGTCGTTGACCACCTTGTTCAAGGGTCGCCCTGTGATGGCGAATTTCGATGCGGAAGGTTACGATTTTGACAGAACTGAAAGCCGCGCGCGTGCCGATTGGGATACGCTGAGCCGGTTACGCGATGCCTGGCCGGGAAAATTGGTGATAAAAGGCGTTTTGGATGTCGAAGATGCCCGAACACTTGTGTCGGCAGGGGTGGATGCAATTCAGGTCTCCAGCCATGGCGCAAGGCAGCTGGACTCTGCACCTGCACCCATCGAAAAGCTGCCAGAAATCCGTGATGCGCTTGGGCCGGACTTCCCGATTTTTTATGATAGCGGCATCAGATCCGGCGAAGATATCCTCAAGGCTCTGACAGTCGGAGCGGATTTTGTCTTTGTGGGACGAATACTGCAATATGCCATCGCCGCTGCCGGAGAGCCGGGTCTGGAACAACTTTGGGATGTTCTCAGCGACGAATTGAGCATTGTAATGGCGCAGACTGGGCTGACGACATTGGACGATGTCAGTCTGCGCGAATAGCGTTAGTGCGCGCTGGCTGTCCGGATCCAGCTTCCTAAAGCATTGAAAGTGTGTGGAAATGGTAGCCCGTAGGGGAATCGAACCCCTCTTTCCAGGTTGAAAACCTGGCGTCCTAACCGATAGACGAACGGGCCATTTAGACCAAACAAACGAAATGGTAGCCCGTAGGGGAATCGAACCCCTCTTTCCAGGTTGAAAACCTGGCGTCCTAACCGATAGACGAACGGGCCACGTTGGCTTGTGGAGGGCCTTTTACGGTTTACCTTCCCCCCCCGCAAGACGAAAAACGCAAGGCTACGAAACTTTTTTGACTGGTTGTACGGCGTGTTGAAAAAGGTGTCAGACGGCTTCTGCCGCATCCTCCAGTCGCAGTTGCACGCCCTGCCGACCGCCCCAGGAATTGACCTCAAGCCGACCTGCGAAATGGAAGCGGGCACCGCCATGATTTGAGAGGCGATCCCCCAGCGGACCATCGAACGCACCAAAGGCGATCGCATCCAGTCCTCCGGACATGCCATCCGATAGCGACAGTTTCAGATGTGTTTCGCCTACGCGTTTTGCAAAGCGCACCTGCAGATCGGGCAGAGCATAGCGTGGGGCAGGCGCACCGGCCCCGAACGGGCCTGCCTTTTCGATCTGCTCGATCAGGTCGACTGTTGCGGCGCCAGGCATCAGTGCCCCGTCCAGTTTCAGATCGGCAGGGCCTGCTTGCCCCGCACCCTGCTTGGCCAGGAGTTCCGACAGGCGCGCCATGGCGGGCTCTAACTGATCCCGCATCACCGTCAGACCTGCCGCCATCTTGTGTCCACCACCTTTGACCAACAACCCTTCGGCTGCCAGACGCTGGATCGACGCGCCCAGGTCAATGCCCGAGACGGAACGGCCCGACCCTTTGCCCTCATCTCCATCAAACCCGATCACGATCGCGGGCCGGTTTGCGGCCTCTTTCAGCCGCGATGCAACGATGCCTACGACACCGGGATGCCATCCCTCACCAGCAGCCCACACCAACGGTGCATCAAGCCCGCGTTCATCCGCCTGTGCCAGTGCTGCAGCGCGCACTGTGTTCTCGATCTCACGCCGTTCCGAGTTCAGGGCATCTAGTCGCTCGGATAGGGCTTCGGCTTCGGTCGCCGAGTCAGTGCTTAGCAACCGCGCGCCCAGATCAGCCTGCCCAATGCGCCCACCTGCATTCACGCGCGGCCCCAGCAAAAAACCTAGGTGATAGCTGTTGGGCGCAGTATCCATGCGGGCCACGTCCGACAACGCCACCAGCCCTGGCCGTTGCCGCTGGGCCATCACCTTCAGTCCTTGCCGCACCAAGGCCCGGTTGGCCTCAATCAGCGGCGCGACATCGGCCACCGTAGCCAGCGCCACAAGATCCAGCATGGCCATCAGATCCGGCCCTTTGGCGCCAGCCTCGCGGAGTTGGCGGCCCGCCTCGACCAGCATCAGAAACACCACCGCAGCCGCGCAGAAATAGCCCAGATCACCGCTTTCATCCTGCCGGTTCGGGTTCACCACTGCGACGCAATCCGGCAGGGTTTCTCCCCCCAAATGATGATCCAAAACGATTACATCTGCACCATTCGCCGCCGCGATAGGTTCATGGCTAAGTGTTCCGCAATCCACGCAAATGATCAGATCATGGCTAACTGCCAATTCCTGCATCGCCGGTACATTTGGTCCATAGCCCTCATCAATCCGGTCGGGCACATAGAGCGTTGCGGCTATTCCCATCTGGCGCAGCCACACCAGCAGTAGCGCAGCCGAACTGCCCCCATCCACATCATAATCGGCAAACACCGCGATATTTTGACGATTACGCACCGCTTCAAGAAACCGCGAAGCGGCAAGCTCCATGTCCTTCATCGAACGCGGATCAGGCAGCAGTTCTTTCAACTTTGGCTCCAGAAAGCCCGAGGCCTCCATCACCGGAACACCGCGTCGCGCCAGCACCTGACAAACGGCGCGCGGCAAATCGGTCTGCTGCGCCATCATCTCAGCTGACCGCTCGACCTCTATCCCCGGTCCAACCCAACGCCGACCGGTCAACGATTGCTCTACGCCCAGAAACGCCACATCTCACCTCATGCGCCAAGGCCGGGCCCCTTCGAACCCGGCCTCTTCATCTTTTTAGATACTCTCGCCGAAGGCAACGGCGCAAGCCGCTAAGCGTCGGTATGTGGCCACATAGGCGTCCGATAAGACATGCGACGAACAGAACCGGTCTTTGACCGCATCAGCAGCGTCGTTGTCTCAACCCAGCCCGGTTCCCGCTTGATGCGTGGAAGCAGAGAGCCTCCGGTCACGCCAGTGGCAGCGAAGATGACATCTGCAGTCACCATCTCGTCGCGCGCATAAACGCGGTCCAGATCGGTGATGCCTGCCTTGGCGGCGCGGCCGCGTTCGTCATCGTTGCGGAACAACAGGCGGCCAAAAATCTGTCCCCCCATGCATTTCAGCGCAGCAGCTGCCAGAACCCCTTCGGGTGCGCCGCCTTGGCCCATATACATGTCGATCCCGGTCACTTCGCTTTCGGCGCAGTGCATGACGCCAGCGACGTCACCATCGGTGATCAGGCGGATAGAGGCGCCGGTATCGCGGACTTCAGCAATCATTGCTTCGTGACGAGGACGCTCCAAGATGCAAACGGTGATATCTGCAGGCTCACACCCTTTGGCTTTGGCCAGAGCCTCAACACGCTCGCGCGGGCTCATGTCCAGATTGACAACGCCTTCAGGATAGCCGGGGCCAACGGCCAGTTTGTCCATATACACATCAGGCGCGTGCAGCATCGAGCCGCGCGGTCCCATGGCGATCACCGTCAAGGCGTTTGGCATATCCTTGGCTGTCAGCGTGGTGCCTTCCAGCGGGTCCAGCGCAATGTCCACGCCCGGCCCATTGCCAGTACCAACCTCTTCGCCGATATACAGCATCGGTGCTTCATCGCGCTCGCCCTCACCAATGACGACGACACCCTCGATGTCCAGAAGGTTCAGCTGTTCCCGCATCGCGTTTACAGCAGCCTGATCAGCGGCTTTCTCATCACCCCGGCCAACCAATGAGGCGGACGCCAGCGCGGCCTGTTCCGCCACCCGCGCAAGGCCCAGAGACAGAAGGCGGTCGTTAAAATCGATCTTGGCAGCACTCATATGTTCGTATCCTCAGGTCAATAAAGCCGTAATTACCGGCATAGCTTGCGTTTCATGCAGGTCGCAAGCTCAAACCTCTTCAATGCGCAAGGCGACAGGCTCACCCGCGATAACATCCGTGTCGCGCAAGCCTTCAAGCGCGACGTCAAGAGTTGCGCGTGTAGTCTTATGAGTGACGATCAACACGGGCGCGGTGCTTTCGGCATGCCCATACTGGCGCATCCGGTCAATCGAGACGCCTGCATCTCCCAGAATAGAGGCAACCTTGGCCAGCGCGCCTGGTTTATCCTGCAGGCCCAGCCGCAGATAGTAGGGCGCAGGCAAACCAGTAACGGCAGGCTTTGCCTCTTCCAGTGATGCGGCAGGGCGGCCAAATGTCGGGATGTGCAATCCGCGTGCCAGATCGCAGACATCGCCCATCACAGCGCTTGCAGTGGGACCTTCGCCCGCACCGGGGCCACGCAGAACAATCTGCTCAACTGCATCGCCATCCAGCACGACCATGTTGGTTCCACCTTCCAGCTGACCCAACGGAGAGTCACTCGGCACCAGACAGGGTTGCATACGCTGCTCTAGTCCCCGGGCAGTGCGCTGAGCCACGCCCAACAGCTTGATCCGGTATCCCATGTCGTGAGCCTGATGGATGTCATCCAGGCTGATCTGTTGAATGCCTTCAATCTCGATCCCGTTGAAATTCGGCTTGGTGCCGAAGGCAATCGATGACAGCAGCGCCAATTTATGCGCCGCATCGATGCCACCAACGTCCAGATTGGGATCGGCTTCTAGATACCCAAGCTGCGCGCATTCCTCGAAAAGAGCGTTGTAGCCCAACTCCTGCGATTGCATCCGGGTCAGGATGTAGTTGCAGGTGCCGTTCATCACACCCATGACGCGTGTGATCTCATTGCCAGCCAGCCCTTCGGTCAGAGACTTGATCACCGGGATACCACCCGCGACGGCTGCCTCGAACCGAATGACGCGGCGTGCAGCTTCGGCCTTTTCCGCCAAGTCCTGTCCATGGATGGCCAGCAGCGCCTTGTTGGCAGTGACGACATCTTTTCCACTAGCCAATGCCGCCTCGACAGAGGCTTTTGCGGGACCGTTCTCACCGCCCATCAGTTCAACAAAAACATCGACGTCGTCACGTTTTGCCAAGGAAACCGGATCGGTTTCCCACGCGTAGTCGGATAGATTTACGCCACGATCCTTATTGGCATCGCGAGCCGAAACAGCGGTGATCTGAACGGGGCGCCCGGTGCGCGCCTGCAAAAGATCGGCATGCCGGCGTACGATTTTGACCACTCCCACTCCGACAGTTCCCAGACCGGCAATTCCAAGCCTCAGCGCCTGTGTCATTCCCTTGGGTCCTTTCTGCTCGCAATGCCGCCCGCGATGGCGAAGTGTCCTTTGCGGGCTGCCTTAGCGGGTTAAGGGCAAGGGTGCAATCCGTCTAATCTTTCGGAGGCTTAGGCGCAGGCAAAATCCTAGTTAATCTCGGCATTTTGCAACGCCTCGGCTTTTTTCGCCAAGGCTTCGCCGCGCGTCGACAAATCCTCTTCAACCTCTTCCGCTTCGCTGACGGGATCAGTGGGGGCACCGAGGGCCGGATCCAATGCAATGAGTTTGGGATAGGGGGCCTTGCGCAATGCGGCGGTTTCGCTGCCTTCCAACTCGGGGATATTCGCGCAACTCGCAGTGGCGAGCACAAGAAATATCGACGGCAAAAGCTTCATCGCAGACCTTTGGGTTGCAGAGTTTTTCATGTGATGCACCTTTTACCGCGCTGGTTCAAGCGGGGTTCTATCTGAACAACCGTTCATATAGGATAAGTTCATGGCACGTACACAAGGCTCTCATTCAGACATCACCGGCCCTCGCATTCGCGAGGCAGCGTTGGGGTTGTTTGCCCGTCACGGCTATGCCGCTGTATCGATGCGACAGATCGCGGGAGAGGTGGGGGTGCAGGCCGGAGCCCTGTATAATTATACCCCTGATAAACAAAGCCTGTTGTTCCGTCTTATGCGCGATCATATGCAGGATTTGTTGGCTGCATATGAAGAGCTTGAGCAGTTTGACGACCCACACGATGCGCTGCGCCAGTTTGTCGGGTTCCACATCCGTTTTCACCTTCAGCGCCCGGATGAAGTATTTATCGCCTATATGGAACTGCGCAATCTGACGCCCGAAAATTTCACCGAAATTGAAGCGCTGCGCCGCCGCTACGAAGACTCGCTGGAGAGTATCTTGCGCATAGGACAGCAATCGGACCAATTCTCGGTTACCGATACCAAAATCGCCACTTTGGCGGTGATCGCCATGCTCAACGGCGTGATCACCTGGTACCGCAGCGGCGGGCGATTGTCGTTGGATGAGGTTGAACAGGTCTATTGGGATATGGTGCGCAAGGCCGTCACCGCCTGACCGGCCCTCAATGGGCCGGGCGGATGAATGTGCCGTTGCGCAATTCACGAAAGGCCTGCTGCAATTCGGCCTGCGTGTTCATGACGATCGGTCCGTGCCATGCGACAGGTTCATTAATCGGAGCCCCAGAGATCAGAAGAAATCGCACACCATCGGGCCCGGCCTGAACGGTGATTTCATCCCCAGTTCCAAACCGAACTAATGTCCGGTCTCCAGACATGTCGCGGATATTGACCTCTTGCCCGGCGATTTCCTTTTCCAAAAGCACTCCAGAAGGGCGGGAGGCATCCGCGAAGGCAGCGCTCCCTTCAAAGATATAGGCGAACGCGCGACGATAGGTATCTATTGGAAAGGTCTTTTTCATGCCTGCCGGTATACTGATATCCAGATATTGCGGATCTGCAGCGATCCCGTCGACAGGACCTGTACGGCCCCAGAAAGTGCCGACTATTACCCGGACCGCAGTACCATCGTCTTCGATAATCTCGGGAATCTCGGTGCTTTGGACGTCCTGATAGCGCGGGGTAGTCATCTTTTGATCCGATGGAAGATTGCCCCATAGTTGAAAACCATGCATCTGGCCGCTGTCCGAGCCTTTGGGCATTTCCTGATGCAGAATACCAGACCCTGCAGTCATCCATTGAACGTCTCCTGCACCCAAAGTGCCGCTATTACCCAGCGAGTCACTGTGTTCTACTGAACCAGACAGGACATAGGTGATCGTTTCGATGCCGCGATGTGGATGCCATGGAAAACCGGCCACAAAATCTTGCGGGTTGTCGTTCCGAAAGTCATCAAACAACAGATAAGGGTCCAGTTCCGAGGGGTCTTGAAACCCGAATGCGCGATGAAGTTTGACACCCGCGCCTTCCATTGTTGGAACCGAAGTGCGCGTCTCAAGGATCGGTCTGAGGGACATTCTAGCCTCCTGATTGCTTAGCCGCAATTTATGGCCAGTCCCGGCGTAATCAATTTGCGCAGGAACACGCAGTCTGTGCAATCACGCTCAGACCAGCGACATGGGTGTTGTTCTTTGCATATCAAACCAGCTAGAGCAGACGAGTAACGGGGAGAGTGACATGCAAGACGAAGTTCTGGCCTCTATTCAGGCCTCATCCGCGCGCCGATGGACCGGAGTAGGGATGTTGGCCACTGTCGGAGCGCTGGTGATTTATGTCGCGATAGCATCGCCTCCGGATCTTGGTTGGCAGATATTCCTGTTTGTTGTGGGAATTGGGGCTTTCTGGCTGTCGCATCACATGTGGCATTCGACTCAGGACAGGATTGAACTGACCTCTACCGATTTACGCACCAGCTCGGGGCAGGTGATTTGCAAAGTGCAAGAAGTCGAAACCGTCGACCGAGGTGTATTTGCGTTCAAGCCATCGAATGGATTTATTATCAAAACCCGCACGGCAGGATCGTTTGACTGGTTTCCAGGCCTTTGGTGGCGTGTCGGGCGCCGCATTGGTATCGGCGGAATGACGGCCGCCGCCGAAACCAAATTCATGTCCGAGATACTGACCGGATTGCTTGCTGAAAGGTCGTAGCTAGACGACGCAGGACGGATCAGTATTGACGATATTGTCGAATACGCGCGGATGAGTGAACACAAGGTTGTTCATGTCAAATTCGGCGAATTCAAATGCGATATAGAATGGCGGCCGATATGTGTTCCGGGTTTCGACCACGATCATCGATCCATTGTCAGGCATCGCGGGTAGCCGAGGCTTTATGTCGTCAATGTCTGCGTTTGACCATTTCGGCAGGCCTGTGCCACGAACGCAGGACCACAGTACATTATGGATGTCGTTCTCGGCATCAAATGTAAGATAGGTCATCCGTAATGTTACCGGCGCGCGCGTTTCGACCATGGTCTCCAAAAGATCATACATCGTGTTTACGTAGGCTTCGGTCACATTGCCATCTTCACGCGAAACCACATCGGCAACCGCGTAGGCACCCTTGATATTACGCGCACTTTGCCGATAGGCGTCATAGTAGGTGTATGAAGCAAGCATAGACCAGTATAGCAACGGCAATATCAGCATGGCTTCAACAGACATGATGCCGTCTTCCCGACGCCGGAAGCGACGAACGGCTCTTGCAATTGCGCCTCTGATTGAGAAATTAGCCGCCGGCATCTGCTACGTCCTCCGGTTCAGAAGTGCCACCTCCAGTGGGAGTACTTGATGAGCCTCCAAATGGTTCATGAACAAACACAGAAGAGGCGTGTATTTCCCACTGCCCGTCATTATCTTGCCTTACCAGATCGTTCATCATGGAGAGGCCGAATACAGGTGAGACTTCGAGGCAGGCTCGAATAATCATCATTTCGTTCGAGGTTCCCAATTCAAAGGCAACATCTTCGGGTTTTCTGATCGTCGCCGGTGTATCAACGCAATAAGGCGTAGGATCCAGCTGGTTGCCGACGCGGGGGTCAATGGATTTCATCTCGAGCGCGAGATTTTCAGAACAGTCGGAAATGATTGCGTTCTCACACACCATCTTCTTCAGAAGGGCATGATCCCACGTGTCTTCGCCAGGCGGCAGGCGATTCAGTCGAACCTCCCTGATCGTCATGTCCAACGACCGCTCAAGGTCGGCGTGGCGAAATGAGATCAATCCCAGGTCCATGCCAGAATATGCGACATATAAGAAGAGAGGGAACCAGAACATAAACTCAATGCTCGAGGATGCGCCATCCTCTTTACGCCAGAACCTTTGCGCCCGTATTCGCAACGACATGATCATTGGGTCAGCCTCAGGTTTTGAATCGAAGTGCTGATTGAATCGAAGACACGTTCAATCTGTGTGCCAGTTGCTTCGTAGTAGCGGGCAGGTTTGATCGCACAGTCTTTCAGCATCTGCTTGACGCCGTAGGGGGCTTCGAAAGCGATCGAGAAAATTATGACTTTTTCTTTCTCAGCTTCTACGCAAAGATCGACAACCCGTGGATTTTTGGTTGAAGGGCCGATTTCGGTGGTCGACGCAGCCGCGAATTCATTGCCACGGGTCCAACCGTAGGCATGGCGGAACATATTCCGGATCGCGTTTTTCTCCGTATGCGCCCAGACATCAGGCCAATCTAGTTCTGCTGGCGACGAACCGCTTTCGTTGAAGTCGCGATCATTCGATCTGTCGATATCGTAACAGGTGCCATTGTAGTAATCCCGGCAACGATATCGTTTGTAGGTACCATTTCCGTGCGCATGATCCTGGAACTTGTCACGAGTCCAGTACCCGCCGGTATTATTATCCCAAATGGTGGTATTTACATTTGGCCAAGCCCAATGCCCATTTTCATCATCATAGATGGAATAAGTCTGTGCACTTTCGTTCCAATAAATATTGGAGCCACCCTCGTTATAGGGTGAGTTTACCTTATGCTGATAGGTGTTTTCCCCATCCGTCATCAGCACGAGTACCTTAAGGGTGTCTGTCGTGGTGTTCGGTGCAGGCCGAATGGCGAACGAGTCTGGGATTTCGGAGCTGTCTGCAATCTGGGCAATCAATGGCTGAATACTGTCATCAAGCAAGGTCAAGCCCCACTTCAATCCAAGATCAATCGAAGTCCAGCCGCTTGCGACCAGATTATCAATCTGGTCCTTCAAAATATCCGGGTCATTCTGGATAACGGTCATTTCCCGTTGGTCAGTCGCGGATTCAAGCCGGCAGATGTTACTGGATACCAAAGTATCACTGAATCTTCTGTCGTTTGTGCCGCTGTCCTTGAAGTGTAAGGTCTGAGGAATGTAGTCCCCTTTCCTAATGATATTCCCGCCATCATCGACGATATCGTAATAGTTGAAATTGGTTGTCGTGAAGTCCGAGGCCTGGAAGTCGATGCAATTTGCAACTTCGTTGGCACCGATCGTATTCAAGGAATCCATCAGATAGTCAGGCACCGAGACCTGTTCGGAATAGGGTACGATCGAAATTGACAATCTACCGTCTTCTGACTTCAGAACCATTTCATCAATAAAGTCGTTTGCGGCCTTCTGTAGGTTGGTCAGCTTTGTTCCGCGCATTGAGCCTGACACATCCAAAACCAACGAGATTTCAACGTTACCAATCGATTCTTCGGCAACGCTGGTCGCGGTTGAATCGATAAGATCGACACCACTCCACTTCATAAAGTGGGTCTCGACGCTCATGTCAGCACTGGCTAAAACCTTGCGCTTGCCTTCAAGCTCGGCGATCTGTTCAACAGAGCCGTCCGCATTTGTCTTACATGTCTCGGGTTCGACTTCGATATTGCTGATGATATCAGGGTTGAAGCCTTCCTTGGTAATGTAATCGTTGACGACAACACGGGGGCAAAGCTCCTGATCCAGGTCCGCTGCTGCCAAAACGGCGCGGTCAAGGGCATATTGCAGTCGCACCCTTTCCCGATCGTAACGCATGATATCGACGGCAAATCCGGCAACGGTGAAGACAATCAATACCAAGAAGAGCGCAAGGATCGTCATCGTGCCTTCTGTTTCAGATGCAAATTGCCGCAAGCGTCGGGCGCACCTGTTTTCTCGGCACAAAAAGTTAAACAATTCTTTTAAATCATAATTGCGCATAGTGAATTCCTCTGTCGACAGGGCGCACCAATGCCAGCGGTTTGCAGCGCTAATAAATTATACAGGGATCGTGGCGAGAATTAGGCGTGATCATCACTATGCTGCTCGTTTTTAACGGTTTTCAGCTTTATTCGTGGCGTTTCTGCTGCCTTTGTTTCCCGCCTCGGGACAATCGCGCGTTGGTGATCGATGGTCGACTCACTACGAACACGCCGATTGGCCTTTCGCAAATTGCTTAAAATAAGTGCAGTTACTGATTGCGGTGAATTACAAGCAGTGCGACAAAACGTCATGACGTTTGTCATTTGCCAGTACGGAGGATTGTATGACCGGCATTATAGAACCCAGCTTTCGTGAGAGTGTTGATCTGATGTTCAACAGAGCTGCGTCTCTGATGGACCTGCCGCCCGGACTGGAAGAAAAGATCAGGGTATGTAACGCCACCTACACAGTCAGGTTCGGAGTTCGGCTGAGAGGGCAGATTCACACATTCACCGGATACCGCTCGGTTCATTCAGAACATATGGAGCCGGTCAAAGGTGGTATTCGCTATGCCCTCGCGGTGAACCAAGACGAGGTCGAGGCGCTCGCGGCACTGATGACCTACAAATGCGCTCTGGTAGAGGCGCCATTTGGGGGGTCGAAAGGCGGGTTGTGTATCGATCCGCGCCAATATGAAGAACACGAGCTAGAGCAGATTACCCGCCGTTTTGCCTATGAATTGGCTAAACGCGATCTGATCAACCCGTCTCAGAACGTCCCCGCGCCCGACATGGGAACCGGTGAACGTGAGATGGCGTGGATGGCCGACCAATATGCGCGGATGAACACCACAGATATCAACGCGCGTGCTTGTGTGACAGGTAAACCGCTGAACGCGGGGGGCATCGCGGGCAGGGTCGAAGCGACCGGGCGCGGCATCCAATACGCTTTGCGCGAATTCTTCCGAAACCCGGAAGACGTCAAGAAGGCGAACATGTCCGGCTCGCTGGACGGGAAGCGCGTAGTCGTACAGGGCTTGGGTAACGTGGGTTATCATGCTGCCAAATTCCTCAGCGAAGAAGATGGGTCGCGCGTGGTCGGCATCATCGAATGGGATGGTGCACTGTATAATCCCGACGGCATTGACGTAGAAGCCGTGCGGCAGTGGATCGTCAAGCATGGCGGCGTGAAAGACTATCCGGATGCGACGCATTCAGCCGAGGGCGGTGCAGTTCTTGAATCCGAATGCGATATCCTGATCCCGGCCGCACTAGAAGGGGTGATTAACCTGTCTAATGCAGAACGGATCAAAGCGCCGCTGATTATCGAGGCTGCAAACGGCCCGGTCACAGCGGGCGCGGATGAAATCCTGCGCAATAAAGGTACAGTCATTATCCCCGATATGTATGCAAATGCGGGCGGTGTTACAGTATCCTATTTTGAGTGGGTCAAGAACCTTAGCCATATCCGTTTTGGCCGCATGCAGCGCCGCCAGGAAGAAGCGCGCCATGAACTGATCGTCAGCGAGCTTGAGCGGCTTGATCGATACCTGGGTGATGCCTGGTCGATGTCGCCGAACTTCAAGGCCAAATACCTTAAGGGTGCTGACGAGCTGGAGCTGGTGCGCTCAGGCCTCGATGATACAATGCGCATCGCCTATCAGGCTATGAGCGAGGTTTGGCATGACCGCGCTGATGTCGATGACCTGCGCACTGCAGCTTACATTGTGGCGATTGATCGGGTCTCAAAAAGCTATCGGGCAAAAGGACTCTGAGCACTCAGGCAATCGAATTTCTGATAGCGGCCGCCCCATGGGTGGCCGCTTTTTACGATTTGACCTAATTCGGTTTCGCAGAAGGGTCGATCGATATGCCGTCGGTCGTTCTGGATTTGGACCGGGACAGCGTTTATGTCGATGTTCAAAATACCTCGGTTACTACGCTATTTCAGAAGAAACTCTGATACGCCGCCATATGACCGCACGCGAGTGTTGAAACATCTGCGAAAAGTCAGTGCCTAATGCTGCGCTGGCAGGGTATGAAGCTGTTGTTAGCCGCCTGACGCTTCGACTGAGGTACAAATTGAAATCGGCGATGGAAGGTGTTGCTATGCAGGGTTAAGCTGCGCCAAAGGAAACGAATCCGGGAGAACCCCATGTTGCGTATTGCCATTGTCGCGGTCTTGCTGGCCTCACCCTTGGCTGCTCAGGAGACTAAAGAGCAAAGTTGCAAGTATCAGGCAGATGTCGTGGCTGCGGTGCAGAAGGCACGTCTGGACCGGGTCAAGGAACGCGACGTGGCGCAGGCAGTAGCAGACAGCGGTCCGACATGGCCCGAGAACTACAATGCGGCGATTCCGTTGATCACGCCTTGGGTGTACGAACAAAAAATGCGCGACGTGCGCAAAAAAGATCTCGGTGCCGCTTGGCTGGAGTTGTGTTTACAGCAATAATCCACAGCCAGATCATTTCTCTGTGGACAACCGCGCGCCATCCCCTTGGCGCGCGTTTTCATTTCTGGCAGGTTTGACTCATGTCTTTGCCCCCCGGATTTCTGGATGAACTGCGCACGCGCCTCAGCCTGTCTCAGGTGGTCGGGCGTAAGGTCATGTGGGATCAGCGTAAATCCAATCAGGGCAAAGGGGATATGTGGGCACCTTGCCCGTTTCACCACGAAAAGACCGCCTCATTCCACGTCGATGACCAAAAGGGATTCTATTATTGCTTTGGGTGCCATGCCAAAGGCGATGCTATCAGCTTTGTGAAAGAGACCGAGAATGTCTCGTTCATTGAAGCGGTCGAGATTCTGGCGCGTGAAGCGGGGATGCCGATGCCCGCGCGCGATCCGAAAGCGCACGAGAAACAGGACAGACGCTCGAAACTCGCCGACGTCATGGAGCAAGCGGTTCAGTTCTTTCGCTTGCAACTCAAGACCGGGGCAGGGGCCGAGGCGCGCGATTACTTGACCCGCCGAGGGCTGGATGCGCAGGCGTTGGATCGATGGGAGATCGGGTTTGCCCCCGACGGCTGGCAGGCGTTGTGGGATCATCTAACCGGCAAGAATGTAGCCGATGAACTGATCCTTGCAGCAGGTCTGGCCAAACCGTCCAACAAGGGCAAAAAACCTTATGACACGTTCCGAAACCGCATCATGTATCCAATCCGCGACCCACGCGGGCGTTGCATTGCCTTCGGCGGTCGGGCGATGGACCCGAATGACAACGCAAAATACCTGAACTCGCCCGAGACCGAGTTGTTCGACAAAGGCCGTAGCCTATATAACCACGGTCCTGCGAGACAGGCGGCTGGGAAGGGGCAGCCCCTGATCGTTGCCGAGGGTTACATGGACGTAATCGCGCTGGCCGAGGCGGGCTTTGGCGCGTCGGTGGCGCCATTAGGAACTGCGATCACCGAACATCAACTACAGTTGTTCTGGCGTGTTTCAGATGAACCGATCATTGCCTTGGATGGTGACACAGCGGGCCTGCGCGCCGCGATGCGGGCGATTGACCTGGCCCTGCCGTTGCTGGAGGCAGGCAAATCCTTGCGATTTGCACTCATGCCCGAAGGCAAGGACCCAGACGATCTTCTGCGTGCCGAAGGGCCGAGGGCGGTGCAAGCCGTCCTGGAAGGGGCCATTCCGATGGTCAAGCTGCTGTGGCAACGTGAGACGGAAGGCAAGGTGTTCGACAGCCCTGAACGGAAGGCGGCGTTGGATAAATCTCTGCGTGAGAAGATCAAGCTGATCCGCGACCCCTCGATCCGATCGCATTACGGGCAGGAAATTAAGGATCTGCGCTGGCAATTATTTCGTCCTCAGAGACAATCGCAAAATCGAACGTGGCAGCCGCGCGGAAAATGGCAGGCGCAACCCCAGCCTGCCACGCCCGGTGCGCGCGCATCGTTTCTGGCGTCGTCCGAGAACGCAGACATCCAATTGCGCGAAGCGGCCATTCTCGCAATTTCTATTCTAAATCCGCAAGTTGTAATTCAATTCGAACACCAGTTGGAAGAAATGGATTGTTACGATCCCGATCACGCAGCTTTGCGCGGGGCGATCTTGCGCCATGCGATTGACGATCCGGACAATCTGCAAGAGCACATCGTACAAACTTTGGGGCCGGAACCCCTTGAAAACCTTCTGGCCCTTCGCCATGTCGCAGTGATCCCCTGTGTGTACAAACCAGGCGACGTTGAAAAGGCCCAGATGACGCTGGCCGAGGAACTCGCAAAGATCAAAGCGCTCCGGGGGTTGGATGCTGAGATTGCCGAAGCGGCGGAGGAATTGTCTGATCTGGCCGATGAGGCGGTGACATATCGGCTGGCGCAAGCCGCCGAAGAGCGCAACCGAACAAGCCGCAGCCAGAACGAAGACAGGGCCGTTTTTGACATCGCCGACAATGGTGCGCGAATCAACCGTGACGAGAAAGACGCGTTTGAAGCGATCATGTCGGGTATCAATTTTGAGCGGAAACGCCGATAAAGTGGTGTTTTCGTAAGGCACTGGAAAAGAAAAACAGGTAAACGGGTGGCCGAATCACTTCTACGCGCTAATGATTCGGTCAAAACGAATCACCCATCCCTGCAGGAGCATTGAATGGCCGCCAAGGATACGAACGAAGACCGCAAATCCGACGAGCAGGAACAGGAGATCTCGCTTGATATGAGCCAGGCAGCGGTCAAGAAAATGATCGCCGAGGCCCGTGAGAAAGGCTACATCACCTACGATCAACTGAATCAGGTTTTGCCGCCTGATCAGGTCAGCTCGGAACAGATCGAAGACGTTATGTCGATGCTGTCCGAGATGGGCATCAACATCATCGAAGATGAAGAGGCCGAGGAAGAAGAGAACAAAGGTTCGACAGAACTGGTCACGACCGAAGGCCCACGCGAAGTTGCGCTGGCTGGTGCCGCTACCGAAAAGCTGGATCGTACTGATGACCCGGTGCGCATGTATCTGCGCGAGATGGGATCAGTCGAATTGCTTAGCCGCGAGGGCGAGATTGCCATCGCCAAACGGATCGAGGCTGGTCGGAATACTATGATCGCCGGCCTGTGCGAAAGCCCACTGACCTTCCAGGCGATCACGATCTGGCACGACGAATTGTTGAGCGAAGACATTCTGTTGCGCGACGTTATTGATCTTGAAACAACGTTCGGCAACCAGTTGGATGAAGATGGCGACGTACAGGAGCCGGTCGTTGACACATCGTCGGTTCAGGCAGCCAAACCCGCCAAAGATGAAGGCCCAGAGCTGGATGCCGATGGCAACCCGATTGCCAACGACGACGACGATGACGAAGACGATCAGGCAAATATGTCGCTTGCTGCGATGGAAGCCGCGCTTAAGGATCAAGTTCTGACTACGCTAGAGCGGATTTCCAGCGACTTTGCGATGCTCTCCGAAATGCAGGATAGCCGGATTTCGGCCACTCTGAATGAAGACGGATCGTTCAGCGAAAAAGACGAAGAGACCTATCAGAAGCTGCGCGCGGAAATTGTTGAGCTGGTAAATGGTCTACACCTGCACAACAACCGTATCGAAGCGCTGATCGACCAGCTTTATGGCATCAACCGCCGGGTCATGTCGCTGGACAGCTCGATGGTGAAACTGGCTGACCAGGCTCGTATCAACCGTCGTGAATTCATCGACGCTTATCGCGGGCGTGAACTGGATCCGAACTGGCTTGCAGAAATGGCCGAAAAGCCTGGCCGGGGTTGGCAGATGTTCATCGAACGCTCGACCGCTAAGGTCGAGGAACTGCGCAACGACATGGCTCAGGTCGGTCAGTATGTCGGTCTAGATATCCCTGAATTCCGCCGCATCGTGCAGCAGGTTCAGAAAGGCGAGAAAGAGGCGCGGCAGGCCAAGAAAGAAATGGTTGAAGCCAACTTGCGCCTGGTAATCTCGATCGCCAAAAAGTACACGAACCGCGGCCTGCAATTCCTTGATCTTATTCAGGAAGGTAACATCGGTCTGATGAAGGCGGTGGACAAGTTCGAGTACCGCCGTGGTTATAAGTTCTCGACCTATGCGACTTGGTGGATCCGTCAGGCGATCACGCGGTCAATCGCGGATCAGGCGCGCACCATCCGTATTCCGGTACATATGATCGAGACGATCAACAAACTGGTTCGGACCGGTCGCCAGATGCTGCACGAAATCGGTCGCGAGCCGACTCCGGAAGAACTGGCAGAAAAGCTGCAAATGCCGCTCGAGAAAGTTCGAAAGGTGATGAAGATCGCCAAGGAACCGATCTCTCTCGAAACACCCATCGGTGACGAAGAAGATAGCCAGCTTGGCGATTTCATTGAGGACAAGAATGCCGTGCTGCCGCTCGACAGCGCGATTCAGGAGAACCTCAAGGAAACCACGACCCGGGTTCTGGCCTCACTCACACCGCGCGAGGAACGCGTACTGCGGATGCGGTTTGGTATCGGCATGAACACTGACCACACACTGGAAGAGGTGGGTCAGCAGTTCAGTGTTACCCGCGAACGTATTCGCCAGATCGAGGCGAAAGCGCTGCGAAAGCTAAAGCATCCCAGCCGATCGCGGAAGCTTCGGTCCTTCCTGGATCAATAGGTCAAAGGCGCCCACGAGGCGCCTTTTTCATGCCGCGCCTCACATTGTCTGAACAACAAATCAAATTGGCGAAATATCGCATGTTGCGTTGCGCCGCTGTGCATACGTGCTCAATGTCCACTCATGGACAGGCCGGGGCGAGGCGGCAGCGCCGATGACCCCCGGCTACTTTCCTTTTTGTGTAAGCGGACGTGAAACCCATTTACGGAACGCTGTCGGGGCCTGACCGGTCCAGCGTTTGAAGGCCGTCGAGAACGCAGCCTGATCTGAATAGCCCAAAGAATACGAGATTTCAGCTAGATTCATGCCGTTCTTGATAAAGGTTTGCGCAAGATCACAGCGCAGATCTTCGACAATCTCGCGGTAGGAAGTGCCTTCATCCGCCAGACGACGGGCAAGTGTGCGCGGGCTGAGCCCAAGTCGAGAGGCGGCTTCATCTGCCTGAATTATCCCTCCGGGCATTGACCCGGTGATTAACCCTTCGATCTGTGCACGGGTTTTTTGTTCTGGCTTACGTCCTTCCGCCAGCAGACGCTCGCCATATTCCAGCAGATGCGCCCGCAGACTGGGATCATAGGTAGGGATCGGTGTTTCGAGTGAGGGTAGTGATAAAATAACCTCCAACCGTTCAGCCTCAAACTTTACTGGAAAGTCTCCGATCTTTTGAAAGGTGTCCGCATGTCGCCCCACACTGTGCTGAAATCGTATTTCGATAGGATACAGTTTCACCTGCGTCAAAGCCCGCATTCGAGCAATGCTTGCGAATAACAAAAACTCGGTTCGACGATGATATCGCGAAAAACTTGGGTCCTTCCATTCAGCCTCCAACGAGGCGGAATTGCCGGAAACACGCAGACTGAACGCCAGTGCGGGGTCGATGATACCATGAAACCGCGTTGTGTTTTCCAACACCTGTTTCAGATCCCGCGAGTATTTACTGATATATGCCGTCACACTGGAGGAAGAATTGAACTCTAATCCCGCGCCTGCACCGAATGTGATGTCACCGAGCGCATCACAGGCATGGCGAACAAACATGGCCTCTTTGCGGGCGCTAAATAGTGTGGCAGGTGCTTCAACATCCATCCGGGTCAATGCGCTGTTTTTCAGAACCTGATCGACAACCGATAAACTCGCGCGTTGTTCGAGGGCGCGCATCAGCAATTGAATGCGTGAAATATCAACGTCCATAACCTTGTCCGAAACTCATCCTGATAATCTGATCACGATAGCGGAAAGGCGCTGTATTTTGCCAGCCTCTGTTACAGACACTTGTGACGTGTCGGATATTCGAAAGGATTTGGCTGAAATTGCCAAGAATACCGCGGGAGTGACACCTAAGTATCCATCGTTGCCGGGTCAGCACCTTTTGGGGATAAGGTCGAGCCCAAGCCGACGGTCCACCAGGCCGTTTCAATGGGTTCCCCGGCACAGCTCTTCTTAGTGGTCGGTCATGCCGCATTGCCGCGAGATTTATGCTGTGCCAGTATCTTCTTGAATTGATGGTGGTATTTGGATTTACAGTGCCTGACTTGCCAGACATTGAAACTGATTTGATTGTCTTTGACGGTGAATGCGTTTTGTGTTCGCGGTTTTTTCAGTTCATGTTGCGCCATGATCGGGGCCAAAGGTTCAGATTTGCGACCGCCCAGTCGGATTTGGGGAGGAGACTTTATTCACGGCTGAATCTCCCGACCAAGGATTTTGAGACCAATCTGGTCATCGTAGATGGTAAAGTTCACCAGAAGCTTGATGCTTTTGCCGCCGCGATGCGCGCGTTACCGGGAGCTTTGTTCTTGCTGTCCTTGTGCCGATATCTGCCAGTGTTTGTTAAGGATCGGCTGTATCACTCGATTGCCCGTAATCGATATGCGTTGTTTGGTCCTTACAAACATTGTTTGGTTCCCGATGCTAGCCTTCGGTCTCGGTTCGCTTCCGATGGCTTCTGAGCACGACCCATTCCTGCAAGCTCTGGGTGTGGATGAAAAGCTGCCGGAGGCAATTCAAAAACTGCACTCGGCTGAGGGGCAATATTGGGGAAGATGCAGCATAATCCGAGGTCGGGGGCCGTTGGTCGCCCTAGCTTTGCGCATCGGAGGATTCCCGCCAGAAGGGGACGACCTTCAGATCACTCTCACCATACGGCGAACAAAAGGGCATTGGATTTGGAAGCGGGACTTTTCCGGGCATGAGACATGTTCACGCATTAGTTTTGACCGGAGATACAATTGCGTCCACGAAAGGATTGGGGGGCTCGCAATTTGGTTACAGCCTGTGCGAACCGAGGCAGGGCTGTCGATTCAAATCCGTCGGCTCGCCCTGTTTGGAATACCTTGTCCAAAGTTTCTGCTACCGCAGTCAGCCTCGACGGAAACCCAAGATTCAATGGACCGCTTTTGTTTTGACATCTCTGCCTATGTGCCCGGCCTGGGTTTGCTGATCCGATATAGCGGGTGGCTTGAGCCGGATCGGAGCGAATTGAGGTCAGTTTGAATTGATTGTGATCTCTACTGTTTGGAGTGGTGAGGCGCACTAGGTATATTTCAGGTGGAAACAGGAAGATGACGAGGATGAAACAGATATTATCAGTTACGTTGGGCGCACTTATGTTGCTCGGTTCTCCGGCAATGACCAGCGCGGCACCAAACGGATATCAAACCGAAGCGATCAGCAATACGGAATTCGAAGTCATCCCAAGGGCGCGCAGAGATGTCGATGGATATTGGTGTGCTGCGGCGGATTTCGCACGACGGTCTTTAGGTGCGGGGTGGCAACAGCGTATTTATGTCCTGCGCGGCTACGGGCCAAGCGTGACGACCGGCCGAAAGACGGCGGTGCAGTTTTCGCTCAAGCCTCCTGCAAATGTAGACCAGCAAGGCAGTATATCGGCTGGCTTCAAAGCCGGCGACAGTATGTCTGTGCAAGGTGCAAATGGCCGGTGCAGTCGTCGCATTAACTTTAGGTGATCTGCGGTGCAGACCGAATTCTCGATCTCAACGCAGGGTGCGGGGCTCTATGAGTTCACCGCCCCTGTGCGCGATTGGCTGAGGCCGGTATCAGATGGCCTGCTGACCCTCTTCGTGCGGCACACCTCTTGTTCTTTGCTGATTCAGGAAAACGCTGATCCCGAAGTGCTGACCGATTTACATGCCTTTTATGACCGGCTTGTGCCGCCTTCCGACCATCCTTCGATGGCTTATCTGCGCCATACATATGAGGGGCCGGATGACATGCCAGCTCATATCAAGGCTGCGATGATGCCGGTTTCGTTGTCGATCCCGGTGAGGGGTGGGGCGCCTCTGCTGGGCACATGGCAGGGGATTTACGTGTTTGAACATCGCAATGCACCGCATATGAGAAAGGTCGCTGCACACTTTGCGTGACGCTTTATATTGGGGTGGAAAATTCCGACTACCCAAACCCTAGCGGCTGCCCTATAGTTGTGGATAAGTAAGCCGCAGCGCTTACAAGAGAGGCCGAACTAGGGACGAGGAGACGGCGGATGCGCTGCCCGTTTTGCGGAAATATCGATACTCAGGTTAAAGATTCACGCCCGGCTGAGGATCACGTAGCGATCCGCCGACGCCGGTTTTGTCCGGCCTGCGGCGGACGGTTTACGACTTATGAGCGTGTACAGTTGCGCGATCTGGTCGTGATCAAGACCAATGGAAAACGAGAAGATTTCGACCGCGACAAACTTGAGCGTTCAATCCGCATATCGATGCAGAAGCGGCCGATTGATCCAGAGCGGATCGATCAGATGATTTCGGGTATCGTTCGCCGATTGGAAAGCATGGGTGAAACCGATATCCCATCGAACAAAATCGGTGAGATTGTCATGGAAGCGCTGGCCCGGATTGATACGGTCGCATATGTTCGTTTTGCGAGTGTGTACAAGAATTTCCAGGCGGCCGACGATTTCGAGGAGTTTGTCCACGAGTTGCGCCCGCCGCAACCTTCGACGGACGAGTGAACGAAGCAGATAAGCGATTTATGGCGCTTGCCTTGTCTTTGGGGCGGCGCGGCCAGGGCACGTGTTGGCCGAACCCGTCCGTCGGGTGCGTGATCGTGCGCGATGGGCGTATTGTCGGACGCGGCTGGACGCAGCCCGGAGGCCGGCCGCATGCCGAACCCATCGCACTTGCCCAAGCAGGCGAGGCGGCACAAGGGGCGACAGCGTATGTCTCTCTTGAACCCTGCTCGCATCACGGAAAAACGCCACCCTGTGCCGAAGCATTGATCGAGGCTGGAATTGCACGTGTTGTCTCGGCAATCGAAGACAGTGACCCGCGTGTGGCTGGACAAGGGTTCACCTTGCTTCGTGAAGCTGGGATTGATGTCGTTACCGGGGTTCTGGCCGAACAGGCTGCACGGGATCACGCGGGGTTCTTTCTGAAAACCGAGCAAGGTCGACCGTTTGTAACACTGAAACTGGCCAGCAGCTTTGATGGTCGGATTGCCACTGAAACCGGGCACAGCCAGTGGATCACCGGCCCCAATGCACGCCGTGCAGTGCACGCCATGCGGGCCCGCCATGATGCGGTCATGGTCGGCGCGGGAACGGCGCGGGCTGATGATCCGTCGCTGACGGTTCGCGATTTAGGCGTAGAACGCCAGCCGGTCCGCGTGGTGGTGTCTCGGCATCTGGACTTGCCTTTGATGGGGCATCTCGCGCGGACCGCGTCCAAAATTCCGGTCTGGCTCTGCCATGGTCCTCATCCGGATCCTGATCGCGCCCGCGCCTGGGAGGGGCTTGGTGCGCGACTGATCCCATGCGCATTGGACGATCATCACGTTGAAGCCGCTGATCTGCTGCACCAGCTCGGGCAAGCGGGGCTGACCCGCGTCTTTTGTGAAGGCGGATCAGCTTTGGCTGCGTCTTTGCTAGAAAGTGATCTGGTCGATGAGCTGGTTGGTTTCACCGCCGGGCTTACGATCGGAGCCGAAGGTCTTTCGGCGATCGGAGCCTTAGGGTTGGATACTTTGGAAACCGCACCCCGGTTCGATCTGATCGAAACGCAGGTTGTTGGCGGTGATATCCTGCACCGTTGGGCGCGCGTCACGCATTAGGCCTTAGCGCCACCAACGCGCATGCGTTGCCATCATTCCTTGTAGTTTGGACAGAAGGCGGTTTATAGGTCCTGTCGCCGTTGGTGCCCCGTGCGCAAGCCGTTCAACCGCGATCTCGACTGGGCAAGCCTGTCCAGTCACGGGATCAAAGTATCGCGGGTAGTCGATCAGGGTTGCGTGTACCAAGCCCATCAATGAAGGCTGCGCGCCGCGACGAGCAGGCACAGCCCCCAAATCTGTCGTCAACCCCCACCCAGCATAGAATGGCGCGCCTAGCGTCGTGACCTTGACGCCGCGCAGCAAAGCTTCGAACCCCAGCAGCGAGGTCATAGTCCAAACCTCGTCTACCTGAGTCATCAGGGTGGCGGGGTCGGTGCGCTTGACCACTATGTCAGCCAAATCTGATTCGATTTTGCCCTCTCGCAATCCGGCTTCGACATCCGGGTGAGGTTTGTAAATCAGAACAGCATCAGGATTGGCCTTGCGCGTTACACGCAGCAGATCGAGGTTGTTGCGAATATTGCTTGTACCCAGTCTGATCGAGGCGTCATCTTCTACCTGCCCCGGCACCAGAATGCGATGGCCTTTTGGCAGGTCCGGGGCAGGATGACCGACGTTGTACTTGCTCAGGCCCTCAGAGAGCAACTGGGCTATCAGCCGTTCTGATCGAAGCCTCTGGTCCGGTCGCAGCGTCTCTCGCGCGGTGATCCATTCCTCTAGCCGGCTGGGGTGGGTCGGGTCGTAGTAAATACCGATATCATCGGTCACAAGCGAAAGCGGTGGCACCAATTCCGCACCCAATCCACGCGAGCGTAGAAAGCCATCCTCGACGCGTGTTGCGCTCAAAGTATCACGCGCTTGGCTCGCCCAGGCCATATGGGGATGTGCGGTATCTTTTGGCTGCTCGGATGTAAAACGCAGCTTACCGTGTTGACCGAAAATGCGCTGCAGGCGCCGCCGCTTCCACACCCGCATACCCGATGCAGTCCAACCTTTGTGATCCTGTCTCCAAGCGCGGGTCTGCGCCTCGAGTGTATCGATCACGGTTTCCAATTCGCACAAGCAGTCTTGATAGGGGTCGTACCAGCGCGGATACAGGATCATTGTTGCTGCAAAAAGCTGCGCCCGCGTGAGGTTGCGTTGTCGACGGGGGAGGGGGATGTCGTCCTGTGTCAGCCCCCACCCTGAGTAAAACGGTTGCCCGAATACGCGGGGTTTATGTCCGGCCAGAATGGCCTCAAATCCCATCTGTGACGACAGAGTATAAACACCGATAGCGCCTTCCAATAGTGACCAAGGGCTTATGGGGCGGTCCAGAATGGACACGCGGTCATTCAGATCTTGATCAGAAAAGTATCCTTTCCGATGACCTGCTGTCGTTTCGGGATGGCTTTTGATGATGACGCGCGCGCCTGGGTTTTCCTCTTGTGCGATGACCAGTATCTCGCGGAACCGCGCATAGTCGCCGTGGCTCGCAGTAACTGCTGCATCTCCCTGGATTTGATCAATTACCAGAACGTAGCCGGGTTCAGGGGGTGGTTGATCAAGATCGTAGGCTGAGTATTTGCTGAGGTGCAATTCGCGTAGGCGCGCAACCGCGCCACGCGCGCGATCCAGCAGGGCAGTGTCATCCAGCGGATGTGTCGTAAGCAGGGTTTCCAGATCGGATGGCGTAGTAGGATCAAAATGTAGACCTGCACGGTCAAGCAGCAATCCCAGCGGGGCCTCGCCGCTGCGTCCGGGTTGCAGAGATCTCAGGAACGCATCTTCGATCCGTAAGATGGGCACATCGCGTTTCCGCGCTATGGTCAAGCCGCGATGAGCAGTTGGGCTGTTGCCCCAGACCCCAACAAGATCTTCGTGTTGGGGCAGACCAAGCCGAATGTCATACCCGGACAAAGACAGGACCCGGCGCACACGCCGTTGTGTCAGTAAACCACCGTTGTAAACAAATAGCCGGGAGCGTTCGCCCCCGGCCATGCTCTCCAGTTCAGGAAACATCCACTAGTTTCCTGTAAGTGTCGCTACATTCGCAAATGGTGTCAGACCTCCGGCGATCAACGAGATTGATTTGCTCCACTGTGCATATGGGGCCTCGGTGACATAGATCGTGTCATCGTCGCGGATCACAAAATCACGTGCAACAAACAAGCCGTTGGGCGCGGTCAAGTTCAACAGGTAGATCATGCGTTGATCACCCGTCAGCTCGGGGCGCCCCATAACGCTACGTGCAATGTCCTGCCGTTCGTCGCGCAGAATGAATATCCCGGTCGGATCTGACGACAGCGATTGAAGGCCCCCAACTTGTGCCAGAGCTTCGAGAGCCGATAAATCCTGACTTTCGAACGCCACGCGGGACTGCCCAGTCGAACCCAGTGCAATATACGAGCGGCTATCCTGTTCAACCAGAATGCGATCACCGCCGCGCAGGGCGATGTCGGTTTCCGGATTGCGGAAAAGATCGTTGTACCAGATCGTTCCCTTTTGATTTCCGCGGATCACGGTAACCAAAGCTATATCCGATGCAACTGCGACGCCTCCCGCTTGTGCGAGCATGGTCGACAAGGTTCCTGTCGGGCGCTCGATCGGGTAAATACCCGGTGCACCGATGGTCCCGGTCAAAGAAACAGTCGACCCATTGCCCGGCGTGCGCGTAACCTGAACCTGTGGGTCCGGCGTTTGCTCTTCCAGTTTGCTGGAAATCAGGGTGCGCAATTGCTCCGGAGTATTGCCCGCCGCACGCAGCCGACCAGCGTAGGGAACGAAAATATATCCGTCATTGTCGACTTGAACCTGATCCAGATTGGTCGCACCACCAGCTTCTGAAGTCAGCAACCCGTCGTCGACATTCTCCCAGATGCTAAGATTTAAAACATCGCCGGGACGCACAGTATCAGACGCAATGCTTTGGGCGCTGCGAAAAGATTGTGAGAACCCGTATTGCGGAACAGCGGAGGCGGCACGTGCCACGCGGTCGTCGACCTCGACAACAAAGGCGTTGCCGCCGTTTTCGACAGAACCGGCCAGGATTTCTGTTTTGTTCGGTCCAGATTTCGGAAGCTGACACGCTGCCAGCAAACCAAGGGCCACCACAAAGGAAGCCCCCCGTATCCATCGGGTGGGAAAACGCTGCACTGCCGATTTACCTCAGTCGTCTTTGTTTTGGGCAGGTTACCCGTTTCAATGCCAAACATCCAGCAACGGGTTGATTCAAGTTACTTAACAAGATGCAACTGTGGCGTTGCGGCCTCGTTGTCTTCCAGTGCCGACTGATATGGCCCCTGTTTCATAAGCATCATATCTGCGGCACGGCGCAATAATTGTCGACGTCCTTTTCGGGAATAGAAGCCACCCGGAATCTGACTGGTATTGAGAAGAAATTGTCGATAGTCCCGGTAGGCTTTGCTGTCCGGAGCATCGGGGTCAGCAAAAAAAGCCTCGATTGGCTGCCGGGAAACAAACTGTGGCTTGTCATATACCGACCGTCCGAAACTGCGCAGTGGAATGCCGCGCCACAGGGCTTGTTGGCCTGCAGTTGAATTCACGGTTACTGCTGATCTCGCTTCATCGAGAAGTTTTGCCAACTTACCACCTGGCACATAGTGAATTCGATCAGTGATATCGAGTTTTTCGGCCATGCGCTGGGCCATGTGCCGAAGTGGTTCACGATGGTTTTCCAGCGGATGCTCTTTGATGACGAGGTGGTGATGCGCAGGGGCACCCTTGGCAAAACCGTCAATCACTTGGCTGAGAAACTCACTCATGCAGGAATAATCCGAATGGGATTGCACCGAGCTGTCATGACCCAGTTGCAACAGGACAAGGTGATAGGGAAAGCCCCCCCGCCTGACCCGAGTTGTCGCCCATTTTCGTTGTAATCTGTGGAATGGCATCAGTGCCAGTCGCTTAAAATACAACTGAAACTCTTTGGCGACTGGTAGCTCGCGGTGAGGCTGGAAATTTCGATAGCGCCGGTTCATGAGCATCACGAACCAATGGTAAAGCGCGCCGTAGAAAATGTGCTGGCGCATATCCCCCCAATGCGAGGGCGGCGGAGGGGTTTGACCCTCAGACTGCGCCAATGCCGTCTGCATCTCTTCCACATCAAGCTCCATCAAACGCGAGTTTCCGTTCGAGCCGTTGCGCTCATACGTCACCCACCAGGGGCGCAGATATCCCTCTTCGAAAACATGGATAGTAATGCCGCGTGATTTCGCAATTCGAACCGCATTTGCATGGATAGGCCGGGTATCACCATAGAGTACGATATCAGTGACACCATTGAGTGTAACTATGTCGGTGAATGTAGCTGGCCAATCGTCGGGATTCCCCAGATAGGGAATAAAGCTGGTCGTGTCGCTCCAAAACGCCTGATCGCCCGCGTTGAACCCAACACGGATGACTTTGGCTCCGGCTGCGCGCAGCATACCACCTAGTGCATTGAAGAATGGACCATGGGGACCTTGCAGGAACAGGAACACACGCCGGTCAGGGCAGGTGGTTGAAGATGCCATATAGTCTGCTCGCAAGGTATATTCGTGGAACGTTTGGATGAAATTATGCCTCTTTGTTGGATTCTGGGCAAGGCAGGGCTTGTCCGTCGGGCTGGGTGCCTTTACCTCGATTATTGAAATTAGGCTCTTGGGGTTGATGAAATGTTTACAGGGATCGTCACCGATATTGGCACTGTTGCCGAACTTGACCAGCAGGGTGACCTACGGGCAAGGATCAGGACCAGCTATGACACAGCAGGGATCGATATGGGTGCTTCGATCGCAAGCGATGGTGTGTGTCTGACCGTTATCGCGCTGGGGGACGACTGGTACGATGTTCAGATCAGCGCCGAAACGGTTTCGAAGACCAATTTGGATCACTGGCAGGTCGGCACGCAGGTAAATCTGGAGCGCGCCTTGAAAGTCGGGGATGAACTGGGGGGGCATATCGTCTCGGGCCATGTTGATGGCGTAGCCGAAGTGATTGCGGTAGCTGACGAGGGCGATAGCACGCGTGTGACTTTGCGCGCACCCGTTGATCTTGCTCGGTTTATCGCGCCAAAAGGATCGGTAGCGCTGAACGGCACGTCTTTGACGGTCAACGATGTTGAGGGATGTGACTTCGGTATCAACTTCATCCCGCATACCAAAGAGGTCACCACATGGGGTGATGTCGCGGTCGGTGACAAGGTGAATCTTGAGATCGATACTTTGGCCAGATACGTGGCCCGTCTGGCCGAGATGTCCTGAACCTCAGGTTCCCGGCCCGAACCGTGCCGTGAGCCTTTTGGCCAGCCACCAGAAGAAAAGGACCAACAGGATCGAAGCATATCCATCAATGGCGTAATGCCACGCAAGATGTACCGATCCCAACAGGATGACAAAGGTAAACACTGTCAGCCCCCAGCCTAGCCACCGCGAATAAGTGAACCCATACAACGCCAGGAGCGCGCTTGAAGCGACATGCATACTGGGCATCGCTGAGATACCCCGTGCGAGCCCCGAATTTTGAAAGCCATCCAGCAGCGTGCTTTGCACTTTCAGCGCCCAGACTGGGCTGATTTCATGTGATTGGCGCAGCAATTCCATCTGCGGAACGAAATCTGTGCCCAGATTGAAGGGTTCATAGTAAACAGGACCGACAGATGCAAAGACCGTCGCGATCACGTTTCCCCCGACAAACCAGCACAGCACAAAGGCGACCAGGAATACCGTGCTACGAATTGGATCCCGGCGATCCAGGCAGGCCACGCAGACGGCGATATAAAGCATCGGAAACCAGATATGATAGGCCGCATTCAAAGCTGTTGTAATCACTGGCGACCCAAGGACGGGCCTTAGCAAAGTCCAGGGATCGACGCCGCCGTGTAGGAACCTGTCCCATTGCGCAAACTGTGTGTCCCAAAGAGAGGGATTCAACGAGTGAATTTCGTTCTTCAAAAATGTGTAGGTTATGATCAGAGCAACGATGCTGACGAAGCAGATCAAAACGTCGGGTGCTTTTTCGACGTCTGTCAGTTTGGTTCGCAGGTCTTGCAACATCCAATGAATTGGCTTTTTCGGTTTGACCACAAAAATCGCAACACCAAGCCTCCAGAGGATGAAATTTGCGAACATAAAGCAAAGCAGACGGAGCGATATTCCTAAAAGGATGGGGGTCGAGGAATCCCAAAATGACCGGCCCACATAGAGGCTGACGGCGATGGCGCATGCGATTTGCAGCGCAACCAGTGACAATAACAGCCTGTTACGCCAAAGGGAATTTATCAGAACTGCATTAGAAGCAGGGAGATAGGCGGTCTTGGACACTGGGCTCGATATCTCGACACACTAGGGAATTGTTGAGTTTTAGGTGCCTTTGATATCGGGCATTCCGAGGGCTTGATTGCGGCAATTTGTGGACAAAGCCCACATTTGCCCCTCAAAGGTTCAGAAAATGGCAACAATATCCGCGTATCGAAACAGGCATATATACACCCGCAGTGGCCAGTTTTTACGCCCGTTTTAGATTGAATTACTTGTTGCACATTCCAATGCCAAGGGCGGATCGCACAAACCCGAGCGCATACGGGCTGGTCATTGACGCGCACGTGGTCTATTTCGCCAGCAAACCTGCCATGCGAAAGGCTTACCCCATGAGCTTTGAAACCCCCGGACCGGTTGAGGCCCAGTTGCGCGAGGCGATTAGCCCGATCGAGGACATCATCGAAGAGGCCCGCAAAGGCCGGATGTACATTCTTGTCGATCACGAAGATCGCGAGAATGAGGGCGACCTCGTAATTGCTGCAGAATTTGCCGACGCGAATGCCATCAACTTCATGGCCACCCATGGGCGCGGGCTGATTTGTCTGCCCATGACAGCAGAACGGATTGATCATCTTGGGCTGCCGATGATGGCTGTTAACAATTCATCACGTCACGAGACGGCGTTCACCGTTTCGATTGAGGCGCGCGAGGGAGTTTCCACTGGTATTTCCGCCGCTGACCGCGCGCTGACCGTCGCGACCGCGATCAACGAGCAAAACACGATGGCACATATTGCGACACCGGGCCATGTGTTCCCGTTGCGTGCCAAGCGCGGTGGGGTGCTTGTGCGCGCGGGTCATACCGAGGCGGCAGTGGATATCTCGCGTCTGGCCGGGTTGAAGCCAGCGGGAGTGATCTGTGAGATCATGAACCCCGACGGCACCATGGCGCGCCTGCCTGATTTGGTAGAGTTCGCCAAAGAGCATGAGATGAAGATTGGGACAATCAGCGACCTTATCAGCTATCGCTCGCGCAATGATAATTTGGTCGTCGAAACCTCGCGTGAGACGGTGACCTCGGAATACGGTGGCGACTGGGAGATGCGGATTTTTACCGATCAGACCCATGGCATCGAACATGTTGTCATGATCAAGGGTGATATCACTACGCCCGAGCCGGTGCTGACTCGGACCCATGCTTTGCATGAAGCACCGGATATTCTGGGGCTCGGCCCGAAATCCTCGCGCGAGCTGCCTCGCGCGATGGAGAAGATCGCCGCAGAGGGGCGCGGCGTCGTTTGCCTTTTCCGCCAGCCCCGCAATTCTCTCTATGCTGCCGAAGATGAAGGTCCGCGGACTATCAAGCAAACCGGCCTGGGTGCGCAGATTCTATCCAAGATGGGTGTTCAGGAACTGGTGTTGCTGACTGATTCACCCGAAACTGTATATCTGGGGCTCGACGCCTTTGGGCTGTCCATTGTCGGAACCCGCTCGATCCTCAAGGAAGACTGAAAATGGCTGAACAAGACAAACATGGTATCCTGCCGACGCCGACATTCGATAAACCGGTGAAGTTGCTAATTGTGGCGGCTCCTTTCTATCGCGCAATTGCCGACAACCTGATTGCAGGTGCCAAAGCCGAGATCGAGGCGGCTGGCGGTACCTGCGAGGTTGTCGAAGTTCCCGGCGCGTTGGAAATTCCGACTGCTATCGCCATGGCCGACCGTCAGTGCAATTTTGACGGCTATGTCGCGCTGGGCTGTGTCATTCGCGGCGAGACCACTCATTATGAAACAGTCTGCAACGACTCGAGCCGTGCTATCCAGCTGATGGGCCTGCAGGGCCTGTGCATCGGCAATGGCATTCTGACGGTCGAGAATGACGATCAGGCCGAAGTTCGCGCAAACCCTGAAAAGATGAATAAAGGCGGCGGAGCCGCCGCTGCGGCCTTGCATCTGATCGCGCTCAGCCGTAAGTGGGGCTCTTCCAAAAAGGGCGTGGGCTTTAAGCCGCCGTCCGAGTCCATCCTTGTGGCGGGCGACAGCAACGGATCCACAACCGCATGACCAAGACAGACGCGCCGAAACCGGCCAACCAGAAACGCCTAATGAAATCCGCCGCACGCCTCTATGCCGTGCAGGCGTTATTCCAGATGGAGCAATCGGGTCAGACGACTGAAGCAGTCGTAACCGAGTTTCTGGATCACCGTTTTGGCGCCGTCTATGAAGGCGAAGAAATGCTGGATGGCGATATCAGCGTCTTCCGCAAACTGGTGGATGACGCCGTGAACTATCAGGCGCCGATCGACCAAATGACGGATCGCGCGCTGGTGGCGAAATGGCCCATAGCTCGCATCGATCCGACCCTGCGCGCCCTGTTTCGAGCCGCCGGAGCGGAGCTGACCCAAAGCAACACACCGCCCAAAGTCGTCATCACTGAATTTGTCGACGTGGCCCGTGCATTCTTCCCCGAAGGTAAAGAACCCAAATTCGTCAACGCTGTGCTGGATCACATGGCGCGCGAAGCCCAACCCGAGGCGTTCTGACGCCTTTACCCGGAACAGATTTGCGCTAGCCTAAAAGGCAGAGCGCAAGGAGGTTCACCATGCCCAAACTGGTCCGACTGTATATCACTCAAGTTGCATGGGGCTTTGCCATCTCGGCTGTTTTTGTCGGGGTGCTTCTGGCGATGAACGTTGCCAACCTGCGCCACCTGATTACAGGGTCAGAGATCGGACTGATCGCATTGGTGATGATCTGGTTTATGAACGGGATCGTATTTGCAGGGGTTCAGTTCGCCTACAAGATCATGAGCATGGCAGAAAAACCCCAGGGGCCGCGCGGCGGATCAGCTGTTGCCCACAATTTCCGACCTGCAGTCGTCAAACAGGAAGTGCGATCAGATCATTGATCTGAAAGGGAAAATGTGGCGGGACCACCAGCCAACCGTGGGGCTTTGATTCCCGAGGACCTGTGTATACAGGTGGGCGCCAGGTAATCAGGCCAGGACCTGAACAGAGCCAGCTCCCTCGGAATTGCTTAAGGCCACCGGAATGCTGCCGTGCACGAGAAGGGCAGAACCCGCCAAGCGCTTAAGTAGGGCGTGAAGCGGGTTCGCACAAGGGGTTATGCATCAACAGTTTCGTGCAGTGCTGTGCGCATCTTACCGAAATGTTCGTCCCAGCCGTTGTCCAGTGCAAGGATCAGGCCAAAGGCGTCGACCCCTTGTGGTAGCCCTTCGTGCAACAAGCCAAGGCGTGTACCGCCCGGGACCGGTTCCAAGGTCCATTTGACCACGCTCACGGTGTTACCCATCGGCTTGACGGTAAATGTGTATTCCAGATATTCTGGGCGGCGCGCCTCACGCACTTCACCCCAGATCAGAAGATCACCGCTGGTCGTCCCGAACATCTCAAGCTTTTTACCCGCTGCCAAAGGTTGTTCGGGTTTGTGGAACCATTCTGCCAGACGGTCAGGTTCGGTTAGGTAAGCCCAAACAGTTTCGGGCTCGGCCCGCAAGAATATGGTCTTTTGCAATACGGCATTGGTCACTTTTTATTCCTCTCTATCGCTTCTTTTAAGTTCGAAAGCCGGTCGTCCCAGAACCGATCAAAATAGCTGAGCCAGTCCAGAACAGGGGCCATCCCCTTGGGTTCAAGCCGATTAATGCGTTCACGGCCCTTTGCTTCGACCGTAATCAGACCTCCATCTGACAGAACAGTCAGGTGTTTTTTGACCGCCGCCCGTGTCATGTCGAAGCATTCGGTGAGTTGTGCGATCGTCATGTCCTTGGCCGCCAACATCTGCACAATGTCCCGACGGGTAGGGTCAGCAAGCGCCCGGAAGGCGTTTTGAATCTTCGGGTCCATGGGACACTCCATATGATACCATTAGGTACCATATTAATGAGATACCAAATGGTATCATGTCAAGAGCTTGATTTTTGTTCGCTAATTGTTCACATTTTAGGTATGACACTCGATCTACAACCTGGACAAAAACTGGCACGCGGTGTTTCGCGACATTTGTTAACCCATGGCTATGTTTCAATTGAGGAATTTGTACCGGCACGGGGTCTGCGCGTCGATGTGATGGGCTTGGGCCCAAAGGGCGAGCTGTGGGTGATCGAGTGCAAATCCAGTCGGGCTGACTATCAGTCAGACTCTAAGTGGCAGGGCTATCTGGAATGGTGTGATCGATTCTTTTGGGCGGTAGATACTGACTTTCCGACCGATTTGCTGCCTGAAGACACAGGGTTGATTATTGCAGACGCATATGATGCCGAGATCATCCGAATGAGCCCGGAAAGCAAAGTGGCTCCGGCGCGAAGAAAGAAGATGATCCAGAAATTTGCTGTAGACGCAGCCCGCAGGCTGCATACGCTGCGTGATCCGCGACTTTAACTGCTGACTGCCCGCGCTGCCTGAGCAGCGGCGCGGATTTCCTCGGCGATTTCTTCGGCCTCTTCCGGGTCAAAATCCATCGGAATCTCAATACCGGAGCCTTCAATAAACAGACGCACCATACCCTGATCGGTGGGGCCGATCTGCAGGTTCGCTTCGATTTCGCGTTCGGTGTTGATGCCCATTTGTGCCTCCGGGAATTCAGCCTTGGTGCTAGCGTGCAACGGGTTGAGAATCAAGCGGGCTATAGGGTCAGATAGGGAATGGATGACATCAACCTTAGACCCTTTCGTCCAGATGACACCGCGTGGCTGGTGGAACGTCACGGTACGCTGTATGGCCGCGATGAGGGGTTCGACGAGACTTTCTCCCCTCTGGTGGCGCGAATTCTTGAGGATTTTATTGCCAATAGTAACTCGGAACGCGAATGCGGTTGGATTGCCGAGCGCGCAGGTGAGCGACTTGGAAGTATATTCTGTGTCACGCAGGACGATCACACTGCCAAGCTGCGCTTGTTTTTGCTGGTGCCCGAAGCTCGCGGGCTGGGGCTTGGCAAGCGTCTTTTGACCACCTGCATGGGCTTTGCGCGCAGCGCGGGATATCGTGAAATGGCGCTTTGGACTCATGAAAGCCACGCTGCGGCCTGCGGGCTTTACCGTTCGTTTGGATGGCAGCTTACAGACAGCAAGCCGGTACATTCTTTTGGGGTCGATCTGGTGGAACAAAGCTGGCGAATTCGGCTTTAATCCCCTTGCAATCCTCGTACGCCTTCGCTAAATCGCCCCTCACGAGTGCCGCCTTAGCTCAGTTGGTTAGAGCGCTGGATTGTGGATCCAGAGGTCCCCTGTTCAAGCCAGGGAGGCGGTACCATTTCCCCGGGCTTGCATCGATTGCCGAATAAGGTCTCGGGGGTGATCCGGCGCTTGCAATAAACCGCATTTTAGAGGTGTAGTTGAGACATGCCGGACGCTAAGTTTTCAGAAACCCGCATTGCCGCCCGCCTTTCTGTCGCCCCTATGATGGACTGGACGGATCGTCACTGTCGGTATCTGCATCGCCTGCTGAGTTCGCGAACGCTGTTGTACACCGAAATGGTGACGGCACCCGCTTTGGTTCGGGGCGGGGCGTTGCATTTGCTTGAATACAGCCCCCAGGAACACCCAATCGCGCTTCAGTTGGGTGGGGCCGATCCAAGCGAGTTGGCACTGGCCGCCAAGTTGGGGGCCGAGGCTGGGTATGATGAGATCAATCTGAATTGTGGCTGCCCGTCCGACCGTGTGCAATCGGGCACGTTTGGCGCCGTTTTGATGCGCGAACCTGTGCGTGTTGCGGAATGTGTTGCGGCAATGCGTGAGGTCGCGGAGGCTGAAGTAACTGTAAAGTGCCGGATCGGGGTTGAT
The DNA here is from genome assembly GCF_056540425.1 of Ruegeria sp. AN6. Taxonomy (NCBI): domain Bacteria; kingdom Pseudomonadati; phylum Pseudomonadota; class Alphaproteobacteria; order Rhodobacterales; family Roseobacteraceae; genus Ruegeria; species Ruegeria sp. AN6. The sequence goes on from NZ_JBQFWR010000002.1 coordinate 346,313, forward strand.
GAGCAAGACCCTCAAAAGGTGCTGCCCGTTTTCCTTGAGCAAATCAAAGCGGCGGGATGTGAGCGTGTCACAATTCACGCTCGAAAGGCATGGCTGCAAGGGCTAAGCCCTAAGGAAAATAGGGATATCCCTCCGCTTGACTACGATCTGGTTCATCAGATGAAGGCAGATTTTCCTGACCTTCACATTTCGATCAACGGCGGAATTACATCGCTGGCACAAGCGCAGGAGCAACTGGACGCAGGGCTTGATGGCGTCATGATCGGGCGCGCAGCCTATCATCAGCCAACGGATATTCTGGCCGGAGCAGATCCGCTGATTTTTGGAATCGGCCAGATTGCAGATCCGATGGACGTGGTTCAAAAAATGTTGCCCTATGTCGAAGCCCATCTTGCCGGTGGTGGGCGATTGCACCAGATCACACGTCATATGCTGGGTCTGTTCTCAGGACGTCCGGGTGCGCGGGGGTGGCGACGGATGCTATCTGAGGGCGCAGTGCGCGAAAATGCAGGGCCTGAGGTGATCCTGCGGGCTCTGGATTCGATAGTGTCGAATGCATCGGTAGAACAGGCGGTTTGACACGGCCCTTGGCTGATTTGGAGGGATGATGCCGGATACGATGTTGCTAGCCCAGATGCTGGGGCTATTGCTTGTAATTGGCGCCTTCGCAGGGGTTTTGGCCGGGTTGTTGGGCGTTGGGGGCGGTATCGTGCTTGTGCCTGCTTTCTTCTATGCGTTTCAAACACTTGGATATGGCGGCCCACAGTTGATGCAATTGTGTCTGGCAACTTCGCTGGCGACTATAATAGTGACCTCCGTCCGTTCGGTGCTGAGCCACAACAAAAAAGGTGCGGTTGATTGGGATATTTTGCGCAGTTGGGGGCCGGGTATTGCAGCTGGTGCGGTTATCGGCGTTCTGGTGGCTTCGGCGCTGAGAACAGAGTTATTGCAGGCGCTATTCGGTATTCTTGGCATGGTCATCGGAGCCTATCTGGGACTGGGTAAATCCGAATGGAGACTGGGGGACGCGATGCCCAAAGGTATGCGCCGTGCCGCCTTGTCCCCCTCGGTCGGATTTCTATCGGTTTTAATGGGGATCGGCGGGGGCAGCTTTGGTGTCCCGCTCATGAGCCTCTACAACACCCCGATCCATCGCGCAGTTGCGACCGCCGCTGGATTTGGCGTGATCATCGCAGTGCCATCGGTGCTGGGCTTTCTGTTTCTTAACATCGCACCTGAGCATCGCCCGCCTCTGACCATTGGAGCGGTCAATCTTGTGGCTTTCAGTATCGTTGTGGCCATGACCATGATCACTGCGCCATGGGGCGTAAAGCTTGCTCATGCGATGGACCCGAAACCGCTTAGACGCGTATTTGCGGTGTTCCTTACGCTCGTGGCGTTGAATATGCTGCGCAAGGCACTGGGATGGTAGACGCCTTTTACAATCGCGGTTGGGTCAGGTTTTCTCATGATGCAGCACTCGCCCAGTGGGTGGCGCAGGTTTTGCCTGCGGCCCGCAAGGCGATCGACGATCCGCTACATTCTATCTGGCATGATTGCGAGGGGACTTGGTTCATCGGTGTGGACGCGCTGGAAAACGACGCGCAGGGCAGGGTGGAAGGGTCGCCTGCGTTGTCCGGCACGGCAATAGAATTTGCGTATCGACAATTCGGGGTGATCGACCTGCATAAGGCGCAGGTATCGGTCATTTATCCTGGGTATCCTCAGCCCCGCCGGGGTGAAAGTGAAGCCGCCGCACGATATCGCGCCAATCGCGATGCTGCGCATGTGGATGGATTGAAGCCATCGGGACCAGACCGGCGACGGCACGTGGATGAACCGCATGCCTGGATATTGGGCATTCCGCTGACAGAAGCGTCTTGTGATGCCTCACCCATGGTGGTTTGGGATGGTAGCCATAAAATACTTGGCGCAGCGTTCCGCAACGCGCTGAAAGATGTCTCTTCGGGCGAATTGGCCAACACTGATATCACGGATACCTATCAGGCTGCCCGATTGGAGGTGTTTCAAAACTGTCGGCGGATTGAACTGCCTGCACGGCCGGGTGAGGCCTATCTGTTGCATCGTCACTGTCTGCATGGTGTTGCCCCATGGGGCGCTAATGCGAATGCCGGGCCTGATGGACGGATGATCGCCTATTTCCGTCCCGAGTTGCCGGGCGGTGTGGCACAATGGCTGGAAACTCCGTAACCTCCTGCCATTATTTGGCTTTGGAGGATGATTTAGATGATTACAGTTCATACAAACTCTGATGGTGCACTGATCGAAGTGGAGCTTTCAGGCGAGGTGACAAGCGCGGATTACGCCGCCACATTGGTGCCCGCAATCGAGGCGGCGCTTGAGGATCACGATTCGGTTCGCCTGCTGGCGATTGCAACTCCCGAGTTCAAAGGATACGACCTCGGCGCGGCATGGTCCGATACCAAGCTGGGGCTCAGTCATTGGCGTGGTTTTGATCGGATCGGGGTTGTCGCCGATCAAGGTTGGGTTCAGACAAGTATCCGATTGGCCGCCCCCATACTTCCGTGCCCTGTGCAGGTTTTTGGGATGGATGAAGTGGAAGAGGCGCGCCGCTGGATGCGTGAGTCTCTCGGGGCGATCCATGTGACCGATCTTGGTGGGTCGTGTGTTCAGATTAGTCTGATGGGCAAGCTTGATTCTGAAGAATACGGTCAGGCGCAATCCGACCTGGATGCAATGTTACGTGAGCGCGACGGATTTCGTCTCCTGATCGACCTGCGCGAATTTGATGGCTGGCAAGGGCTTACTGCGATGGCGGCGCATTTTCGGTTGGCCGCTGGTCATATCGGTATGTTGGACCGTGCAGCGATTGTTGGCGATAAGAGCTGGCAAAAGATGGCGCAACGCATGGCCAGTCACGTATTGGGGACCCGGACACAGTATTTTCCTGCAGAAGAGTTCGAAAATGCGAAAACCTGGCTTGCGGCAGGGTAAGCTTGCTCAAGTAATAGCTATTGGAAACAATGCCTTGACCGGCGCCAAATTGATCTTTTTCAAGGTGACGTTACGGAATGCAGGCTATCGAGTACGTTTTTATTGACTGGCTGGTCAAAAAATTAAAGTGTGCGTTTTATCTTTCACACGTTGCGAGGGAAGGGTGAAAACTGTTTCGCGCCGCTGTGGGCTGCCACTCACTCGACCTTCGGTCTCCGGGCTCTTCTACCCCCTCAGAGTTCGGGTCTGAACCACAGCGGCGCGGCTATTTTTTTGATCTGGCCCTAAGATGAAACTCCGCTCAGTTTTGAACCGAATTTTGATTTGGGAAAGGTCGGATCGACCTCGAGTCAGCAGCGTCCCAGACGAAGCGCGCAAAAACTTGAAACAAGCGGCAAATCGGGCTGAATTGGTCGAATTGTTCAGCGCAGAATTACTAGACCGAAATGTGCTCCAAGAATTACCACCAACTCAGAAAGCTAAATTCTGACATATAGCTTTATGAATTGCCCAAACGTGCGGCACGCCCGCCACGACGCCTGGCCAGACGCGGTTTGCGTTCGGGAAGGTCTTGCATAATCTCGGCCCGTTCGCTGCTATTCATTTTGGACCAGCGCGAGATCTCGTCAATTGTACGATAGCAACCAGTGCAGATACGCTCGGTCGGGTGAACGACGCAGATCTGGATGCAAGGGCTTTCGACCTCGTCCCGTTTCCAAACCATATTCGTCATTGGCGATATCCGATCCGTCAAAGAAAGCGCAGTCTGTCCAGCGCCCCTTGCAGGATATAGCCGGCGGCGACGTGATCGATAACCTGTCCGCGACGTTTTCGTGTCGTATCCGCCTCCAACAGTGCTTTTTCTGCCGCAACCGTGCTAAGCCGTTCGTCCCAGAACCCGATGGGCAGCTCGGTTAAACGTGCCAGATTACGGGCAAATGCACGCGTGGACTGACATCTTGGTCCCTCGCTGCCGTCCATGTTGCGGGGCAGCCCTAAGACAATACCGCCAATCTCGCGGTCGGTCACGATCTCGATCAAACGCGCGGAATCCAGCGTGAATTTCTTACGACGAACGGTTTCAAGCGGAGTCGCAACGCCACGCATTCGGTCGGACACCGCAACCCCAATGGTTTTCTCGCCCAAATCCAGACCCATGAGGGCCGACATCGGTGAAAGGGCGGCGGCGAATTCCTCGAAGGCATCGTGGATCATTGTGCGATACCAGCCTGAACTGATGCAGCGTCGATCATTTGCAACGCCTGATCGTTACCCGCGAAAACTGCAACAGCCTCGTCACGAATTTTTATCGCCTGCGCCGCTTCGCCCAATACGCCTAAGGCTGCGATCAGTCGCGCCCATTCCTCGGGCGATCCACCTTCGCTGGCCAGCCGTTCAGAAAGCCGATCCACCATTCCTCGTATCATGTCCTGACGTTCTTCGGGCGATAGCTCGGCGGCAGCGTCCATATCTTCCTGGCTGGGACCTGGTGCCGCTGGCGTTGCAGACAGATCCGGCGCGTTGAATACCCCGGCGCGAAACGCCAAATCGTCGATCTGGGCACGAATGGCGTCTGCCCAAGGCGCACCTGCAGGTGCGTCGCGCAATGTGTCCACCCAAACCCGATAGGCCATATCTGGTCGTCCGGTCTGCGCCAGCATTTGTCCCCAATAATATCGCGCAGGACCCAATCTTGGATTTCGCTCGAGCGCGTATCGCAATGCCTCCTCCGCTTCGGGAGAGACATAACCACCAGCGGCCAGAATCATCATCTCGGCCTGATCGGAGTAAGCTTGTGCCGGTGCGTTTTCACCCGACAGCTCGATTACACGCGTCTGCGCCTCATAACCTGCTTTAAAGTTTCCGGCATTGGTCTCATGCTGCGCTAACAGAGTTTGCCCTTGCAGATCATCCGGTCGTACGGCCACTGTTTCGCGCAATCGATTCAGAAGGTTTTCGTAACTTTCGTCCAGTGGCGGTGCTTGCACCGGCGTTGCCAATTCCTCGGCTTCTGCCTGGCCTGGCCGGTTCTCGCGCAGTTCTTCTGCCATTTCCATCCGCGCCGAAAGTGGCATATCTGGAAATCCGGCCGCACCCAGTTGGCGATACATTGCCAGCGCTCCACCAATCAGCATGGCCGCCATGACGACGAAGGCCACGACGGTGACTGTTGGTGATGGTCCTGTACTTTCAGCCTCGCCGCGCATCTGCGCATCAGTCGCCAAGATTCGGCGAGCGATTTCCGTGCGCACGCGTTCGGCATCGGCTTTTGCGATTACCCCGCGCGCCAAGTCTCGATCAACGCTTGTCAGCTGCTCGCGATAGACCCGCAGGTCATAGGCGGCGGTAGGGCCAGTGCCGCGACGACCGCGCAGCATGGTGTAACCCAAAAAAACGGCGATGAGCAGTGCAATTAGGAAGATGAGAACCCAAAACGACATGGTCCCTCCAAAATGGTTGCCCTGACTTAGACCTGTCTGCGCATGGAAAAAAGGGACAAATGGCCGCTAGGGGCGGTCATGTCGCAATAGTGCATTATTGCGACGTTGTGCGGCAGGGCTAATATGTCAATGCACGGCATATCTGCGCCAATCATCGAAGACCGAACGGATTCGCTCATGAAACACTACTCAGCCTTTGCTGTGGCGCGCGAAGCGCTGCGCTACCATACCGGGTGGGAACGCGCCTGGCGTTCTCCTGAACCGAAAAAGCGCTATGACGCTATCATCGTCGGTGCAGGTGGGCATGGTCTGGCAACTGCTTACTATCTCGGGAAGAACTACGGCATTCAGAATGTTGCGGTGATCGAGAAGGGCTGGCTGGGCGGTGGCAACACGGGTCGGAACACGACCATTATCCGTTCGAACTATCTGCAGGATCCTTCGGCGGCGATCTATGAAAAGGCGCGCGGCTTGTACGAGGATCTTAGCCAGGAGTTGAACTACAACATCATGTTCAGCCCGCGCGGCGTGATCATGCTGGCGCAGACTCAGCACGAGATTCGCGGCTATCAGCGCACCGCGCATGCGAATGCGCTGCAGGGTGTTCAGACCGAGTGGATTGGACCCGAGCGCGTGAAAGAGCTGGTGCCGATCATCAATCTGGAAGGCCCGCGCTATCCGGTTCTGGGAGGGCTCTGGCAGGAGCGTGGCGGCACCGCGCGCCATGATGCCGTGGCGTGGGGCTATGCACGTGCATGTTCCGCAATGGGTATGGACATCATCCAGCAGTGCGAAGTTACGGGAGTGCGCCAGGAAAATGGCCGCGTTGTCGGTGTCGACACCACCAAGGGTGCCATTGATTGTGATAAACTGGGCATCGTAGTTGCGGGCCATTCTGGCCAGTTGGCCGAGATGGCGGGATTCCGTCTGCCGCTTGAGGCCGTTGCCCTGCAAGCGCTGGTGTCCGAGCCAATCAAACCCTGCATGGATGTGGTCGTCATGGCCAACACGGTGCATGGTTATATGTCTCAGTCCGACAAGGGCGAGATGGTGATCGGTGGCGGTACAGACGCCTATAACAACTTCACCCAACGCGGTTCGTTCCACCACATTGAGGAAACCGTCCGCGCGCTGGTCGAGACCTTCCCGATGATCTCTCGCCTCAAGATGCTGCGCCAGTGGGGCGGTATCGTCGACATGACCGGCGATCGGTCTCCAATCCTGTCGAAGACGCCGTTGCAGGGCTGCTTTATTAACGGTGGCTGGGGCACCGGAGGCTTCAAGGCGATCCCGGGATCCGGCTGGGGCATGGCACAGCTGATGGCGACCGGCCACTCATCGCTGACTGAAGCCTTCTCGCTCGACCGCTTCAAAGAGGGCCGCTTCATCGACGAAAGCGTCGCCGCCGGGGTGGCGCACTGATGGAAATCCAGTCTTTGCCGACAGCAATTCCAAACAAACCCCGCAAGACCAAACTGGCATTGCAGAGGTTTGTTTTGGCCTGTTTTGACGCACAATCGGATCAGGTGCAGGTCGTTCAGGTGGGTGCAAATGACGGACAGCTCGCTGACCCTATTTCGGCATATTGGTCCAAAGACCATTGGAGCGGGATCCTGATCGAACCTCATCCGCTGTATTTCTCGGATCTCAAAGCACGACATGGCAATAATCCTAACCTGACGTTGATCAATGCGGCGGTTTCAGAGACAGAGGGAACGTTTACCCTCTATCATCTTAACGAAGACCTTCGTCATGAGGGACCGGACTGGTTGCGTGGTTGCGCGTCCTTGGACAAAAAGCGCATGATCTCATCCATTGAAATGGCCAATCGGCGTCTGAAAGACGCGCTGCCCCATTCGGCTGTGGCCGAGACCAATGTAGTGGCGCGTCGGCTTGATAATATTCTCTTGGATTTAGGTGGCGGCGGCGCAGATTTGCTGGTCATTGACGTCGAAGGTCACGAAATTCCGGTCCTAAAAAGTGTCGATCTGTCCGGCCTTGGCGTCAAACTTGCGATCGTAGAAAGCAACAGCGGTAACAAAGAAGAAGAACGTGAAATTGTGTCAATTTTGAATGCAGCCGGTCTGACTGCCTTCAAGTTGGCAGGGGATATTGTTGCAATTAAACCGGGCAGCCTCAAAATCCCCATAGAGGCTATGTTTCACTTCAATAATTTTGTGCCGCTAACTGCCGATGCGGCTTCGGAAGCGACCTGACATGTCTGAGAGTGATGTAACAACATGCTGATCCTGAATTGCCCCTATTGCGGCGTCGATGCCGAAGAAACTGAACTGGCTGCTGGTGGCGAGGCGCATCTTAAGCGCTTTGGCCCTGGTTCGTCTGATGACGAGTTTCATGACTACCTGTTCATGCGTGAAAACCCCAAGGGTGTTCATTTCGAGCGCTGGCGCCATGCGAACGGTTGCGGCAAGTGGTTCCACGCGGCCCGCTGCACGCAAACGCTTGAAGTGTTCGGGACCTATTCCGCCCAGACCACCAAGCCGCCAAAAGAAATCAAGGACGCCATCACCGCAAAACGTCCTGGATGGACATGGAGAGAGTTCTCCTGATGCTTCACCTTTTCAAAAATACTCCCGCCGGAGGCTCTGATGCCTCCACCCGCGAAAGGTCCGCACTATGAGCACCCGTCTCGCAAAACAAGGCCGGCTGATCGACCGGTCGAAACCGGTCAACTTTTCCTTCAATGGCACCTCGATGCAGGGTTACGAAGGCGACACGCTTGCCTCGGCTCTGCTGGCAAATGACCAGATGATGATGGGCCGGTCGTTCAAGTATCACCGTCCGCGCGGCGTCGTTGCCAGCGGCGCGGAAGAGCCTAACGCTCTGGTCGGGTTGGGGCAGGGCAGCCGGTTCGAACCGAACCAGCGCGCGACCACGACCGAACTGTTCAATGGTCTGACCTCGGTGTCACAGAACCACTGGCCGAATCTTGAGTTCGACATTGGTGCAATCAACACGCATCTGTCGCGGTTCTTGCCGGCCGGTTTCTATTACAAGATGTTCATCCACCCGAAGCCGTTCTGGAAACATGTGTATGAACCATTCATTCGTCAGTCGGCGGGTCTGGGCAAAGCGCCGGATAAGGAAACCAAGGACGCGGACACCTATGAACACTTCTATGCTTTCACCGATGTTCTGGTGATTGGTGGTGGTATTGCAGGTCTGCAAGCGGCCAAAACGGCTGCGCAGTCGGGTGCCAAGGTGTTGCTGATCGAGCAGACAGCCCATTGGGGTGGTCGCGCCCCGGTTGATGGTGGAACTGTCGGCGGTGAGCCTGTGGATAAGTTCGTGGAACAATTAGTTTCCGAACTCGAAACAATGGACAATGTCACCATGCGCAACCGTTGCATGGGGGCAGGGGTCTATGATCACGGCTATGTGTTGGGATACGAACGTCTGACCGACCATAAACCCGGCACCCAAGGTCCGCGTCACCGTTTGTGGCGGATCCGCGCCAATCAGGTGGTTACGGCGACCGGGGCAATCGAACGACCGCTTTCCTTCGCTGGGAATGACGTACCAGGTGTGATGCTGGCCGCAGCAATGCGCGACTATTTGGTAAACTGGGGTGTGACACCGGGTGAGCGGGTCATCGTTGCGACGAACAATGACGATGCTTATCGGACGGCGATAATTCTGAAGCAGGCAGGTGCGGATGTTCTGCGCGTGGTCGATGCGCGCGATACCGCAGGTCCGTTGGCAGAAGAGGCGCGACAGCTGGGCATCCGTGTTGATCCGGGCAAGGCGATTGCAAAGGTCAAAGGCGGCAAGCGCGTGAAAAAGGTCGAACTTTGCAACCAGAACGGCATCGGCGGCGCGCGCGAAGAGGTTGAGTGTGATGCGGTTGCGATGTCGGGCGGCTGGTCTCCAGTTGTTCACATGTGGTCGCACTGTGGTGGCAAGCTGATCTGGGATGAGGCCCAGGCCCATTTCCGTCCCGACCCGGCGCGTCCGCCTCTGGGCGCCAATGGTGAAGGGTTCGTCGTTGCAGCTGGGGCGTCGAACGGACCGCTGGCATTGGCCGAGGTTCTGACTGATGCACATGCGGCAGGTAAAGCAGCCGCCAAAGCAGCGGGTTTCAAACCCAAGAACACCAAGACCCCTGTCGGTGAAACCACCGAAGAAGCTGCGATGGAAGCCGTCTGGCTCATGCCTGCCAACGCAGAGATTCAGCTGCGCATGAAGTCATGGCTGGACTTTCAGAATGACGTCAAAGTCTCTGATGTGCAGCTAGCAGCCCGCGAAGGCTACGAGAGTGTTGAACACACCAAGCGGTATACCACCCTGGGTATGGCGACGGATCAGGGTAAGCTGAGTAACATCAATGGTTTGGCGATCTTGGCTGATGCGCTTGAATCCGAGATCCCGAAAGTGGGAACCACTACTTTCCGCCCGCCGTATACGCCCATTTCGATGGGTGCGATTGGTGGCGAAGCGCGCGGTGACGTGTTCCAACCGATCCGGCAGACGCCGATGCACAATTGGCATGACAAAAATGGCGCTGATTGGGAACCGGTCGGTCATTGGCGTCGGACGTATGCTTATGTGCGTCCCGGTGAGTCCGTGCATGACGCGGTGAATCGTGAGGTGAAGAACACCCGCGAAAATCTCGGTCTGCTGGATGCCTCAACGCTGGGCAAGCTGATCGTCAAAGGCCCCGACGCAGGTAAGTTCCTGGACATGATGTACACCAACATGATGTCCACGCTGAAGGTTGGCAAATGCCGATATGGCTTGATGTGTTCGGAAAATGGTTTCCTGATCGATGACGGCGTTGTTGCACGGATCGACGAGGATACATGGCTATGCCACACAACCACCGGCGGGGCTGAGCGTATCCATGGTCACATGGAAGAGTGGCTTCAGACCGAGTGGTGGGACTGGAAAGTCTATGTCGCCAACGTGACCGAGCAATATGCTCAGGTCGCCGTTGTCGGCCCCAACGCTCGCAAGGTGCTGGAAAAGCTGGGTGGCATGGATCTATCGAAAGAGGCGCTGCCGTTCATGGAGTGGCGCGATGGCAAGATCGGAGAGTTCGACGCGCGGGCCTACCGCATCTCGTTCTCTGGCGAGCTGTCCTATGAGATCGCGGTTCCCGCCTCTCAGGGGCAGGCGTTCTGGGACGCTCTGATCGAGGCTGGGCAGGAGTTCGGCGTGATGCCTTACGGCACCGAATGTCTGCACATCCTGCGGGCCGAGAAGGGCTTTATCATGATCGGCGACGAGACTGACGGCACCGTGATCCCGCAGGATCTGGGGCTGCACTGGGCGCTGTCGAAGAAGAAAGAGGACTACCTCGGCAAACGTGCCCATTCGCGGACCCATATGGCCGATCCCGAGCGCTGGAAACTGGTTGGTCTTGAGACTGTGGATGGATCGGTGTTGCCAGACGGTGCCTATGCGGTGGGCGAGGGCGTGAATGCCAATGGCCAGCGCAACATGATCGGGCGCGTAACCTCGACCTACTACTCGGCCAATCTGGGCAAAGGCATCGCCATGGGCCTGATCAAACACGGCCCCGATCGTATGGGCGAAGTGGTCGAGTTCCCGGGCACCGATGGCAAAACTTACAAAGCCAAGATCGTGGACCCGATCTTCTATGACAAGGACGGGGAGAAGCAGAATGTCTGAACCCATCAGCGCACTGAACCACGCCTCTTATGATGGCATCGCCAAGGTTGAGGAATGCGGTCTGCAGGGCATGATCACACTACGCGGTGATTTGTCCGACAAGGTGCTGGCTAAGGCTGTAAAGGATGCTACCGGGCAGAAGGTGCCTGGCCAACGTGAAGCACTTGTCGACGGCGACACCGGTGTTTGTTGGATGTCCACCGACGAGTTGCTGGTGTTGGTGCCTTATGCTGAGGTCGAGGCCAAACTCGCTGCGATGACCAACGCGCTGAGCGCCACGCACGCGCTGGCGGTCAACGTTTCCGATGCCCGTGCAGTGATACGGGTGTCGGGCTCCAATGCGCGCGAGGTTCTTGGCAAACTGGCCCCGGTCGAGCTGTCGGCTGAAGCATTCCAACCCGGCCAGATCCGCCGATCGCGTTTGGCGCAGGTGGCCGGTGCCTTCTGGATGGACGACGCCGAGACCTTCCGCATTGTCTGTTTCCGCTCGGCGGCGGACTATGTTTTCAAACTGTTCAAGATTGCAGCGCAGCCGGGCAGTGAGGTTGGGGTTTATTAATCCCTGATCGCCTGATGATATATGGGTGAGGGGGCTTTGCCCCCTCGACCTGCGGCCTCACCCCCAGGATACTTTAGGCTAGATGAAGGGCGGATCACCTTTTCTCAGCGTCAGGAGTTCGCGCTGAACAGGAAGGTCGGGAACTGGGTGAGTGCCCGTTGGCTGGTGAGGGCTGATTTGCCGGTTTCGCCAGTAAGTGGGTCGTGGCAATGGGGATAGAAGGCCAGGTCTTCTGATAGTTTGTTCATGGCTGCGCCACGGTTATCTGCGCTAAGATAAGGTGCATGCGTTGAGAGCAACAGCGATGGGCTTTCTTTTTCCAGCCAGGGAAGCAGAGAGGGCAGAACCGAAAATTCGGCGCCTTCAATATCCATTTTGACCAAAGAAACATTAGTCAGGTCTACGGATTCAGAAAATTGATCCCAACCGACAGTGAGTGCGTCAGTGCCATGGCTTCCGTCGTGGAGCAATGACGAGGTGGAATCACCTGCCTCTCCGTGCGCTGATGCCATTCGAGTCACCCCAAACCCATCAGACAAGGCGATGCTGAAGGCTGATACATTGCGGATGTTGTTCAACTCTAGATTCCAGACCAAGTGGCGGTAAGCCACTGGGTCAGGCTCAAAACACCATACATGGCGAGCGCGCCGCGCCGCATAGAGGACCGTGGGGCCGATCCACGCACCAATATCGAGATAATCCTGCGTGGGCGACAGATATTGGTCCAGCACTGAAAATGTCTCGGGTTCCCACTCCCCGGCTGATGCCTTGCGCCAGAATTTCGAGTGGTAGGGGTCTAGACGAAAGCGCTCACCGTTCAGGTTGCCCGCATAGTATCCGCGGGCGCGATAGAACATTTTGCGCGCCTGTGTCAGCATCGCGGACCTCCGGGTTTTTGTGTCGCGGGCCTTGACCTGCGGCGGCTGTCAAAGCATTTAACCTTTGGAACCGCAACATTCATTTTCAACAGGGGGCCGACATGGCTTTTGAACTTCCTGATCTTCCTTATGCACATGACGCGCTGGCAGCCAAGGGTATGTCCGCGGAAACGCTGGAATATCACCACGACCTGCACCACAAGGCCTATGTCGACAACGGCAACAAGCTGATCGCCGGCACCGAGTGGGACGGCAAGTCGCTGGAAGAGATCATCGTTGGCACCTACGACGCAAACGCCGTCGCGCAGAACGGTATTTTCAACAACATCAGCCAGCTGTGGAATCACAACCAATTCTGGGAGATGATGGGCCCAGGCGGCAACGCCATGCCCGGCGAGCTGGAGAAGGCTCTGACCGAAAGCTTCGGTTCGGTTGACGGATTCAAGTCACAGTTCAGCGCTGCCGGTGCTGGTCAGTTCGGTTCGGGCTGGGCGTGGCTGGTCAAGAATTCCGACGGCTCGCTGGCTGTCACAAAGACCGAGAACGGCGTGAACCCGCTGTGCTTTGGTCAGACCGCACTGCTGGGTTGTGACGTATGGGAGCATTCCTATTACATCGACTTCCGCAACAAGCGTCCGGCGTATCTGTCGAACTTCCTCGACAACCTGGTGAACTGGGAAAACGTCGCCTCGCGGATGTGATCGGTTGATCGGAGAGTGACCTTCTTAGAGGCCTGCTTGCGAAAGTGAGTAGGCCTTTTTGTATTTTATTTGAATATTCAGGACTGGCATGAAGTCCGCTTTTCTATTTAGTTTCAATGACCGATTAAAGTCCAAAGCGGAAGTTCACTCGCCTAAGGTGAAACGAGTGGTTTTGGACGATTTTGCATTAGCCTGATTCCAAGTAGCAAGGACAAACATCCAAACGCCAATCCCATTGCGAGGGCATTGGCAACGAAGATACCGCCAAACAGGGATATCGCTGTTTTTCCCGCCTGCTCGATAGACGTGTCTACTACGATCGATAACCAGTCTTGCAGGTATAATGCGAACAGGACCGAGAGCCCCACGGGCGAAATGATGAGCGCTGTACCGAGAGAGGCCAATCCTCGCCCGAGGACAGCCCGCAGTGTTGACCCTTTCAAAACTATTGCGGCTGTGAAAGCAAAAACAACAAATGCAGAGAGCAGGACTAGCAACATGTCCACAATTGGAGAGAGATCTTTCGTGACCGCCCCTGCTAGGGCCGAGGTGAAGGGCAATAGAACAAAGGTCGCAAGCCCTGCGGCAAGGTGCCCGGTGAACAATTTTGGCAACTTGCCAGACGAGCGTTTGTCGCTCCGGTTTTTTGGCTTAGGCGGAGTGGGCAGAGCCGGATCAATCTGATCCCACTGCACAGACATTTGTTTTGGATTAGAAAGCATCACAGCCCCCTTGAATTGTTAAGTTAGAGACGACCCAGCCAGCCGCTTGTTCTTGGGAATTTGGTAGGCCGGAACGGAGTTTCTTTCGGCGCTTGGACTAATATTTGCGTGATCTAGACATGCCGACGCGCGAACATTGGTATCCTTGCCATTTCAAGTGATGAACATCCTGATTACGTAAGCGACAGTGGTTAGGCACAAGACGCTGCCGAACCAGATTGCGCTGAACCAGAAAACTTGCTTTAGCAGTTTCAATGGTAGCTCTCCTCTGGATCGATCTTTCCGCGGAAAACCCAGTACGTGTAGGCGGTGTAGGCCAGGATCACAGGCAGCAGAATGACGGCTCCGATCAGAGCAAAGGCCAAGCTGCTGTCCGGCGCTGCGGCTTCGGCAATCGTTAGGCTTGGGGGTAGCATATAGGGGTAGAAACTGATCCCAATGCCAATGAAGCAAGCGACGAACAATGCAATGGCGCAGAAGAAGGGCTGATAGTCGCGCTGTGTCTTCAGGCCGCGATGAAGCATCCAAGCAATGAGAGCAACAACAGCCGGCACACACACAGAGAAAACGACACCGGGCCAAGAAAGCCATCTGATCAGATAGATCGGATCTTGGAGCGGGGTCAAAAGACTGACGAGGCCAATCAACCCGAGCGTCATGAGCATCAGTGGACGTGCATAGGAACGCATCTGGTGCTGTATTCCGCCCGTTGTTTTCATATTGAGCCAGGTCGCGCCCAGCAAGGCGTACCCGATCACCAAGGCCACGCCCGTTAGGACAGAGAACGGCGTCAGCCAATCCCACTGTGCACCTGCGTAGAGCCGATCTTCGACCGGGATGCCCTGGACCAGCGCGCCAAGCGTGATGCCTTGGCAGAAGGCAGCCACGGTTGAACCACCGTGAAACGCGACATCCCACAGCCAGCGCCCACGCACCGTTCGCCACCGGTATTCGAAGGCGACACCGCGGAAAACAAGCGCAAGAAGCATGATGATAACGGGCAAATAGATCGCGGGCATCACCACGGAATAAGCCAGCGGAAAAACAGCGAACAAACCTCCGCCGCCCATGACCAGCCAGGTCTCGTTCCCATCCCATACTGGAGTGACCGAGTTCATCATGACATCGCGATCTTTGTCGGTTTTTGCGAATGGAAAGAGGATCCCAATTCCTAGATCGAACCCGTCCAGGATCACATAGGTCAGAACGGCAAAAGCAATTATGCCCGCCCAAATTGTCGAGAGTTCAAGCATTACGCTGCCTCCGCCAAAATAGAGATTTCAAGGGGTTTGTGACGTTGCTGGAAACCTTCGACAGGTGGTTTCCCCATGAGGCGCAGCATGTAGAACGTGCCCGCTCCGAACACAGTGAAATACACTACGATGAAGGCTACCAAAGACGCGGCAACAGTAGGTGCATCCACTTGTGAAAGGGAATCTGACGTCCGCATCAGCCCGTATACCGTGTACGGCTGGCGCCCCACTTCGGTGGTAATCCAACCGGCCAGTACCGCTACAAACCCACTGGGCGCCAATAGAACGGATGTCCGGTGCAACCAGCGATCTTCGTTGAGGCGACCCCGTACCCGTTGAACAAGCGACCACAGGCCGACGACCAGCATGGCAAAGCCGATAGCGAGCATGATGCGGAAGCTGTAGAACACGATCGCGACAGGGGGCACCTCGTCGTCGGGGATAGTGTCCAGCCCATCAAGCGGGGCGTTAAGGTCATGTTTCAAGATCAGCGATGATAGTTTCGGAATTGCGATGGCATAGTCCACGCGCTTTTCATCCTCGTTTGGAATGCCAAACAGGATCAGTGGTGCCCCTTCGGGATGGCTGTCGAAGTGACCTTCCATCGCCATCACTTTCTGCGGCTGATGCTCCAGCGTGTTCAAGCCATGGAGGTCGCCGGAAACGATCTGCAGAGGCGTGACTAGAACGGCCATCCACATTGCCATCGAGAACATTCGGGTGACCTCGGTCGTGCGATTGCGGCGCAGCAAGTGCCATGCCGCAACCCCAGCCACCACGAAGGCGGTTGTGAGATAGGCAGCAAGGACCATGTGGGTCAGGCGGTAGGGGAAGGATGGGTTGAAGACAATCGACCACCAATCAACGGGAATGAACTGCCCCAGCTCGTTGATGTCGAACCCAGCCGGGGTTTGCATCCAAGAATTGACCGACAAGATCCACGTAGCCGAAATCAGAGTACCAAGAGCGACCATTGCAGTGGCCATCATGTGCAAGCTCGGACCGACGCGTTCGCGACCGAAAAGCATAATGCCGAGAAAGCCTGCCTCCAGGAAAAAGGCTGTCATGACCTCGTAAGCCATCAAGGGCCCGATTACAGGGCCTGCGATATCCGAGAATGTGCTCCAGTTCGTACCGAATTGGTATGACATCACGATGCCGGACACGACACCCATCGCAAAACCAACTGCGAAGATCTTTTTCCAGTAGTTGAAAAGGTTGAGGTAAGTCTTGTCCTTGCGCCATAGCCAGAGGCCATTGAGAACGGCCAAGAAGCTTGCTAAGCCGATAGAAAAGGCCGGGAAGATGATGTGAAACGACACAGTAAAGGCAAACTGGATGCGTGCCAGGGTCTCTGCGTCGAAGTTTGCGAATAAGTTCATTGCCGTTTCCTTTGGCATTGGGTTGCAAAGTGCGGCAGTGAACAGAAGTAACTCGGCTGCCAGCTCGTCGATGTCATTCAGATGAGCCGGATTTGGGTTGGTGCCGGTTTCAGTTCGTTTGGGTTCTGGACGGTTGTTTTTGGGTTTTGGACAAAGCGGCGGTTGAGATTGGCGACCGAAGTCCGGACCCGCGGCTTCGGCAAACGTGTGACGTTTGAGGGTTCAAAACAAAGTTGCCACCCGGCTCGTTTTCCGAGCCGAATGGCAACCTATCAGAAACTGTGCGAGTTCTGTGCGGGATGGTCAGTCAAACTGCGTCTGGATGCTAACAGCGCATGCCAACCGGTCGGGTTTGTTCGGCTGTGTTTCTCCTTTTTCTGTTTCGTTGGCGGTCTGGCTTTAGTCGTTCTAGTCTTTGTGTTCTTCCTTGAAGTCGTCGCGGCGCTCTTGCGCTTCGTCCTGCGCGTCTTCGAAGTTGTCCTTCTGGATCGCACCCCCCACGGCGCCAACTGCGGCACCTGCGGCAGCACCACCTACGATGCTTTCGCCTGCGATACCGGCGATGGTGGCGCCGACAACTGCGCCCTTGATCGCTTTGTCGGTGACGTAGTCGGCCTGAGCCGTGGCAGCCATGGTGATTAGAAGTGCGCCGGAGATCGGGGCAATAAAGAGTTTCTTCTTCGAGGTCTTCATAGGGTTTTCCTTGTTCTGGGTCAGCAACCACCGCGGCTGCTGTGTGCCATTGAACTAGGTGACCCGATGGCCCGCTTTCTTTTGGAGACGGGACAAGGTTTTGTGGATCTTGGACATCTTCCGTCCCCTGTCACTAAGCCCTTTAGCGGCCAGCTTTACGGAACCTCGCGGGTGTTTCACCTGTCCAGCGCTTGAAAGCCACCGAAAAGGCGGCCTGATCCGCAAATCCAAGCATGAAGGCAACACGGGCAACACCCTCACCACTACGAAGCATCCGCTTGGACAGGTCGCACAACACCCCTTCCAAGAGTACCTTAAAGCTTGTTCCCTCGGCCGACAGGTGCCGGGACATAGTGCGCCGCGTCAGTCCAAGCTCTCCGGCGATATCGTCGCCGTTTGGTATCGGTCCGGGAAGACGCTCCCCGAGCATGTCCACAATGCGGTCGGACAGACTGCGGACTGCATCAGGCTGAGCCTTCAGTTGCTCTTCCCCGTGCATACGTAAATGCCCCAACAATGTGGAGTCTGCCGTAGGTATCCGAAAACTCATGCCGTTTGACGGCAGAGCCAAGGCGTATCCGGACTTGAAGCCTAAGACTTCACATCCTGCCAAATCGGCCAGCAGCCGGCAGTGCTCGGCATCGTCCGTTTCCAACTCAATAGAGATCGGGGCAAGCCCGCCAGAGGTGATTTGTTGAACACGCTTATAAAGACCGAATATCAGCATCTCACGGTGGCGAGGGTATTGATGCGCCGGGATAACACTGCTCTCCAGAGTGATCTTTGGCTCTTCGGGCGCCCCCACTACGTCAAGACGCAAGTCAGGATCCTGCATTGCATAAAAGCGTTGCGTCAAGGCTAGCGCGTCTTTCACCGTTTCGGCTGCCCGCACGATGTATGCCAGAAGTGTTCCGGGACCTTGCGCCGAAAGCCCAACCCGCGCTGCGAAAGTTTTGTCTTTCAAAACCCGGCACGCAGTTTCAACTGTACCCGCCTCGTGAAGCAACTCGACAGTGGCATCGGGGCTGTTGCCGATATCAATGGGCACCCCAGCCATCTCCAAGACCTCAGGAAACGGAATGCGTGTTCCGGGTTCTTGCGAATAACGCAGCCCAACGTTTTGCAGTCTGTAAGCGCTGATGCGTGGCATTTGTGCGTCCTCCCCTGACTTGCACGCAACTCTCTGCAGTTACTGCAATTGTCCAGAAGCCAATAACAAATGTCCAGAACCCTCAGGATCGCAAGTGCGATGACGGTTAGGTCCGGGTCATCAGAAAGGAAACGACCATGATCTACTTCGCAAGATATTACCGCGTACTGAAGGCAATCCAAAACTCCGTCAAACAAGAGTGGTCCGGGGGAAACATCCAAGGTCTGCACACTTTGGAGCTTGGTGAAAAAACACCGAACGGGCGTCGCTGGGACCCTCCCTACACCCTGCCGGAACAACCCTCAGAAACCGCACAACAACAACCCACCGAGAATTGACGTTCTCCGAACACTGAAAATCTACATGCTCAGCGTGGCTGCGCAACAAAAGGACCTGAAACATGAAACCACCCGCGTTCCTTGTGGCGCCCTTAATTGGCGTCATTTCAACTCCGGCCTTTGCCGCTGGCGGCGATCCCAGATGGTGGGTCGCGCCCAATCAAACCGACACCTATGCATGGGTAGGCTTGGTCGTTCTCGCCCTTGCGATCCTGCTGGTCGTACATCTGTATGCGCGCTTTGAACGTTACACCGAACACAAGTCAATCGGCACTCCGCTGCGCACAACTATTCCGACAATGCTCACTGTCGCCTTGGCGTATGAGCTGATGCCTGCCCTGAGCCACTTCAGCAGTCTACTGCCAGGTGCCTTAATCCTGACCGCAATCGCTCGCGACTTCATGTTGTGGTGGCGTCCATCGAAAGAGGAGTTGGCAAAATGATTGAACTTCTCGTCACATCTTTTCCGTTTGTCCTGCGCGTGATTTATCTGAAATGGCGCGGGCTACCGGTCACCCTCTACAATGTTCACCGAGCGCTCTTCATGTGGTTCGTCCTGGCCCTGATCGTGTTCTTTGCTGTATTCTACTACTATCCCAAGTCCTACACCGGCCTCGTGCCATTCAGAACTGTTCCGGTCGTTGCCGAGAACGGCGGAACCGTCACAGACATCTATGTAAAGGGCGGCGATCGTGTCGAACCGGGCGATCCGCTGTTTGCAGTCGAGAATGCGTCGGAACAAGCCGCTGTAGATTTTGCGATGCGCAAAGTTGAAGAGATAGAAAGCGCGAAACTGGCAGCAGAGTTGCAGGTCCAGACCGCGCAGGCCGTTGTGGATGCCGCAGTTACCGCTAGAGAACAGGCTGAGCTGGTGCTGATGGATCACGAGGCACTTCAAGCGAAGGGCTCTGCAGCATTTCAAGTGAGCCAGCTGGAGCGCGCTCAAGCAACTTTGAGCACTCGGGAAGCTGAGGTTGAGGCTGCTGAAACGCAACTTGGTGTGGCGCAAGTTCAGGCAACGGCTGTTCTGCCCGCCCAACTTGCATCGGCGCGTGCATCGTTACAGCAGGCTCAGGTGGAACTCTCAAAGACCCTGACGCTCAGCTCTGTCGATGGTGTAGTTGAACAAGTTACCCTGAATGTTGGTTCACGCGCAGCGCAAGCCGCAATGAGTCCCGCCATGCTGATTGTACCGGATCGGCAAGATGCAGAGAAAGGACGTATCGTTGCCGGTTTCTCGCAGGTTTCTCGCACTGAATTGTACGAAGGTATGGCCGCAGAGGTGGCTTGCGAAAGCAACTTCAACATCTCGATGCGCAATACCGTTCTCCCTGCAAGGATTGTACGTATTCAGGAGCAGATTTCTTCCGGTCAGCTAGCGCCTAGCGGTCGCCTGATTGAGCCTAGTGAAAAGGCGAAACGTGGTCAGATCGTAGTGCAGCTCGATTTGGTGCACCCAGAACACCGCGAACTTTTGGTGCCAGGTAGCGGTTGCATCGTCCAATCTTACACCACCAATTTTGAAGGTGAAATGGAAGGAACACTTGTCGCACACGGGATCCAGGCAATGGGCATCATCAAGGCGGTTGGTCTGCGGGTCAAAGCTTGGTTCGGTCTGACTTCGGGTATCGGTTTGATCGGTGGTGGACACGCCTGATTTTCCAAAGACCCTCCTATTAAGTAAACACGGCTCCCGATAAACGTTGGGAGCCGCTGCTACTACTTACGTACAGACCGCACGCCAAAAAAGCGAGTTCTGCTACGGCTTTCTTCTGCACGGCGAACGATCAATAGGTTCGCTCAGGCAGTCTTTTGTAGGAAAAAGACGACCACATACAGTAGTCCGGAATGTCAGCTTTATCCGCAATGCAGACGTTGAATTTTCGCAAAACATGGCGCCAAAAGTGCTGATCGGCTGTCTCCGCTAATTTCATGACCCTTTCGCCGCGAGTTAGTTCGCCGGTAATTTCCCGCTCATAAATTCGAATTAATCTGAGCGCGTATTGTACTACGCCTCCCAGTGCCTAGCTAAGACAGGCGGAGGGAGAGAACCGCCAAACAATTGAAAAACAAGGCTGTTGCGCGTGGGTGTCTTCATTCGCGGGAAGCTGAAATCATGGCCGCTGGGCGAGGGATCGGCACCTTAACCTTTGAAGGAGACCATTATGGCAGCACTTGAGCAGGGAACATGGGTCATCATCGCAGACGGGGAGAAGGCTCTGGTGATGGAAAATATCACCGACGCGCAAGATCCCAATCTGGTTGTCGTTTCAGTTGAGGAACAAGACAGCGTAACAGCAAAGCCGACGGATCGGGCTGGGCGCAGGTCTGATATCGGCCCCAACCAGAAATCCGCCGTGGAAGAGGACACATGGAGGGCTCACGCCAAGTCTTTGTTCGTGCAGGATGTGGCAAATCTACTGAATCGTAAGGGCATGAAGGGTGCATACAAACGCCTGGTGTTAGTGGCCAGTCCGCATGTTTTGGGTCTGCTGCGCCGCAGATTGCACAGCAAAGTG
This sequence comes from Ruegeria sp. AN6, assembly GCF_056540425.1. Lineage (NCBI taxonomy): Bacteria > Pseudomonadati > Pseudomonadota > Alphaproteobacteria > Rhodobacterales > Roseobacteraceae > Ruegeria > Ruegeria sp. AN6. Next base: position 367,577 of record NZ_JBQFWR010000002.1, read on the forward strand.
CTCGCTAAAGTGGTAGCGGAAGTTGATAAGACGCTGACCAACCATCCGTTGCACAAGGTTGAACAGATACTCAGGAATCGATTGGCCAAACCTGCCTGAAGAGAGGTGATCTGCGGGCGGTTCAAACCGCCCGATTACCGTCTTTTCAGTTCAGCAGTCTGCGAAGTTCGGACATCGCTGCCTCAGGCGTGGTGACCCAGGTAATGAACTCTGCCAGTGAAGCGTCGGCAAAGCCTTGACCAATAAGTTGCTCCAGCAATGTATGCAGCGCGTCCCAGTAGCCATCTACATTCATCACCAGAATGGGTTTGTCATGCAGACCCAACTGCCGCCATGTGAGGGCTTCGAACAACTCGTCCAATGAACCAGGTCCGCCAGGCAAGACGACAACGGCATCGGCATTCATGATCATGACCTTCTTGCGTTCGTGCATCGTTTCGGTCACGACAAAGCGGGTTAGGTCAGTTTTACCAACTTCGCGTTGCAACAAGTGGACAGGGATCACTCCAAAAGTATCACCATCAGACGCTTGTGCTGCACGGGCTACTTCGCCCATCAGACCCACATCTCCGGCTCCATAGACTAGCCGCCAGCCTTCTTTGGCCAGTATGGTCCCAAAGTTTTGGGCGGCGGCGGAGTAGGCGGGATTCACTCCATTGCGTGACCCGCAATACACACAGACCGATTTCTGAGACATGGGTTGGGCTCTCTGCTCTTGTGTTAGGGGTTTTGACCCGTGATAGCGGGATTGATAGGTTGGCTCAACCGCTCCTGGGAATGTGTGCCAAATTGGCCAAGTACCGGGCGGAGTGAAAGGATAAGAATGAACGCCAAATCGGGAAGCGGAGGTTCTGGTACCTTCATATGGGGTCTGGTCGCCGGGATCGTTGTGGTGCTCGTTGCGGGCGGATTATATCTGTCAGGTCTGTTTGACCGACCTCAGGAACTGGCCGAGCCAGAAGCAGTTGAAACATCCGAACCGGACGTAACAGCCAAGCAGGAAGCCGAGGAACCTGCAGATATCCAGCCGGATGAACAGACGACAGAAGCTAGCGAACCTGCGCCTGCTACGCCCGTCGAGAGCACCGAGCAAGCCGCTGTAATCGAAGAAGAGCGGGTGCAAGAGAGAGAAGAGCCGGAAACCCCGGTTCTGGCGGCGCCGGTGCTGGATCAGATTTTTGTCGAATCCGATGGAAACGGATTGTTGTCCGGTAGCGCCGAACCAGGGGCTGAGGTCAACGTTCTGCTCGACGGTGAAATTATTCATCGCTTTACTGTCGACGCAAGCGGCCAGTTCGCTGAATTCGTATCGATCCCATTTGCAGACGACGCTCGCGGGCTGGTTCTTGAAACCCGGAGTGGAGAAAGTACCAGCCGGTCAGATGACTATCTGATCGCGGCGCTGCCTGAACCGGTCCCTCCGGTCGAGTCAGACCCTTCTGCCGATGAGCCGGTCAAAGAAGTTGCTGAGGCGCAGACCGTGGTCACCGAAACAAACGATCAGCAAGCAACCGACGAAGCCGAGACCGAAGAAAATGAACCCGAGGTTGCTGGCACCGTTTCGCCGCCCGTAGACCAGGCTGCGCCCGCGACTGAAACACAGTCCGAAACAGTTGACGTGCCTGATCAACAAGTCGCGATCCTGCGCTCGGGCGAAGAAGGTGTTGAACTCGTGCAACCGCCCACCGTGCTGGACACACCGCCGGAACAGATCGCATTGGACACGATCGGGTATTCAGACGTTGGCGATGTGGAGTTGACAGGGCGCGCTCAGGACGGATCTGCAGTGCGCCTGTATCTGGACAACAAACTTGTTGCTGACCTTGAGCCTGCAACGGATGGACAGTGGCGTGGTGAGGTCGAGGGTATAGATCCCGGCGTTTACACCCTACGTGTGGATGAGGTTGCTCCGGATGGGACAGTTGTCAGTCGGCTTGAGACTCCGTTCAAACGCGAGCCCGTCGAGGCTCTGCGTGCAGCCGAAACAACCGAGGCGGGTGAAACCCCAGCAGAAACTCCTGCGATCCGCTTCGTCACGGTTCAAAAGGGCGATACACTTTGGGCGATTTCTCGGGACAGGTTCGGAGATGGTGTGTTGTACGTTAAGCTGTTTGAGGCCAACAAGGACTCGATCCGTGATCCTGATTTGATCTATCCAGGGCAGATTTTCACTATCCCTGAGTAAAAAAGACCACTGGCCCAACACCGGGCCAGGGCTATCTCTGACCGCAGTTAAGGTACGTGATGAGGCAACCATCCGCGATTCAATCCGAGCCGGACGAGCAACGTTCAGGCTGGCGCACGATCCGCAAGGTAGCGCCCTATCTTTGGCCTGAAGATGAGCCATGGGTCAAACGCCGTGTGGTTTGGGCGATGGCGATGCTGGTGCTGGCCAAGCTGATCGCTGTTTATACACCGATTCTGTATAAAGGCGCAGTGGATGGACTGGCGGGTGAGGGCGTGCCACCGATTGCGCTGGGTGCGATTGGTTTGACGGTTGCCTATGGGGTTGCCCGCATGATGACCGTCGGGTTCCAGCAATTGCGGGATGCGTTGTTTGCCCCAGTTGGTCAACGGGCGTTGCGGGCGTTGGCGCTTGAGACGTTTCAGCATATTCACCAGCTTTCGATGCGTTATCACGTGACGCGGCGCACGGGTGGTCTGAGCAGAATTATCGAGCGCGGGGTGAAGGGCGTTGAATTCCTTTTACGTTTTCTGCTCTTCTCGATTGGGCCACTGATCCTGGAACTGCTTCTGGTGTCGGTCATACTGCTGTGGCTGTTTGACGTCTGGTATCTGGTCGTCGTCGCGGTGACGATCGCGCTTTATATTTGGTTCACATTTGCGGTGACTGAATGGCGCGTGAAGTTGCGGCGCGAGATGAATGATCAGGATACCGAAGCCAATCAGCGCGCCATCGACAGCCTTCTAAACTTTGAAACGGTTAAATATTTCAATGCCGAGATGCGCGAAGCAGAACGCTATGACGTCTCGATGAAAGGCTATGCCCAGGCTGCGCTGAAGACGGCTTATTCGCTGGCATTCCTGAATTTCGGCCAATCGTTCCTGATCACTTGTGGTCTGATTGGAGTGATGGTTCTGGCCGCCATAGGCGTGCAAAAAGGATCATTGACTGTGGGCGACTTCGTGATGGTCAACGCATACATGATCCAGATTACGGTTCCGCTGAACTTTCTGGGCACGGTTTACCGCGAGATCCGGCAGTCACTGGTGGATATGGGGCAGATGTTCGATCTGCTCGAACAACCGGCAGAAGTGACAGACAAACCTTGTGCGCCAAACCTCAAGGTAGATGGTGGAGAGGTCACGCTTGAAAACGTGCATTTCGGATATGAAGCGGATCGCGAAATCCTGAAGGGTGTGTCGCTGACGGTGCCTGCCGGGCAGACCGTGGCGATTGTCGGGGCGACAGGTTCAGGTAAATCCACCATTGGGCGGCTGCTGTTCCGGTTCTATGACGTAACAGGCGGCGCATTGAAGATCGACGGACAGGACGTGCGCGATGTCAGCCAATCGAGCCTGCATGCCTCGATCGGGGTGGTTCCGCAGGATACGGTTCTGTTCAATGATACGATCCGCTACAACATCGCCTATGGGCGCGAAGGGGCGACCCAGCAGGATGTTGAGGCCGCCGCTAAAGCCGCTCAGATTCACGATTTCATCGTCAGTCTGCCTGAAGGGTATGACACCAAGGTCGGCGAACGTGGCTTGAAATTATCAGGTGGTGAAAAACAACGCGTTGGTATCGCCAGAACGCTTCTGAAAAACCCGCCGATCTTGTTGCTCGACGAGGCGACCTCGGCCTTGGATACGGAAACCGAGCAAGACATCAAAGACGCTCTGGCACGTGCAGGTGAGGGCCGGACTGTGATCACTATCGCTCATCGTCTTAGCACAATTGCCGAAGCAGACCGGATTGTTGTGCTTGAGCGAGGTGAGATCATCGAGCAGGGCACGCATGATGAGTTGCTGGGGCATGAGGGGCGATATGCCCAGCTGTGGAGCCGTCAGCAATCCGACAGCCAAGCGGCCTGAGCTCAACGGCCCTTACAACTGATGATTGTGCGGATCGGTATAAAAAATCGGTCGCTGCGATACGGTTTTCCGTTTGACGCGGACCCGCCGCCGCGACACTGTGCGCGCCGAAACAAAGACAAGGAATAACCTTATGAAAATGCGAGCGGCGGCGGTGTTGGCTGCAACACTAATGATGGCGACTTCGGCAGCAGCTGAGGATCTGGAATTCTTGATCATCAACGAAACCAGCTATGATCTGGTTGAGTTCAACGTGTCTCCGACCTCGTCCGGCAGCTGGGAAGGCAATCTGCTTGAGGGTGGTTATCTGGGTGCGGATTACGAAGTGGGCGTCCTCATCGCGGACGGGCTAACCACCTGTGTCTATGACATCCGCGGTGTTTTCAGCGACGGAGAATCGATTGAAGATTATGGTCTGAACCTGTGCGAACTGGGCGAATACGCGTTCGTCGAATAACACTTCTGCCAGAAACGAAAAGGCGAGCCCGAGGGCTCGCCTTTTTTTTATTCCGCCGCCTTCAGCGGGGTTGTTGGTGGATGATCTGGCCGGTCGTCCAGAGCGCTCTGATCAGGGGCAACTCGGTCCGGTTCATCGGTCCAGATCATCTCGGCTGCTTGCACATCTCGCGCGCTTTGGCCGATTGCCATGTCCTGCGCGATCTGGCTGGACCGTCCCGCCGTGGCGCGCGCCAGCGCCTTACCCAGCCATACCGCATAGGTTGTGACCCACACCCGTAGCGCCAGGAATGAAGGCGTGACGATCAGCGTCAGCACCGTGGCCGTGCCGAGGCCAAAGACCACCGCCGTCGCCAGCTGTTTCCACCACAGAGCCGTAGGGCTATCGATCGAATATCCGCCACCGATGAAATCCAGCGATAGGCCGAACATCATTGGGGTCAGACCCGCCATGGTCGTCAACGTGGTCAACAGAACCGGACGGATACGCGCCTCGGCCGTGCGGACGATGGCATCGATACGCGACATGTAACCGCTGTATTCCTGATAGGTGTCAATCAGAACGATGTTGTTGTTCACAACGATACCAGCCAAGGCGACGATCCCGGTCCCGGTCATGATGATCGAGAACGGTTGTTGCATGACCATCATGCCCAGCAACACGCCGGTGGTAGACAGAACCACGGCCAGCAGCACCAGCACCGAGTTGTAGAACGAGTTGAACTGCGCCAGCAGGATCACGAACATCAGGCCTAGAGCGGCAAGGAATGCGCTGGACAGGAAAGCCTGGCTTTCAGCCTGATCTTCCTGATCGCCGGTCCACTCCCACGCGATGGTGCGGCCGAACGGGTCGGTCTGCAGCCATTCGGTCAGCACAGCAATCCTTTCGTTCGGATTGATCAGGGCAAACCGAGCGTCACCGCTTTCGATGGCGGCCCGCACTTCGCCCACATTCTCGGCGCCCGTCAGCTTCACGAGTTCGAACTCGGCTCCGTCCATATTGGTGATCGTGGTGCCGGTTGGTGTGGAACCTTCGCCAATCGCTCGCACTGTGGCCAGACGCAGTTCTGCGCCGTCCGGGCCAGTGGTCACGATCTTGCTCAGCCCCGGTTCGACATCTGCCTTGACGTCGTAGTAGCGCTGCTGGTCCACGCGATTGATCTCGGCCAGCTTGGCCACCGGTTTGCGGGTTACAAAGTTCGACAAGGGGACCAACCCGTCCGGGGTGCGAACTTTCAGCGTATCCAGCGTTGACAAGACACGATCCTGATCGGGCAGGCGGACACGGATTTCAACTTCTTCATCGGTCGAATCCGGACGCATCTCACCAAGCAGGATACCGCGTGTAACAAGCTGTACCATCGCGCCTACGGTTGCGACGTCAGCGCCGAACCGGCCCGCCTTGGCAACGTCCACGTCGATCTGCCAGTCGATGCCGGGTAGGGGCAGGGTGTCCTCGATCTTGATCAGGCCGGGGGTGGTATCAAACGCCTCGCGCGCTGTGAGCGTGGCCGCGGTCAATTCTTCCCAGCTATCGCCCTTGATCCGCAGATGAACGGGCTTGGCCGAGGCGGGACCTTGCTCCAGCGCCTGAATATCAACGATGAAGCCGGGAAGAGTTGCTAACTCTGCGGTGAGTTCTTCCAGAACAAAATTGCCGTCATATTCGGCTGCAACTTCCTCCTTTGCAAAGCCGAGCAGACCAGCAATCGGTCCCCAGAACCAACCGGTAATCTGCTCAGAGCTGATTGGGCGATCTTCCCAAGGAATGAGCTCGAACTGCACACGGCCAATAGTGTCGGCTGGGGCTTCTGCTCCGCCATTGTTCTGATTCAGACCGCCTTCGCCCGCAAAGGCAAATACGTTGATCACTGCCGGATGTTCACTGATGACGCGTTCGGCCTGAAGAACCATCTCGTCTTTTTCAGCCAGAGACAGGTTGCCACGCGCCCGAACATAGGCTGTAGCCTGTTCCGGTTCGCTCTCGACGAAGAATTCGACACCGCGCGAGTTCTGCGGGAACAGGATGAACGCGACCCAGAATACCGCCGCAAAGACTACGGCGATTGATACCACCGGCATGACCGGATTGCCGACCAGGAACTTAGTCACGTAACCAAAGGGCGTGTGCTCTTTTGTGGTATGCACATGTTCATCCGGGGCCCGTTCGATCTTGGCTGCGCTCAGCGTGACCGACCCGGCGAATGCGCCGAACAGGAACAACAGCACACCAGCGAGTGAACCGCCGGGCAGCAGATAGTTGGGGTTCAAGACCTGCATTGCGCCGAGGAAGATCATATATAGTGAAGGCGGCACCAGTAGCGCCCGCACCCACCATGGTGCGCGTGCCCGCAGCCAGTTCGAACTGCGCTCGAAGCTGCGGCTCATACGGCCCGAGACACCACCCACAACCGGCAGGTAGATCAGTGCAACGATCAGCGAAGCAGACAGAACGAAGATCAGCGTGATCGGCAGCATCTTCATGAATTCGCCGGGAATACCGGGCCAGAACAGCATCGGCAGGAAGGCGCACAAGGTCGTGGCGGTTGATGAGACAATCGGCCAGAACATCCGCTGCGCCGCCTCGACATAGGCGTGCATCGGGCCGACGCCTTCTTTGATGCGCTTGTCGGCATATTCCACCACAACGATGGCACCATCAACAAGCATACCCACTGCAAGGATCAGGCCGAACATTACCATATTCGAGATTGTGACCCCGATCATCGCCAGAAAGGCGAAGCACAACAGGAACGAGGTCGGGATTGCAAAACCCACCAGCAATGCGGCGCGTGTTCCCAACGAAGCCAGAACCACGATCATCACAAGTGCAACCGCGGTCAGGACCGACCCCTCAAGCTGACGCACCATCGAATCGACGATGCGGCTTTGGTCGTTCGAGGTGCCTACATCAACTGCGGCCTGCAACTCGGTTGGCCAATTGGTCTGAGCCGCTGCGACGGTGGATTTGATCAGCGCAACGGTGTCGATCAGATTGAAGCCCTTGCGCTTGACGACCTGCAGTGCGACGGTGGATTCTCCGTTGAACCGGGCCGTGCCAGCGCGGTCCTCAAAAGTATAGTTAATCTCGGCCAGTTCACCCAGGGTGACGACGCGGTCACCATTGACCTTGACGGGCAGGCCATAGACGTCCTGCGCGGTCTTGAATGACGACGGGATCTTGACCGAGAACGTGCCCTGCTCGGTTTCAACCTCACCCGCCGCGATCAGTTGGTTGTTGTTCTGCACAACGTTGATCAGTTCAGCGGCCGTGACATTGTAGGCCTCAAGCCGGAGCGGGTCGATCACGACCTCAAGCATTTCATCGCGGTTTCCGGCGATACCGGCCTCAAGCACCGCATCCAACGCCTCAAGCTCGTCCTGCAGGTCTTTGGCAACGCGCGCCATCGTGCGCTCCGGGACCGGACCAGTCAGGTTGACAATGACGATAGGAAATTCAGAGAAGTTGACCTCGGTAATCGTATACTGCTCGGCCCCATCGGGGAAATCGGCCTGAGCGCTGTTCATGGCGTCGCGCACATCGGCGATGGTGGCGGATTTGTCCCAACCGAACTCGAATTCCAGCAGAACGCCCGCGTAGCTTTCAGCAGCAGTGGCGGTCATCGAATCTAGCCCGTCGAGATCGGCCATCTCGGTTTCCATCGGCTTGATCAGTAGGCTCTCGCTATCTTCCGCCGAGATGCCCGGAAACTGGACCGATACAAATAGCATCGGGATATCGATATCCGGCTCACCCTCTTTCGGCAGCCCTACATAAGCATATCCGCCGATAACCAGCGAGATCGCGATGAAAGCCAGAACCATTCTGGCTCGGCTTGCGGCCCAACTGACGATACCCGTCATTGCGATGCTTCCCTGTAGGTCGGCGCAACGGTTACGCCGCGTGTCACGAATTCCTGACCGATCACGATAATATCAGCGGTTTCTGGCAGGCCGCCAACCCAAACACCCTCGGCAGTGTCGCGCAACAGGCGGATTGGAACGAAATCGACAACGTTTTCAGTGACAACGGTGCGTACACCAAGTTCGCCCTCATTGTTCAGGGTCAACGCGGATTGCGGCAGCAGATGTGCTTTGACGCCCTCGGCAGCGATTTGGATATTGGCGGTCTGGCCATCACGGATCAGAAGTTCCGGGTTGGGAACGGTGATTTCTACTTCGAACGTACGTGTGGTTTCGTCAGCTGATCGGCTGAGGAAGGTGACGCGCCCTTCGACCTGCAAGCCTGTGACCAGTTGTGCAGACGCCATCGAACCGACGATAATCCGGTTCACTTCGGTTTCAGGCACAAAAGCCACCAACTTGATTGGGTCTAGCTGGATAACAGTTGCACACAGCGAACCGGGCTGCATCAGACTGCCCAATTCCGCGGTATCGCTTTCCAGCAGCCCCTTGAACGGTGCCTCGATAGTGAGGCGATCTATCTCGCGTTGGGCGGCTGCAACCGCTGCAGTGGCGGCTTCAATGCCCGCTTGCGTTGATTCCAGACCAGCCTCAGCGGATTTGATGCCAGCCTCGGCGGTACTCATTTCGGCCTCGCTCGAGATGCGGCGCGTTTCTGAACCGAACCCGGTTTCAGACAGCTTGCGTGCTGCTTTCAGATTGATTTCAGCCTCGGCCAGACGAGCATGAGCCTCTTCGATACGTGCTTCGGCTTCGGGGACACGGCTTTCGGCCTCAAGCTTTGCAGCCATCGCTTCGGCCAGACTTGCGGGGCGGGTGCCAGGATCCAGCTCACACAGTAGATCACCCGCTTCGACAAACGCGCCTTTGCGCTTTGGCTCTGACACGACGGTCGAGGTCGTCTCAGCCAGTACCTCGACCTGGCGATTTGCCTTGGTTTGACCGCGCAACTGGACCGCACTGCCAATTTCGCGCGCAGTCGAACGCACCACGACAACACCTATCGCATCCGGAGCAGGCACTGATTCCGAAACCTCAGTTGCGGCTTCAGCAGGCTCATCCCCGCGACCAGCGAACGCAAAAAGCGTGTCGCGTTCGAATACAAGAAAATACAACGCAATAATAACCAAAACAGCGTTAACGAATGAAATCAATCGCATGCGGTACAATCTCCAGATCTGTTCGCGCGGCTGGCTTTCGCCTCTATCACTTGAAATGGGGTAATAGAAACGGCTTTTCCATACTGAACTGAATAGTTCGGTTTAGTTTTTTTCGCAAGGGCCACGCGGATGCGGGCAAATGTGTGGATTCGAGCACTTGGCTTGGCCTGAACGGCGCGGTATGACATGGCGCTAGAAAACCGGACACTTAAGCCTGGGGGCAGGGATGAGCGACGTCGACAGTTTTATTGATGAGGTCACCGAAGAGGTGCGCCGCGATCGCATGTACCTGCTATTGCGCCGATGGGGTTGGGTGGGTGTTGTCGCAGTCGTTGCCATTGTAGGTGGCGCGGCATTCAACGAATACCGTAAGGCGCGCGATACAAATCAGGCCGAAGCTCTGGGTGATGCGATTCTGTCTGCTTTGTCTCAGAACGCATCCGATGAACGCGCAGCCAGCCTGCGAGCGGTCGATGCCTCATCTGCCGGAGGTGACGCGGTTCTGAATATGTTATTGGCTGCATCGCAGGCCGATGCAGGATCGCAACAGGATGCTGTGAACAGCCTGAACGCGATCGCTACACAAGGGGATTTGCCAGAAATCTACCGGGCGATTGCAAGTTTCAAGGCTTTGCTGCTGCAAGCCGACACGATGCCCGTCGCAGATCGCCGTCAACAATTCGAGGCGCTTGCGATACCCGGTGCGCCTTTGCGCTTGCTTGCCGAGGAGCAACTGGCCCTGATTGATGTGACCGAGGGAAGTACACAGGCTGCGTTGGATCGCTTGCAGGCTTTGCGCCAGGACGCCGAAGCCAGCGCCGATCTACAGCAACGCGCAGCCCAACTGATCATTGCGCTTGGGGGTGTGCCCGAGCCTGTCGCAACCCAGCAGGGTTGACCCGGCAGCGAAACGGAACATCACAGGCGAGTTTGTCGAATATGGTAACACGTTATTTCTCACGCTTTGGATTGGTCGCCGCAGCAGTTTCCTTGACTGCGCTGAGCGCATGTCAGGAACCCGAGATTATTCTGCCCGGTGAGCGTGAGGATATTCGCGCCGCCGATGACAACGAAACCGTGGAAACACGTGGCGCCAAGCCAATTAGCATTCCGGCCCAAAGCCGGAACGCGAACTGGTCGCAAAGCCCGGGCACCCCTGCATTCCGCACTACAAATGCCGCATTGAACCCCACGCCACAGCGTATCTGGTCAGCCAACATTGGTTCCGGTGACCGCCGGAAACAGCGGATTACCGCAGACCCGGTTGTTGCTGGTGGTTTGATTTATACGCTCGATTCCGGTGCGACTGTTTCGGCGGTGACGCCACAGGGGCAAGTTGCCTGGAGCACCAATCTGATTCCACCGAATGAAAAAGACGTCGATGCCACGGGGGGCGGGCTCGCTTACGCCGATGGTGTATTGTACGTCTCATCGGGTTTTGGTCGTTTGACCGCATTAGATGCTAAAACAGGCGCTCAAAAGTGGCAAAAGCGTTTGAATGCAACCGGCAGCGGCGCGCCTTTGGTCAGTGGCGGGATTCTATATCTGGTAGCCGGGGACGAGACCGGCTGGGCGGTGAACACAAAGGACGGCCGGATCATCTGGCAAATTGACGGCACTCCGAGCGTCGGGAACGTTTTGGGTGCACCAGCGCCGGTCATCGCCTCTGACCTGTCGGTCTTTGCGTTTGGATCGGGGGACATCGCTGCGACTTTTCGCCGGGGAGGCATCTTGCGATGGAACGCATCTGTAGCGGGTGGCCGCCGGGGTCGCGCGGCGGCTCAGATCGTAGACGTGACAGCCGGGCCTATGGTGTCCGGCAATTCGATCCTGATCGGCAACCACTCGGGTCGTACGGTTTCCTTTGATACCGGTTCGGGCGAGCGGAACTGGACCGCTCTGGAAGGTGCGGTTGATACGGTCTGGCCTGCAGGAAACAGTGTTTTCCTGATCAGCGATCGCAGCCAACTGGTGCGTCTGGACGCAGCGGATGGCTCGATTGTCTGGGCAATCGATCTGCCCGGATTCGTCAAGAACAAGCCGGGCCGTCGGGGTCCGATCTTTGCTCACTACGGCCCGATCATGGCCGGAGGGCGGCTGGTTGTAGCTTCGAACGATGGGTATCTACGCTTCTTCAATCCAGTTGACGGCGCGTTGGTCCATCAGATCGAAGTGCCGGGCGGCGCGACCACTGCGCCGGTTGTGGCGGGTCAGACGCTCTATGTCGTTTCGACCAAGGGCGAATTGCACGCTTTCCGTTGACGACAAGATGCGCTAAAGGGCGCTTCTTGAGTCTTGAAAGATGAGAACATGTCGCTGACCCTCGCCATTGTGGGGCGCCCGAATGTGGGCAAATCCACCCTGTTCAATCGCCTCGTGGGCAAACGTCTGGCTTTGGTTGACGACCAGCCCGGCGTGACGCGTGATTTGCGCGAAGGCGAGGGCCGTTTGGGAGATCTGCGCTTTACCGTGATCGATACGGCGGGTCTTGAGGACGCGACCGATGACAGCCTGCAGGGCCGGATGCGGCGACTGACCGAGCGTGCTGTGGACATGGCTGATGTTTGCTTGTTCATGATCGACGCGCGGGTAGGGCTTACGCCGACCGATGAAATGTTTGCTGATATCCTGCGCAAAAAATCCAAGCATGTGATCCTTGCCGCCAATAAGGCCGAAGGCAACGCGGCCGATGCGGGTGTGCTTGAGGCTTACAACCTTGGTCTTGGCGAACCGGTGCGCCTGTCTGGCGAGCATGGCGAGGGGATGACTGATCTCTATGCCCAACTTATGCCACTGGCGGATGCGGCAGCGGAAAAGGCACAGGACGACAGCCCCGAAATTGATATCGAACTGGACGAGGATGGCGAGGGTGAAGCCCTTTTGATCACGGCTGATAAACCTCTGCAGGTGGCTGTGGTTGGGCGGCCAAATGCCGGTAAATCCACTTTGATCAACAAGATCATCGGGGAAGATCGTCTGCTGACCGGCCCCGAGGCCGGGATTACCCGTGACGCTATCAGCTTGCGGATCGATTGGGCTGACCCTGATGGCGACAGCACACCGATGCGGATCTTCGACACAGCAGGGATGCGCAAGAAGGCCAAGGTGCAGGAGAAGTTGGAGAAGCTCTCGGTCTCGGATGGTCTGAGGGCGGTCAAGTTTGCCGAAGTCGTCGTGGTTCTGTTGGACGCGGCCATCCCGTTCGAACAGCAGGATCTGCGGATCGCCGATCTGGCTGAACGCGAAGGCCGCGCCGTGGTCGTCGCCGTGAACAAGTGGGACATCGAGGACAACAAGCAAGAAAAACTTCGTGACCTGAAAGAGTCGTTTGACCGTTTGTTGCCACAACTGCGTGGTGCGCCTCTGATCACGGTATCGGCCAAAACAGGTAGGGGGCTGGAGCGTTTACGCGCCGCGATCCTACGCGCTCATGACGTTTGGAACCGACGCGTGCCGACCGCAGCGTTGAACCGTTGGCTGACCGCCATGCTGGAACAGCACCCGCCTCCAGCGCCGCAGGGTCGTCGGATTAAGCTGCGTTATATGACTCAAGCGAAAACGCGCCCACCGGGGTTCGTTGTGATGTGCTCGCATCCCGACAAGATGCCCGCAAGCTACAACCGCTATCTGGTCAATGGGTTGCGCGAGGATTTTGACATGCCGGGCACCCCGATCCGTCTGACTTTGCGTGGGCAGGGCGACAAGAACCCCTACAAGGGCCGTCGCAAGAAGAACGCAGGCGCCTTGGCCAAGCATCTCAAGGGACGCGCGTAACCGCGCTAATTTTCAGCATTTTCAGTGAGGGGGCGTGACAGCCCCGTTTCCGCGCGCTAGCATTCAAGTGCGTGCATTTGTATTTGCACGTGCTGCTTGATTGCGGGTTTGCCGCACGTAATTTGAGTTTGAGATTGGTCGGAGCACCCTGGGGAGCGGGCGTGATGGATCTGAGAGAATATACAAGACAATACGCGGTACAGGACAATACGCTTGCCGCCCTTAGCTATTTCGGAACATTTGCGGTGTATTTCGCATCGCTGGCTTTGGCGATCACGTATGTTGACCAGTGGTATGTCATGATTCCGGCAGGGATCGTTTTTGCCTTTTCTGCAGTCCGTCTATACGTGCTGCAGCATGATTGCGGTCACCATTCGCTGTTTGAAACCCGTCTGCAAAACGAATGGGCTGGCCACGGATTGTCGCCATTTACCTTCGCCCCGTTCGAAGTGATGAAGCAGAACCATAATCTGCACCATGCTGGGATCGGAAACCTCGAACACCGCGAGACAGGTGAAATTCACACAATGACGCTGCGTGAATGGAACGAAGCCGATTGGAAAACGCGTCTGTTTTATAGGCTTTACCGGAACCCGTTCATTCTTGTGCCGATTGGTGCTTTGTTCACCTACTTCATTCGCTATCGCTGGCCCAAGAATACTGTTCGGTTTGGGGTGATGGGTGTGCTGCTGCATAACCTCTCAATTATCGTGTTTCTGGGACTGCTTTACCTGATTGCAGGCGCCACCGGTATTTTAGTCTGGTTGGTCTTTTCTCTGCTCGGGGGCATGCTTGGTGTGTTTCTAGTGTATCTGCAGCATAATTTCGAAGACACCTATTGGGACCGACGTCCTGAGTTGGACCCCAAGCTAGCAGCACTGGAAGGATCATCGGCATTGGATTTCGGTTGGTGGTTTGACAATGCCGTGGCTTGCATCACCCTGCACGACATTCACCACTTCAATGCGCGCATTCCGTCCTATCGTCTGCGCGCGTGCCACTATAACTTACCCCCGGAATACACGCCGCGTCGGATCAAATTTCCCGAAGCAGTGGCGGCACTGAACCTGAAGCTTTGGGATGAGGAAGCCAAACGCCTTGTCCCATTCCCCAACAGAACCGAGCAGCACCGGCTGGCCGAAAGCGGTTAACGTTACAAATGCTGTCGCTCTCTCTACTTTTTCGTCAATGCCAAAACATTTACGTTGCCAAGGGGAGACAACGAAAGGAACCGACATGACCGCAGTTACCGACGTGAGTGGGGTAGGGCCAACGCTGGAGCGGGCGCTGAATTCAAAGGGCTTCAAAACAGCAGAAGCCTTAGCAAAGGCCAAACCTGAAGACGTGCTTGGTATTCCGCGCGTCGGTATTGCCCGCGCAGCCAAGTTGATCGCAGCGGCGAAGGCTGTTGCAGGTGCCAAACCCAAGACCGCGGTTCGTGCACCAGCACGCCGCCCAACCAAGCAAAAGCCAGCAGCAAAGCAATCTGCGGTACGTCGGGCAACTGCAAAAAGCAATGCCGCCGCGAACAAGGCCGAGGCCGAGCGAAAAGCCACAGAAGAACGCCTTGCGGCGGAGAGAGTCGCTGCCGAGGCCAAGGCGAAGAAAAAGGCAAAGGCCAAAGCCAAGGCTGAGAAGGCTGCGAAGAAGAAATCCGAAATGGAAGCAGCATTTTCCAAAGCCAAGGAAAAGGTCAAGGAAAAGTCCAAGAAGGGCAAGAAAGACAAAAAGCCCAAAAAGGACAACAAGAAGAAGGACGCTAAGAAGAAGTCTGACAAAAAGTCCGGCAAAACGTCTGAAAAAAAATCTGGTAAGAAGAACAATAAGAAAAAGGCGAAGAAGTAACTCTTCTTCGCCTTGTCAATCGGGAACCGGCATCATCGATGCCGGTTTTGTTATGCCAGTGTACCGTCGATCTGTAGCGTAAGCTTGCCGCCCAGATAGGGGCCCAAAGCTTCGGGCAGGGTCACCGTGCCATCCGCGTTCTGGCCATTCTCAAGCACGGCGATCAGGCAGCGCCCGACAGCCAGGCCAGACCCGTTCAAGGTGTGAACATATTCCGGTTTACCGCCAGCTTCTGGCCGGAAGCGTGCGTTCATTCGGCGGGCCTGGAAATCACCGCAGGTCGAAACCGAACTGATCTCGCGATAGGTGTCCTGACCGGGTAGCCAAGCCTCGATGTCATAGGTGCGACGTGCGCCAAAGCCCATGTCGCCCGTGCAAAGAATGACGGTGCGATAGGGGATGCCCAGTTTTTCCAGAATACCTTCGGCGCAGCGCAGCATGCGCTTTTGCTCGTCGTCCGATTTGTCCGGGTGCGTGACCGAGACCATCTCGACCTTTTCGAACTGGTGCTGGCGCAGCATCCCGCGCGTGTCCCTGCCTGCCGAGCCCGCTTCGGACCGGAAGCAGAGGGAATGCGCAGTATAACGGCGGGGCAGATAGCTTTCCTCGATCATCGTGTCGTTGACGATGTTGGTCAGCGACACTTCGGAGGTTGGGATCAACCACCAGCCCTCGCGGGTCTGATAGCTGTCCTCGCCGAATTTCGGTAGCTGGCCAGTGCCTTGCATCATTTCCGAGAGAACCAGAACCGGGCCGTTAACCTCGGTCAATTCATTCTCATTGATATGCGTATCCAGCATCAACTGCGCCAGAGCGCGATGGATGCGCGCGACGCCGCCCGAGAGCAGTACAAAGCGAGAGCCGGACAGCTTGGCAGCGGTTTCGAAATCCATACCGCTCTGGACGGCTTCGATTTCAAAATGCTCTTTCGGTGCAAAATCCAAGGCGCGCGGAGTGCCCCAACGGCTGATCTCGACATTGTCGTTCTCATCCGCACCTTCGGGCACATCCTCTGCCGGCAGGTTGGCGATACGGATCAGCTGGTCGGTCAGCAGAGCGTCCAGGTCCTTGGCTTCGGTCTGCATCTGGGCCACTTCGGCCTTTTTCTCGGCCACCAGCGCGCGCAGACGTTCGAATTCAGCCTCATCGCCGCGCCCCTTGGCGGCACCAACCTCTTTGGAGGCCTTGTTTTGCTCGGCTTGAGCCGTCTCGGCTGCCAGAATCTTGGCGCGGCGACTTTCGTCCAGCCTTAGCAGGTCTGACGACACCGGCGCGTCCCCACGGCGCGCAAGGGCGGCGTCGAAGGCGGCTGGGTTTTCGCGAATGGCGCGGATGTCGTGCATGGTTCAGATCCTTAAATGCGTGAATCACTGAAACCGCTTATGCACCATCTGAAAGGAAGGGTGTAGCGCCGGTTACGACTTATCCGCGTCGTCGTGCGTTTCATGTGCTAGATGACCATCCCACTCTTCCGCTGGGATCTTCGGCTCGGGCGGATCAGCCATGTACGAAGGTGTCATGATTTGCACGTTGTTTTCGTTGAACACGGCAACGATGTTGCGATGCAAATCCGAGCGGATCTTCGGGATGATACTGCCCCGTGTGCTATATCCGTTGATCTGATAATTGATCGCGTAATCCGCCAAAGCAGTCCACAAAACAAAGGGTTCGGGTTTGGCTTTGATGCTCTTGGTACGATGTGCGGCCTCGATCAGCATCGCTTCGACCTTCTCGGGCGGTTCTTCATATCCGATCCCAACCGTTGTATGCAGCAGCAACCCATTGCCATCGGTTTTTTTTGAGAAGTTCACCACGTCCGAATTCATCAATTGCGCGTTCGGGATCGAGATCAGCTCATTCTTGATCGACTTCAGATGTGTCTCCATCAGCTTGATCTGCACTACATCTCCGATGTGGTCTCCGATCTGGATACGGTCCCCGAGCGAAGTCGAGCGGCGATAAATCACGAAAAGCCCCGCCAGCATATTCGAGACCACCGAGTTCGCGCCCAACGACAGCATCGCGCCGACAAGGATAGTCAGTCCCTGAAAGGCCGCAGAGTCCGATCCGGGAATGTAAGGGACAGCAAAGACCAGTGCGATCAGTATCACAACAACCCGGGCGATGTTAAACGTGGGGCCAATCCAGTGTTTCTCGAAATCGCCAAGATCGAACGATCCCGCTTCGACTGCGTCAAAGAACACGCGCATTCCCCGGATGATATACATCGTTATCCAGGTGATAAGCACCAGCATGATCAGGTTCGGGAAATAGCTGAGGATACCCTTGAAGATCAGCAGGACCGGCTCGGTCAGGTAGGTCAGCAGCAATTGCGCAAAGTATCGCGTTTCGGCAAAGGCCAGCAGAACGAAGGAGAGATAGTAATAGAAGCCAAGGAAAAAGATCACCAGCAATACGAAATTCAGGGCATACCGGATCAATGCCGCTATGGCCTCGGCCTGGACGCTCTTGGCGGTCGCAGTTTCGACGTCTTTGAGATAGCGCTTAACCAGTTTAAGCGTCCGCCGCCTGATGCGTCGGTGTAACCAGAGAATGATGACAACGAATAACGCGAAGCCGAGCGTCCAGGCCAGGGCCTCGATAGCACCCGAAACGCGTGCTTGTTCCGTGCGATTGGCGCGGTAGTTTTCGATCGCCTGTTCAATAGCTTGGCCGTGCAATAACCCGAGAACATTCAGATCCATTTGTTCAAGTTCGGAATCCGCATCGGTCACGATCGAAACCTGGATGCCATCGGCAAATATCCGGATCCCGAATTCAGAGTCCTCGAAGGTTATCGAAACTTTCTTTGCATCCGAGGATTCGGCTACTTCTATGATCTTGTTCTGAACACCCTCCGCCCGCTCGTTTGCGGGCAAAGCGCTGGAGCCGCGCACATGAAACAGGGTATCGCCATCAACGATAACTGGAGCCTGAAAGGTCTGTGTTTCAGAATCCTCTGTGTTTTGTTCTTCTCCGATTACGTTCTGTGACCAAAGTGGTGGTGCCAAGAGACAAAGAGAAACCGTCAAAAGGATTAGGCGAATAAACTTGCCAAAGGTCTGGATTAATTGAATCATTGGGCCCCCCTGGCCACAACTATATCCGACTTGCCGGGGCTGCCTAGAACATATCTGCAACGTCCCGCATCAATCCTGTGCACTTGATAGGTGAATTGCAGATGCGTTTGCTTGCAAACGTCTGAACCAAAGCATAGGTTCGCGCCAACTTTGCAGAGAGCCCTCTGCATTACCAGAACAAAGGAATATGTCATGGAAGGTGGCGCAATCGCCCAGTTTCTCCCGCTGATCCTGATTTTCGGGATCATGTATTTTCTGCTGATCCGCCCGCAGCAGAAGAAGATGAAGGAACATCAGGCCATGGTCGAAGCCGTGCGCAGGGGTGATCAGGTTGTCACGCAAGGTGGGCTGATCGGCAAGGTGTCCAAGGTCAAGGAAGGCGATAACGAGATTGAGGTCGAGATTGCAGAAGGCGTGAAGGTTCGCGTGGTCAAATCGACCATCGCTCAGGTTCTGAACAAGACCGAACCGGCGAAGTAACTTCGCGCGTCAAATCCTTGAAAAGGCAGGGTAATGCTGCAAATTGATTCCTGGAAACGGGTCCTGATATGGTCGGTCTGCGTGATCGGCCTACTGTTGGCCCTGCCGAATGCGTTCTATACACGCGTTGAGCAATCGAATGATGCCAAAGCCGCAATTGAGCTTGGCATCGATACACCTGAGATGCAGGCGGAGGCGGCGCAATGGCCGAACTGGCTGCCTTCATCACTTGTCAATCTGGGTCTCGATTTGCGCGGCGGCGCGCATCTGCTGGCTGAAGTTAAGGTTGATGACGTCTACGAATCTCGGATGGAGGCGATGTGGCCCGAAATCCGCGATGCGTTGCGCGATGAGCGCGCCACGGTAGGCACCATTCGCCGACAAGACTCGGCCCCTGATGAGATTCGCGTGCGCATTAGTCAGCCCGAAGGTATGTCGCGTGCGCTGGAAGTCGTGCGCGGTCTGGCGCGTCAGGTGCAAACACTGACCGGGGTTGGGGCCACTGACATCGAAGCCCGCGCTGAAGGAGATACCATTGTCGTACAATTGTCCGAGGCTGAAAAGCTTGCCTCGGATGACCGTACGGTGCGTCAGGCGCTTGAGATTATTCGTCGCCGCATCGACGAAGTCGGCACGCGAGAACCGACAATCCAACGCCAAGGTGCTGACCGGATACTGATACAGGTGCCGGGCATCGGTAGCGCAGGTGAGTTGAAAGACATTATCGGCACCACGGCTCAGCTGACGTTCAACCCCGTGGTGGGGCGCGGTACTGATCCTGACGCCATCGCGGGTGTGGGTGAAGAAGTTGTTCCTTCGATCGATGAGGACGGGGTTTATTACACCTTGGAATCAGCGCCGGTGGTAACCGGGGAAGAGCTGGTCGACGCACAACCGTCATTCGATCAGAACGGACGCCCTGCGGTCAGCTTCCGTTTCAATACTTCTGGTGCCCGCAAGTTTGGTGACTACACGCTAGAAAATATCGGCGCGCCGTTCGCCATTGTCTTGGATGATGAAGTGATCTCGGCCCCTGTAATCCAAAGCCATATTCCTGGTGGTTCCGGCATCATCACCGGTAACTTCACGGTGGAGGAAAGCACCAATCTGGCGGTCCTGCTGCGTGCGGGGGCCTTGCCTGCGGGCCTGGAATTTCTTGAAGAGCGCACCATCGGCCCGGAGCTGGGGCAAGACAGCATCGATGCGGGTAAAGTCGCGACAATCGTGGCGTTTGTCGCGGTATTGGTGTTCATGGCGCTCAGCTATGGCCTGTTTGGCATCTTCGCCAATATTGCGCTGATCCTGAATGTGGGCTTGCTCTTCGGACTGCTCTCTTTGATCGGTGCGACGCTGACCCTTCCAGGGATCGCTGGGATCGTACTGACGGTCGGTATGGCTGTGGACGCCAATGTGCTGATCTTTGAACGCATTCGCGAAGAACTGAAATCTGCCAAAGGCCCTGCGCGCGCAATCGAGCTGGGCTATGAAAAGGCGCTTTCGGCCATTCTGGACGCGAACGTAACGACATTCATCACCGCAACCATTCTGTTTGCCATGGGTAGCGGGCCGGTACGCGGGTTCTCCATTACACTTGGTCTGGGTATTCTGACCTCGGTCTTCACCGCGATCTTTGTAACGCGCCTGATGATCGTAATCTGGTTCGAACGCCGCCGTCCGAAAACGATCGAGGTTTGACATGAGACTGAAACTCGTACCGCAAAACACCTCGTTCGATTTCTTCAGCCGCTGGAAGATCTGGCTGGGTATTTCGGGCCTGATGATGGTAATTGCGTTTACCTCGTTCCTTCTGCAGGGGCTGAACTTCGGCATCGACTTCCGCGGGGGCACCACGATCCGCACGCAATCCGCGCAAGAGATCGACGTGGGCGCCTATCGCGACGCCATCGCGCCGCTGGAACTTGGCGACGTGACCATCACGGAGATTTTCGATCCGACATTTGGCGAGGATGAAAACGTCGCGATGATCCGTATTCAGGCACAGGATGGAGCCGAAGCTGTGTCTGCAGCAATCGTGACCGCCGTTGAAGAAGCGTTGACTGTTGCAGCGCCGGACATTCAGTTCGTTTCGGTCGAATCCGTGGGCCCCAAGGTCTCGGGCGAGTTGATCCAGACCGCAGTGATTGCTGTCGCCTTGGCCATCGGCGCGGTGCTTGTCTATATCTGGCTCCGGTTCGAATGGCAGTTTGCTCTGGGTGCGGTCGCCGCGCTGGTGCATGACGTGATCCTGACCATTGGTATCTTCTCGGAACTGCAAATTCGCTTTGACCTGGCCATCATCGCGGCGCTCCTGACCATTGTCGGCTATTCGCTGAATGACACCGTGGTTGTCTTTGACCGCGTTCGCGAAAACCTTCGCAAATACAAGAAGAAAGACCTCAAAGAGGTTTTGAACATCTCGATCAATGAAACGCTCAGCCGGACGGTGATGACCTCGGTGACCACGCTGCTGGCGTTGATTTCACTCTATGTCTTGGGCGGGGATGTGATCCGCGGCTTCGTCTTCGCGATGATCTGGGGCGTGATTGTCGGGACCTATTCGTCGGTCTTCGTGGCCTCGACCATCCTGCTGTGGCTGGGGGTCAAACGCGACTGGTCGAAACCGTCGAATACGGCGGGCAACCAATTTGCCAACATCGATGCCTGAGTATTTCGGTCAGACCCCAACTGGTCTGGCCGTTATCATTTTCGCTGCCTTTGTTGGGGGCATCGTGCGCGGTTTCTCCGGCTTTGGCACGGCCCTGATATTCCTGCCCATCGCCAGCCCCTATCTTGGCCCCTTCGGTGCCATCATCGCGCTGACAGTTATGGATATATTCGGGCCCATCCCAAACCTACGCCGCGCATGGTCTGTCGTCGACAAAGGAGATTTGGGGCGCCTTCTACTCGGATGCGCATTAGTACTGCCGGTAGGTTTATGGCTGCTCACGCGTACGCAACCCGAAGTATTTCGCTATTTGGTCAGTGTGATCTCGTTGTCGATGCTTGTCGTACTGATATTTGGTCTGCGCTATCGCGGGACGGTGCGGCGCCGCATGGTTGTGGCAATTGGCGGGGCAGCGGGGCTGCTCGGTGGAGTGGCCGGGATACCGGGACCAGCTGTCATCCTGTTCTACATGTCGCGCCCATTGCCGGTTGAGATAATCCGCGCGACGATCCTACTGTTCCTGTTTGTTTTCGATTTGCTGGTCCTTGGATACCTCGGCGGGATGGAGCGTCTTTCGCTGGCAAGCATTGGATTGGGCCTCGCGCTGGCGATCCCCAACATCGCTGGTAACTGGCTGGGGGGCTGGATGTTCCGACCCGAACATGAAAGGCTGTACCGCGCCGCAGCCTATCTGGTGATCGCAACAGCGGCCTTGTCCGGCCTGCCGCTTTGGGGCTAGAACCCTCCGCATGCGCTTAAATGAGATCACATATACAAACGCTCAACCCGTCGATGGCTATGGCCCTGGGTTCTTTCGGGTCGGTGGGCAGGTTCATAAAGGGGCAGTCTTGACCGGCCCCACCGGAACTTCGATTTGGGCAGGATTCTCGGAGGCGGATCCGCTTTTGGCCTTGTCCGAACATGTCGACGTTCTGTTCATCGGTACGGGCAAAGACCTGACCCACATCCCCACCGACCTACGCACTAGGCTAGAAGAGGCGGGGCTGGGTGTCGAAATCATGAACTCTCCGGCTGCCTGCCGCACCTACAACGTGCTACTTTCCGAAGGCCGCCGCGTTGCGCTTGCGCTAATTCCGGTCTGAGGATCTGTTCTTCATCTGGCTAAAAATATCCCAGGGAGTGTAAGGGGCCGGCCCCTCACTGCGATCCAACCAGCCGCTCTGCGGCAATTCCGACCTTTTGCCCACACGCACAATCCGCTAAGCGGACTTCATGACTTTGAAGGTAACCGATCTGGCTATCGCACGCGGCGGTGTTCCCGTGCTCGAAGGGCTGAGCTTCTCGCTTGAGGCCGGAAGGGCGCTGATCCTGCGGGGGCCGAATGGGATCGGAAAGACAACATTACTGCGTACGCTTGCGGGTCTGCAGCCGCCGCTGACGGGGCAGATCGACGGGGCAGAAGACCAAATCGCTTACGCGTCCCATTCTGACGGGTTAAAGCCGACCCTCACCGTGGTCGAAAATCTCAACTTCTGGGCGTCGGTGTTTGGCATCCGAGATATCCAGCATGCTCTGGATGCATTTGAGCTGAACGAGTTGGCCGACCGCCATGCGGGCAACCTTTCGGCGGGGCAAAAACGGCGTCTTGGATTGGCGCGGTTGCTGGTTACCGGGCGTCCAATCTGGATGCTGGATGAGCCGACGGTCTCGCTGGATCGTCACGCCGTGCAGATGTTCGCGGATGCGGTACGCGCGCATCTGGGGCAGGGTGGTTCGGCCCTCATCGCGACCCATATCGATCTTGGATTGGACGGAGAGGTTTTGGACGTTGGCCCCAACAAGGCCAAACCCAAACCCATCGACGATTTTGACGGAGGCTTCCTGTGATCGCTTTATTGCTGCGTGATCTGAAACTGGCCTTCCGCGCAGGGGGTGGCTTTGGCCTCGGTCTTGCTTTCTTCCTGATCGTCACCGTTCTGGTGCCATTTTCGGTAGGCCCGCAATCCTCGTTGCTTTCGACCATCGCGCCGGGCGTTCTTTGGCTGGGCGCGCTTTTGGCGTGCCTGCTTTCGCTGGACCGTCTGCTGGCGCTGGATTGGGAAGACGGCTCGCTTGATCTGCTTGCCACCGCGCCGCTGCCACTGGAGTCGGTCGTCACCATCAAAGCGCTAGCCCATTGGTTGACCACAGGATTGCCGCTGGTGTTGGCTGCGCCGTTTTTGGGCGTTTTACTAAACCTGCCTGTACCTGGGTTTTCGTGGCTGGTGATCTCACTGCTGCTTGGCACCCCGGCGATGAGCGTTATCGGTACCTTCGGCGCAGCCCTCACCGTGGGCCTGAAACGGGGCGGTCTGCTTCTTTCGCTTCTGGTTTTACCGCTTTACGTGCCGACATTGATCTTCGGGGCCGAGGTTGCCCGACGCGGTGCGACAGGTATGGAGACGCAAACGCCCCTGCTTATGCTGGCAGGGATTACCGCCGCTACGGTCGCACTTTTACCCTTTGCCAGCGCCGCCGTGCTGCGCATCAATCTTAGGTGATGGGAACAAAGCTTGACTGAGGTCAATTGAGAACCATGCCGACTCGGACTAGATAGGGCCCATGACAATCGCAGCCAAAGCCAACGCCCTTTGGGAATACGCCAATCCGCGCAAGTTCCTCGCCACCAGCGAGCGGGTTCTTCCGTTCTTCTGGATCGGTGCAGGTCTTTTTCTGGTCGTAGGATTGATCTGGGGCTTTTTCTTTACCCCCGATGACTACAAGCAAGGCTCGACCGTAAAGATCATATATCTACATGTCCCGGCCGCTCTGATGGCAATCAATTGCTGGCTGATGATGCTGGCAACCTCGCTCGTCTGGCTGGTGCGTCGCCACCATGTGAGCGCGCTGGCCGCGCGCGCCGCGGCGCCCATCGGCATCGTGATGACGCTGATCGCATTGGCCACCGGAGCCATCTGGGGCCAGCCCATGTGGGGTACATGGTGGGCCTGGGATCCGCGCCTGACCTCGTTCCTGATTCTGTTCCTGTTTTATTTGGGATATGTCGCTCTTTGGGAAGCTATCGAAGATCCGGACACCGCGGCTGATCTGACCTCGGTCCTTTGCCTCGTGGGCTCGGTCTTTGCGTTTCTCAGCCGATATGCGGTGAACTTCTGGAATCAGGGGCTGCATCAGGGGGCTTCCGTGATGCGTGCAGGGGCGATCACAGGTACGGACACCGAGGAGAAGGTTAGCAACATCTACTTCTATCCGCTGCTCCTGTGTATCATCGGCTTTGTGCTTCTGTTTATCGCGCTGGTCTTCTATCGCACGGGCACCGAAATCCGAGCCCGTCGAACCAAGGCGCTGATGGCGCGGGAAAGGGTGAACGGATGATCCCTGATCTTGGAAAATATGCCGATACTGTTTTGTGGTCCTATGTTGTATCCATCGGGCTTCTGATTGCGCTGGTGGGATTCAGCGTGATCCGAGGCCGCAAGGTGCGGGCTGAGATGGAGAAAGTCGAACAGAGGATGTCGCGCAATGGCTAAGATTTCGCCCCTGATGATCGCGCCTCCTCTGATTTTCGGAGCCTTCGCTGTGCTTGCTGGAATCGGCATGTTCCGCGACGATCCCAATGCCTTGCCTTCGGCGCGCGAAGGGCAGCCTGCTCCGCCCGTCGTTCTGACAGAGTTCGCGGGTAAACCCGGTTTCGACGATGCCACCCTGCGTGATGGTGAGGTCAAGCTGGTCAACTACTGGGCCAGTTGGTGCGCCCCGTGCCGCGTCGAACACCCCAATCTGCAGGCCCTGTCAGACGAGGGGACTCCAGTTTACGGCATCAACTACAAAGACCAACTGGACAATGCCGAGGCTTTTCTGACCGAGCTGGGTGATCCATACGCCGGGATCGGACGGGATGAACAGGGCCGTATGGGGCTGGATTGGGGCGTCTATGGCGTGCCCGAGACCTATGTGGTCGATGGTGAGGGCACGATTATTCTACGCTGGGCTGGGCCGATTACGCAGCGGGTGATCGAAAGCACGATCCGCCCGGCGCTTGAGAAAGCTGCGGGCGGCTCATAAGCGATAGCCACCCGTAACGGTTAACACCTCGCCGGTGATAAACGACGCGGCATCTGAGGCCAAGAATCTAACAGTCTTCGCGATATCATCGGGCTTTCCCGCGCGTCCTAAGGCGGTGTCGTTGATAAACAGAGCAGTCAGTTCCTCAGGCCGAGGTGCTTCGGGAATGTTAATCGCGCCTGGCGCCAGTGCGTTGACACGTATCCCCTCGGGCCCAAGCTCTTTGGCCATGGCGCGGGTCCACAGGTTCAAGGCCGCTTTACTGGCGCCATAGGTCACTGCGTCTCGGGGGGGCAGAACTGCGTTCATTGATGAGATGCTGACGATTGAGGCATCGCGTTTCAGATGCGGCAGCGCGGCGGTTAACAACGCTGCTGGAGCCAGTAGGTTAAGGTCCAGAATGGCGCGATGGTTCTCGGCCTGAAATTCTTCTTTCGGCGTAGATTTCACCAGACCGGCGTTATTGACGATCACATCAAGCCGCCCAAAGTGCTGCACTACCTGTTCGATCACGTTGGCAGGCTGATCTGGCGCGGACAGGTCGGAACGTATGGCCAGTTTATTCCCGCCCAAAAGATCTGGCCTCGGTTCGCTCGACAGCCACGTAAATGCAATGCGGTGATCGCGGCCCAGGTCTTCGACGATCGCGCGCCCAATGCCGCGCGCGCCGCCGGTTATCAATGCGACTTTTTCCATAGTCGCAGAAAATCGGTAAAGCGGCAGGGATTCAAGCAGTTACTTGCGAACCAAAATCCAGATCATTGCGCCGATGAAGGCAAATGTGGTCAGGTTCATCAGGGTGTCTGTCAGATCACCGATCAGCATGGATTTGCCCCTCCTCTCGTAACCCTCGGAATAGGCAGACCATCAGCAGAACCGAGATGAACACAAAGGGTAGCGCTCCAAGTGAAATCAGGACTTTGACCGAGTCCACCGAGCCCGACAGGATCATCGCGACGCTCAACAGGCCCAGTAATGCGCCCCAGAGCAGGCGCACGCGCGGTGGCGGATTTTCATCCCCCTCGGTCGAGAATGTGCCCAGCACAAAGGCCGCGCTGACGACGCTGGTTACGATGAACAGAAATGCCGCGGCTACGGTTGCGAGTGTTGTGATCAGCGACAGCGGCAAACGGTCGAGCAGGGCGAAGGTCACACGCTCGATGTTTGTTTGCGTATAGGCCAACAGCTCTCCGGCACCGTTGAGCGCCTCAAACAGACCGATGCCGCCAAAGGCGCCGAACCAGAGGATCGAGAACAGCGTGGGCGCGAAGAGCACTCCGATCACGAATTCTCGGATCGTGCGACCGCGAGAGATGCGCGCGACGAACACGCCGACAAATGGCCCCCAAGCGATCCACCAGACCATGTAGGTCAGGGTCCAGTCGCTGAACCATTTGGTGACGTCATCGCCGAAGAACGTGAAGGTCTGAAAGCCCCGAGGGATGACATTGGTGACGTAATCGCCGAAGCCCTGAACCACGGTGTTCAACAGATACTCGGTGGGGCCGAGGACCACTGTATAGGCCACCAGGCAGATCGCGATCAGCATTGCTGCATTCGACAAACGCGCCATGCCTTGGCCAAGGTCGATCAACAGAGCAGGGATATAGGCAGCGACCATCGCCAGAAAAACAACGCTGATCAGAAGAGAGCCAACCGTTTCGCGACCACCTAGAACCGCGATCCCGTCCGCCACTTGAAACACGCCCATGGCCATGGAGCCGCCGACTCCGATGGCGATTGCGACGATGGCCATGAAGTCCGACAGCCAACCCACGCGCTCGGCCCAGCGTTCTCCGGGGAACAGGCTTTTGATCGGGGCGCTGACCATCATGCCCGTCCCGCGCCGAAAGCTGAAATAAGCGATGGTCAGCGCGGTGGAGCCGTAAATCGCCCAGGCGTGCAGGCCCCAGTGGAAGTTCGTCGCCAGCATCGCCTGCTGCGCGGCAACATAATCGGGGGCCATGCCTGAGATGAAGTTGAAATGGGTTAGTGGCTCGGCGACGGCCCAGAACAGCAATCCGACGCCCATTCCGGCCGAGAACAGCATTGAGATCCAAGTGGCGGTCGAGAACTCGGGCTCTTCATTATCCCGGCCCAAACGAATGTTGCCATAGGGCGAAAATGCCAGAACCAAACACCCGATCAACATGCCCGAGGCCGCGAGCATCACGAACCAGCCGCGACTGTGGAAGGTTTGCTGCACGATGCCGTTGGCCCAGGATACTAAACTCTGGATATCGATCACGCCCCATACCCCGATCACCGAGATGACGCTGAGCGAGCAAACCAGCAAGGCGTTAGGTTTTTTCATAGTGATTGGGTTCCAGATGTGCTTTCGCCCAACAGTTTCAGACTTTTGAATAAATGACCAGAAAACAAAACCCCCGGCGCTGGGCCGGGGGTCAAGATTGGGTTGTAAGCTATTGCGTTACGGAGATTTTGCGAGGTTGCGCAATACATATTGCAGCACGCCGCCGTTTTCGATGTACTCGATTTCGGGTGCGGTATCGATGCGGCACTTCAGGGTGATGGTCTTCTCTGTGCTATCGCCGTAGACGATGGTGCAGGGAACTTCTTGCAGCGGTTCAATGGTATCCAACCCGTCGATCGAGACGGTTTCATCCCCTTTCAGACCCAGCGACTTGCGGTTGTCGCCGCCTGTGAATTCGAACGGGATCACACCCATTCCGACGAGGTTTGAGCGGTGGATACGCTCAAAGCTCTCTGCGATCACGGCTTTGACACCCAACAAAGCGGTCCCTTTGGCCGCCCAGTCGCGCGAAGACCCCGCGCCGTATTGCTCGCCCCCGAAAACGACCAGCGGTGTGCCGTTTGCCTGATAGGCCATCGAGGCGTCATAGATCGACGTCTGCTCGCCATCGGGTCCTTTTGTATAGCCACCTTCGACGCCGTCCAGCATCTCGTTTTTGATGCGGATATTGGCGAACGTGCCGCGCATCATGACCTCGTGGTTGCCACGGCGCGACCCGTAGGAATTGAACTCGCGCGGCTGAACCTGACGTTCAATCAGGTGCTTACCGGCCGGAGTTGTTGTCGCGAAGGACCCAGCGGGTGAAATGTGGTCGGTGGTCACCATGTCACCCAGAACAGCCAGAACCTTCGCCCCGTCGATATTCGAGATTGTGCCGGGTTCATGTCCCATGCCCTGGAAATAGGGCGGGTTCTGGATGTAGGTCGAAGCAGGTGGCCAGTCATAGGTTTCGGCATCGGTGGTCTCAACCGACTGCCATTTCTCGTCGCCTTTGAAAACGTCGGCATATTTCGACTGGAATGCCTCGCGTGTCACGGTTTCCTGCACCAGATCGGCGATTTCCTTTTGGCTTGGCCAGAGATCTTTCATGAAGACATCGTTACCGTCTTTGTCCTTGCCGATTGGCTCGGATGTCAGGTCGATATCCATGGTGCCCGCCAATGCGTAAACGACAACCAGCGGCGGTGAGGCCAGATAGTTCGCGCGGACATCAGGCGAAATGCGACCTTCAAAGTTCCGGTTCCCCGACAGGACTGAGGTTGCGACCAGATCGCCCTCGGCAATCGCTTCGCTGATTTCTCTCTGGATCGGGCCAGAGTTACCGATACAGGTGGTGCAGCCATAGCCCACAAGGTTAAAGCCGATCGCGTCCAGATGTTCCTGTAGACCAGCGGCTTCAAGATACTCGGACACCACTTGCGACCCAGGGGCCAAAGACGTTTTGACCCAAGGTTGGCGGTTCAGGCCCAGCTCATGCGCTTTCTTCGCCACCAGACCAGCGCCAATCATGACATAGGGGTTCGACGTGTTGGTACAGGAGGTGATCGAGGCGATCACAACCTTGCCGGACTCCATTCCATATTCTTCACCTTTGACTTCGATCTGTTTGCCCATCGGGCGCTTGAAGGTCTCGGCCATTTCCTTGGTGAAGGCGGCTTTGGCGTCGGTCAGCGCGACATAATCTTGCGGACGTTTCGGGCCCGAGATCGCGGGAACGATCGTGCCCATGTCCAGTGACAGGGTGTCGGTGTAGATCGGGCTGTAATTATCATCCCGCCAGAACCCGTTTTCCTTAGCATAGGCTTCGACCAATGCCAGACGATCCTCATCGCGCCCGGTATTGCGCATGTAGCGCAGGGTTTCGCCGTCGATCGGGAAGAAGCCACAGGTCGCGCCGTATTCGGGGGCCATGTTGGCGATGGTGGCACGGTCAGCCAGTGGCAGCCGGTCCAGTCCTTCACCATAGAACTCGACGAATTTGCCAACCACACCTTTCTCGCGCAGCATCTCAACGACCTTCAGAACAAGGTCTGTGCCGGTCGTGCCTTCGACCATCGAGCCCGTCAGTTCAAAACCCACCACCTCGGGGATCAGCATCGAGATCGGCTGGCCCAACATCGCGGCCTCGGCCTCGATCCCGCCAACGCCCCATCCCAAAACGGCCATGCCGTTTACCATGGTTGTATGACTATCTGTGCCAACTAGTGTATCTGGATAGGCGACCTCTTCGCCACTTTGATCTGTGTCGGTCCAGACGGTCTGGGACAGATATTCAAGGTTCACCTGATGGCAAATGCCTGTGCCCGGGGGCACAACGCGGAAGTTGTTGAACGCACCCTGACCCCATTTGAGGAACTGGTAGCGCTCCATATTGCGCTCATACTCGCGGTCTACATTCATCTGAAATGCGCGCGGGTTCCCGAACTCGTCGATCATGACCGAGTGGTCGATGACCAGATCAACCGGGTTGAGCGGGTTAATTTTCTGGGCGTCACCACCCAGCGCTTTGATGCCGTCGCGCATCGCTGCCAGATCAACCACAGCCGGGACGCCAGTAAAGTCCTGCATCAGCACACGGGCAGGGCGATAGGCAATCTCGCGTGGGTTCTTGCCGCCATTTGCGCCCCATTCGGCGAAGGCCTTGATGTCATCTACGGATACTGAGAATCCGTCATCTTCGAAGCGCAGCATGTTTTCCAACACCACTTTCAGCGCGGCAGGCAGGTTCGAGAAATCACCCAGGCCTGCTTCTTGAGCAGCTGGAATCGAGTAATAGGAAATGGATTTACCATTCACGTTCAGACTGCGGCGTGTTTGGGCTGTGTCCTGTCCGACCTTGATGGGCATCTTTGGCCTCCCTCTCGAATGATTTGGATACTAGAGTTCGCTATGGCTTATCTGCATCACGGCACGCGTTGTTTCAAGGTGCAACGGGTCGCATACATGTAAAATTGTATACCATTGCACACATTTTGCCGAAGATTGAAGGTTTCGGTCTCAAGAAACCTTGATTGGCAGTTTTTTCAGTTTCGATCTAAACCAGTTGAGCACTCCGCGAAAATTGAGAGAGATAATGTATAGATCAGCCGCCGTGACCGCGTTTGTTTCGCTTTTTCTTGCCGTTTCAGCAGACGCTCAGGATGATCCGGTTGTTGTCGAGCTGTTTACATCGCAAGGGTGTTCGTCCTGCCCGCCCGCGGACCGGATCATGCATGAACTGGCCAAGCGGGATGATGTGATCGGGCTGGCGCTGCATGTGGACTATTGGGACTATATTGGGTGGAAAGACGAATATGCCGATCCCGACCATACGGAGCGTCAGAGAGCCTATGCGCGCGAAGGTGGGCGGACGATGATTTATACACCTCAGATGGTTGTGAACGGTCAGCAGGACGTGGTGGGTGCAAAGTCGTTTGAGTTGGAACGGCTGATCGACGCGCACCAGACCGCAGCGCCCCAAGCCGAGGTTAGCGCCACGCGTACGGCTAACGACGTGACTGTGGACGTTGTCCCGGTCGAGTTGGCGAAAGGTGAAACCTATGATGTGCGGGTCGTGCAGTACTCACCGATGCGTCACGCCTCAATCCGGCGTGGGGAACTGGCAGGGCACGAACTGGATTATGCGAATGTCGTTGAGAATTGGCAGGTGGCCGGTCACTGGGATGGCCAAACACCGCAGAGCTTCACTGCGTCGCTGTCATCGGATTTACCGGCGGTAGTTCTGATCCAACGTACAGAGCATGGTCCGATCGTCGCTGCGGCAAGAGTCGAATAATCAAGGCATATCTTTGGGTTGAACGCCTAGTCCACGCCAGGCCTTCCAGCGGCGGTGAATCCAGAACCATTGCCCCATATGTTGACGCACCATCGCCTCCAGATCGTCATTGGTGAACTGGGTCATGCTTTTGGCATCGGTATGAGGGACCGGGTCGTGCAGGACGATGTCAAAATCGATCCCATTGGGTTGGCGCACCGCATAGCAGGGGATCAGCACGGCCTTGTACTTGATCGCAAGTTCCGCGTTCAGCACCGAAGTCACGGCGGGTTTGCCGAAAAAGGTCAACTCTTCGCCGCCATGCGCATGCAGATCGGATACGATGGCGATAATACCTCCGCTTTTGAGCGACCTGACCATCTCAACCATGCCCCGGCGCCCCTGTTCGAACATGGGGGAACCAGTCTGATGGAATGCTTCGACATACATGTCGTTGAAGTACGGGTTAGCCATGCGGCGATAAAGGCAGCCGATGGGTCGACCGCTGCGGGCCTGCAAAGCGACGCGCGCTGCCAGATAGTGACCAAAATGTGCAGTGATCATCATCACCGGACGTCCCTCGGCGACGGCGGTATCAAACGCCTGGACCCCCGATCCAGAAACTTTGGCCTTGCTTTGCCGGTCAATGAAACCATCGGCCGAAAAGTGCTCCATGATCGCGCGTCCAGCATTGTCAGGCACGGCGCGGCAGATTCGCTTGACCTCGGCCTCGGGTAAGTCGGGGCAGGTGAGTTTCAGGTTGCGGCGCACACGGGTCCGGAAACCAACCAAAGGCGCAAGCCAGCGAACAATTGCTCCCATTGCGCCGATACGGCGCTCGTATGGCAGCAGGCGCATACAGCCGATCACACCGGTCAGAAACAAGTTGGCGATGTAGTATTTTCCAAGCTCAAAGCGGCTCAGTTCCGACTTTTCGACGGGCATGGGGAAGAACACCTGAGTGTTGTGAACTGCGCGCTCAGACATACAGTCCTCATCGTGCGATCACAAGTAGCCGCGCCGGGCCAGATTATTCTTCAGCCTCTTCCGTTTCGACAAGTGTAATCGCGCCTTCGTCCAGAAGGGCGCGAATGGCGGCGACGATCTGAGACATCGCATCCTCGGTATCGGATTGTTTGACCTTGCCACGTTCGGCCATTTCTTCACGCAGATTGTCTGCCATGCGAGAGGACATGTTCGCCAAAAAGAACTCGACCGTTGCAAGGTCTTCGTCGGTGCTGGCCCCGGCAAGTGCGGTGACAAGAACAGGTTGGTCCACGCCGCGCAGAATCGCAGGAATATCACGGGATTGGATTCGGGCGGGCACGTGCGAAAAGATGAAGATCGATTGCCGGACGGTATTGGCAAAATCGGCGTCTTCTTCATCCAGCGCGGTCAGCAAACCATCACGCGTCGCCGCAGCGGACTGGTTGAGGATCGCGCCCACACGCTCACCCGGTCCATCCCGAAAGGCGGGCTCAGGGCGTTGATCCAATTGAGCAGCCAAGGACCAACCAATCCGCTCAACCGCCTCAGGCGTCACGTTGGTCGTTTTCGATACCGCATAGGTTATCCGCCGCGCCGTGGGGCCGGGCAGGTGGCCCAGCAATTGTGCAGCCTTGGCGGTTTCTAGTTTTGACAGCATGACGGCTGCGACTTCGGTGCTTTCCGCTCTGGCCATCTCGGCCAAATCTTCTGCGGATACCTCGCGCAAGCGTTGCCATGGGTCACCGATCTGGCGTACCCCCGCCACCTTGCGCAACCGGGCAGCGGTGGCCGGGGCAATTTTGCCATTCACGGCATCCAGAGCGCCGGCCAGCCCATGTGGGAATGAAAGACCGACACCATCAAGCGCATCGGCAAATTCCTGTGCAACAGCGGCGAGCGTCACTCGGTCAACCAGTCCCATTTGACCCAGTTGATGGGTCAACTGCTCCTGCAGCAGGTCAGGCAGTTCCTCAAGCGGGATATCCGCGCCTTCGTTCAGAAGAAGCCGGACAACAACCGCAGCCTTTTCCTGATTGCTGAGATTACGAGGCATGACGCGTGGAGCGTCGTTCTCTTGGTCTGCCGCCGGGGCCTGAGCACCCGGCGCCATCTGTACCATTAGTTTCGTATCCTGCATCTGCCTGCATTGCCAATATTGCGTTGCAGGTAGATTAGCGAGACTCAGGTAAAGAAACCCTGAAACTCAGTAGCTATAGGTCAGCCCGGTGCGAATAGCCTCGCGCAGCGATGCTTCGGCCCAAGTACCTTCACCGCTGCGCGCCTTGATCTCGCGCCATTGCGCGATGGCCAGTTCGGTCTTTCCTTCGGCGACAAAGCCCTGACCCATATAGCTACGGGCGAGGATGTTATCAGGGTTTGTTTCGATGGCTTTCTCATAGAAGGTGTTGGCCAGTTCCAACTCACCCATTTTGCGATAGGTGAAGCCCCAATAGGTCTGCACCCGATCGTCATCTTGGTTCATGATACGCAGAATGCCCTGCGCGTTCTCATACTGCCCGGCATAGGCCAACTCACGCACGGCGTCATACAACTGATCGTCGGAAAACTTGGATTTATCCGGTTTAACACAGCGCCCTGCAGACTCGTCGTAAACCCGACCAAACAGGCACTTCTTGGTGGTATTTGTCGGCTTGGGTGGGCTGCTATCACCACCACCCGCAGCAATTGCCATGGGTGCGAAGGTAAAGGCCTGAAGAGCGATGGCCGAGGCTAGTACGAGACGCATGTTCCTACTCCGTTGTCAAAGTGACTTGTTACAATCATAGCGTGATCTACAAAAAAGCTAACGATTGACTGATCGCTTTTATTCACAAGCAGGAAATAAAAATGTCAGCTATTGACGATTTTCATGCAGCTTTGGCTTTCGCTGTCCCATGTCGTGCCTTCCGCACAGGACTGGGTTTGCTTTGCATGACCGCTGCAAGCAAGCCCGGCGGTGCCTGCGCAAATCAATGCAATTGCACATAGAGCAGTTCTTAGCATCGTGTTTTCCTTTCGCGGAAAAGATGCCAGCAGATTACCCGAGTTTTGCCAATCTGGCAAAGAAACAAGGCCCGGCCTGAACAAACAGGCCGGGCCTTGCCTAAATCCGGTCTGGACTTATTCGCCGAACACGCGCGCGAAAATCGTATCGACGTGTTTGGTGTGGTAGCCGAGGTCGAATTTTTCTTCGATCTCATCCGGGCTCAGCGCGGCGGTGACATCGGCGTCGGCCAGAAGTTCCTCTTTGAAGTCGGTGCGATGTTCCCAAACCTTGAGGGCATTGCGCTGAACCATCGCATAAGCATCCTCGCGGCTCACACCTGCTTGTGTCAGCGCCAGCAGCACTCGCTGGCTCATCACAAGGCCGGGGAACTTGTTCATGTTTTCAAGCATGTTCTCGGGGAAGATCAGCATCTTGTCGATCACCCCTGTCAGGCGGGCAAGGGCAAAATCCAGAGTGATGGTGGCGTCCGGCCCGATCATGCGTTCGACCGAGGAGTGCGAGATATCGCGCTCATGCCACAGCGCCACGTTCTCCATCGCCGGGACCACGGCAGCACGCACCATACGGGCCAGACCGGTCAGGTTCTCGGTCAGCACAGGGTTCTTCTTGTGCGGCATGGCCGACGAGCCCTTTTGGCCCATCGAGAAAAACTCGGCCCCCTCCAGCACTTCGGTCCGCTGCATGTGGCGGATTTCGATAGCGATGTTTTCGATGCTGCTGGCGATCACGCCCAGCGTTGCAAAGAAGGCCGCGTGACGGTCGCGCGGGATGACCTGCGTGCTGATCGGCTCGGGCACCAGACCCAGTTTGTCGCAGACATGCTCTTCGACCTGCGGGTCGATGTTGGCGAAGGTGCCGACTGCGCCGCTGATCGCGCCGGTGGCGATTTCTGCGCGGGCGTCGCGCATGCGGGACAGGTTGCGGTCCATCTCGGCATAGAAACGCGCGAAGGTCAGGCCCATGGTGGTGGGTTCGGCATGGATGCCGTGGCTGCGACCGATGCGGATGGTGTTCTTGTGCTCGATAGCGCGGCGCTTGAGGGCGGCCAGCAGACCTTCGAGGTCAGCGATCAGAATGTCGGCGGCGCGAGTCAATTGCACGTTAAGGCAGGTGTCCAGCACGTCGGAACTGGTCATGCCCTGATGCACGAAACGGGCTTCTTCGCTGCCCACATGTTCGGCCAGATGGGTCAGGAAGGCGATGACGTCGTGCTTGGTGACAGCTTCGATCTCGTCGATGCGGGCAACGTCGAATTCGACGTCCTTGGCTTTCCACACCGCCTCGGCGTTTTCACGCGGGATCACGCCCAGATCGGCCATGGCGTCGCAGGCATGGGCCTCGATCTCGTACCAAATGCGGAACTTGCTCTCGGGTGACCAGATGGCGACCATCTCGGGGCGTGAATAGCGGGGAATCATTGGCGGCAGCACCTTTTTATGATTGGGATGAGGCGTTGGCGCGGGGTTTAGCCGCGCATTGACCAAGGAACAAGGCGCGAGTGCTGGGATGAGACGGTTTGCCCTGATTTTATTGCTTTGGCCGGGAATTTTATCCGCCGAAGAGTTTCGGCGGCTGACAGCGGATGAAATACTGATGGCGCTCATGGGCAAGAAACTCGACTACGGTGAGGGTATCAGCCAGACCTTCGATGACAGCATGCACACGCAGTACTTTTCAGGTCGCCCAAGCGCGGGGCGCTGGGCTGTGCGTGAGGATCGGTATTGTTCGGTCTGGCCGCCATCGGACATCTGGGCTTGCTACGATGTCGAGCAAAGCGGAGATACGATCCGGTTTGTAGATGATGCAGGCAATACGACTGACGGAACCTTTGTGAAGTGAACCTACCCAGGAATATCGCGGATTTCCAAGGGGTTTGGAGCCTGACACGCCTCATCCGGGATGAGCGCGCGGGCCAGATCATTCATGCGGATGGTCAGGCAGAGTTGCAGCAATATGCGCAAGGGCTGATCTATGATGAAACGGTCACGCTTCGCATCCCGGGGCAGCCTGCAATGACGGGAACGCGTCGATACCTTTGGCGTGATGCTGGGGATCAGATTGCCATTCACTTCGACGATGACCGGTTTTTTCACGCACTCAAGCTAGGTCAGCCCCGCGCCGAGGACCACCACGATTGCCCTCCAGACAGCTATGATGCAGTATATGATTTCTCGGGATGGCCGCGCTGGACTGTCCGTTGGGAAGTGTCCGGACCGCGAAAATCCTATGAAATGGAGACCAAATACGCGCTGCGATAGCGTAATCATCTTGCAGCAACGGCCCGGAACGGGCATTGCTGCAGTTGCAAATAAGTCCGAATGTGGAGAAATGAGATGAACGCAAACGTATTGGCCAATGCTTTTGGCCCGCGTGAGGGGACGGCGCTGCGCGTCAAGCAGGTGGCTCTGGTTGCCCTGGGTATCGTTGCTCTGGCTGTTGCTGCCAAAATCAAAGTGCCGATGTGGCCGGTTCCGATCACCATGGGCACATTCGCCGTTCTGACCATCGGCACCGCTTATGGCGCGCGCCTTGGCCTGATCACGATGCTGGGTTACCTGCTGGTTGGCGCTCTGGGCTTTGACGTGTTTGCGGGTTCCTCGGCCGAAAAATTCGGCCTGACCTACATGATGGGTGGCACCGGTGGATATCTGGTCGGTTACCTGATGGCGACCATTCTGCTGGGCGCACTCGCCGCGCGCGGCTGGGACCGCTCGGTCGGCAAGCTGGCGCTAGCGCTGGTATTGGCCAACGTGCTGATCTACGTGCCGGGACTGCTGTGGTTGGGTCAGCTGTATGGCTGGGACAAGCCGATCCTGGAATGGGGCCTGACACCGTTCCTGCTGGGTGACGCGATCAAGCTGGCGCTGGCCGCTCTGCTGATCCCCGGTCTGTGGAAGCTGCTGGGCGACGCACGCACCTGATAGCGCGCTCTTGCGCAAGACACACCCGCGTTCGGAGCTTTCCGGGCGCGGGTTTTTTATTGTCTGCAGAATAGGATACTGGACAAAGTCAATCTGCGTGGGCAACCTGAGACCAGAAAACTGATCAGGTTATTGAGATATGCGTATTTTGTTAAGCCTGGCGCTTGCTGCAAGTGCCGTGACTTGGTTGGCTGTAACGCCTGTGCAAGCCGACACACCGGTGACCTACACCGATGAAGGGCGCGCCCTGTTCCGCTTTGAGGTTCCCGACTTCTGGACATTGCGCACCGGTGGCCCGCGTGAGATCGAGGATACCAATCTGGGCGATGCCCGTGCGGTTTCGCGCGTCATGGGGATCAGACCGGTGACTGACGATAATGTCTGGATGGGGTTCGTCTCACCATCGCGGGTTTCAAGCATTCAGGGCGGGCTGCGCTATCTTGAGGATATCGACAAATTCCTCGTCAAAGACCCGACCGTGACCAGTACGAGCGATACAAGGATTGGTGGGCGGCCTGCGCATATCGTTCGCGGCACCGGCAATCGGGATGGGCGCGGGGTGAACTTCACCGCCACGGTAATCGACCTGCCGCGCGACCGTGTGGCCATTGGGGTTGCGATCCTGCGGGACGGGGCCGATCCGTCTTATGTTGATGCCTTGAACGCCGTTTTCGCGTCGTTCCAGTCTTTGCAGTAAGGAGGCCTGGATGACACGCAAAGTGATAAAACGCTCAGTTTTGGCGCTGGGACTGGGGGCTGCAACCTTCACATTGTCAGCCTGCGATGGCGTAACGGTCGGGGTAGGGTATGGCGTCGGCTATGACCCATTCTACGACTCAATGCTGTGGAATGACTATTACCACGATCATGATATAGACGTGGATATCAATCGACCCGACAGACCCGACAGGCCTAACCGCCCGGAGCGCCCGAACCCGCCGCAGCGGCCCAAACCTCCAGTCGCCAAACCACCTACGCGCCCGCATCCCCCAGTGGCGCGCCCCCCGGCGGCGCGGCCGCCGATCCATCGGCCGTCTCCAAGACGTCGCTGAAGGATTCGGGGCAGATTGGTCTGTCCCAACCCGAACGGGGATTGGTACGATAGGCCCCACAGATTATGCGAATTGCAAATCCGTGATAGAGTGCAAATTGGGCGGGCTTGATTTAGAAGTTCCGTAATAACAACTGCATCGAATGTCACAGCCCGCTCGACCTTTGCCAATAGGAGTCGACGATGCTGACTGAAGAACAGCTAAGAGCCATCGCAGCCGCGTTCTGCGGTATCCTGATTGTGCCCAATATCGGTCTGCCGAACCCGTTTCGCATAAACCTGAATGCCAGGGCCATTCCCGAAGATATTATCGACGAGATCGAAGATGATATGGGCGACTTTGGATTTGCCGCTCATCCACGCGGACCGTTTGGAAAGGATATCCGCGACGTCTTTATGGAGATTTCGTTCGATCAGAGGGGATGCGTCTATTCGATCTCTGTTGTTGGTGGGGTCAAGCGCGGTCTTGGCGCTACCAGACGCCGAGAGACGCACTCGACAGATTGGAAAGCGCCCTGATCCAACCGCAATTTACTGCAGAAGTTCAGTCGTGATATGGGCCGAGCCTTCAAGAGTTCTGTGAACAGGGCATTTGTCGGCAATCTCCAGCAGTTTGGCCTTCTGATCCGCGTCCAGCGGGCCCTCCAGCCGAATTTTACGGCGAAACTGATCGACCTTGCCTTCGCTGGCAAGCCCGGCATCCTGCGCGTGAACTTTATCATGACAGACATCGACCGTGATACCTGTCAGCGGCCAGCGCTTGCGGCGGGCATACATGCGAATGGTCATCGAGGTACATGCCCCCAACCCGGACGACACGAACCCGTAAGGTGACATGCCCCGATCCGAACCACCATAAGATGCGGGCTCGTCCGCGACCGCGTGATGACGCGGGCCCGACTGAATGTCCTGCAGAAAACCCGACGGGTCTGCCTCGGTCACGCGAACGACACCTTCCGGTGCCCCAGGTGGCGGGGCCGGAGGGCACAGCTTGACATAGCGGGAAACCCACGCGGTGATGACATCAGCCGCATAATCCGCATCCTGTGCACGCGTGATCAGGTGGTCGGCATCATCGAGTGTAACAAAGCTTTTGGGATGTTTTGCCGCCATGAAGATGGTGCTGGCATTGTCAATACTGACCGTGCTGTCGCGTGGTGCGTGCAGGATCAGCAAGGCAGCTTTCAGATCAGCAATGGCCGGAGTGAGCGCGGTTGCCGAAATATCTTCAACAAACGCCTTGCCAATGCGGAACGGA
The DNA here is from genome assembly GCF_056540425.1 of Ruegeria sp. AN6. Taxonomy (NCBI): domain Bacteria; kingdom Pseudomonadati; phylum Pseudomonadota; class Alphaproteobacteria; order Rhodobacterales; family Roseobacteraceae; genus Ruegeria; species Ruegeria sp. AN6. The sequence continues at coordinate 407,297 of NZ_JBQFWR010000002.1, forward strand.
CGCCCTCCCAACGACACTTCGGCGCTGCCTTGAGATTCGATTTCGGGCAAGGCGGTCTCGAAATGGTGGGACACATGGCCGGGGTCGGCGGGTGCGCCGAGCGTTACCACGGCTTTGATTGACGGAATTCCTGCACGTGCTCGCAATACGGCAGCGCCACCAAGCGAATGGCCGATCAGAAGCGACGGCGCCATATTACGGCCCGCAAGGTATTCTGCGGCTTTGATCAGGTCCTCGACATTCGAGGTGAATGTCGTATTGGCGAATTCGCCGTCCGAGTGACCAAGACCGGTAAAGTCGAACCGCAGGACCGCGATGCCCATCGCCGCCAGGCGCGCCGAAATTCGCCGTGCTGCCGGAATGTCTTTCGAGCAGGTAAAGCAATGTGCAAATAACGCCGTCGCCAGAACCGGCCCGTCTGGCAAATCCAAGCGCGCGGCCAGTTGGCTGCCGTCGTGACCGGCTAAGGTAATGCGTTCGGTAGGCATGATTATTCCTAGGTTGTCAGGTTTCGACAATACTGTGCGCTGAGGGCGGGCGGCTCAACCCTTGTGTCAGGCGCGTCACGGGAAGGTGAGAGATCGGGAAGTGATCTTATCTGGGCACCAAGTTCTTTGTACAATTTTCGTCAAAGAGCCTGATAAATCAAAATTGGTGATGTATTGCCGTAAAAATATTCATTTTACTTATTTGCCGTCGCCTCCCAACTAATAGTCATTCCAATGACTCACTGTGGAGGCCAAAATGGCACATTCGACACCTGTACCTCTGAGTCCGGCAATTCGTCCCGGAGTACTGATTGCGATCCTGCTGACGGGCGCAATCGGTTTCGCGCTTGGGCAAAACTGGCCACTGAGAACCTTGCCCCAGGAAACACAGATCATCACCGCGCCCGAGGATTGGCACGGTAACGTCAGGCGATCTCACTGGTCGAAATAGCGCTTAGTTTGCGCCCATCAACTGTGCGTCGAACGGATACTTGGTCAGGTTTTCGTAGCCGTCTTCTGTAATCAGCACCTGATCTTCCAGCTTGATTGAGAAGTCGCCACCTACCTCACCGACCGCCGCTTCGACGCACAGCACCATTCCTGGTTCAAGCGGGTAGTCATAGGCCCCTTCCACCGCCTTGTCTGGATAAGCCACCAAAGGCCATTCGTCGCACAATCCCACGCCATGCATCAGGCAACCATATTTCTGTGCCTGGAATTTGTCGTCCAGCCGGTGTGCATTTGCGGTCAGTTCCGGGATCATGACGCCCGGTTTCAGCATTTCCATATTGGTCATGATATGCTCGTGCGCGTGCTGCATTGCATAAATCATGTCAGGCCGTGGCTTTTGATCGCCGATCCACCATGTGCGTGAAATGTCGATGCAAATGCCGTATGATCCGATCAGGTCGGTATCGAATGCGATGATCTCGTTCTGTCTCGTGATACGTGGGCCACATTCCTGAAACCATGGATTGGTACGCTGGCCTGAAGCCAGAAGCCGAGTTTCGATCCACTCGCCTCCGCGTCGAATATTTTCAGCATGTAAAACGGCCCAGATGTCATCCTCCGACGTCTTACCATCACCGACATTGGCACGTGCGAACCGCTCCATTTCAGCGACGGCGGTTTCACAGGCGTGGCTGGCACAGCGCATGGCGAGGATTTCGTCGGGGCCTTTAACAGCGCGGGTTTTCTCGGTGAGCTCTTCCCCTTCCATAACTTGAAACCCTTGCGCCTCGAGCGCGCGTAGGCCGTGCAACATGATCTTGTCTACACCAAGTCGCTTATTTCCGCCGCCATGTTCCTCGATCAACACGCGCACTTCGTTCGAGAACACATCCGCCGCGATATCGATTTTGTCGCCCCGGTCGAAATAGAACAGATCCGCACCCGAGCGTTGCTCGCGCACCAGCGGGTTGAACTTCGACAGGAAAGGAGAGTTTTTGTAGTCCCAGATGACCATATAGCCATCTGCGCAAACCAACACCGCCCGGAACGGATTGTGAGTGTTCCAAAGCTGCATATTGGTGCTGTCGGTCGCGTAGCGAATGTTGAGGGGGTCAAACAGCAAGACACCACCCCAGCCGCGTTTCACAATGGCTTGGGTTAACCGCGACCAGCGGTATTCCCGCATCCGTTCGAGATTGGGAAGGCTCAGCCCTGCGGCCGTCCATTCATCAAAGGCCAGCTGGGTCGGTCCGATTTCGATCCGATCATTGTCATTCGGAGTTCCATCGCCGAGAGTGGTGCCCCTGGTGGGATCAATCTTACGGGTGTCGCGATAGGGTGTGTTCACGGGCGGGCCTTTCTGCTTGCCAACCCAGCCTGCAAAGCCAAAGACGATACGTCTCGAAAGTTTGCGACTGTCTAGAAGTCGCTTTTTGACCGGCAAAGCCAGTTTGGGATGCTATGCCTCAGTCATGACGGAGATATTGCAGCATTCCATCCCCCACAATCCGCTTGCCCCAAACCCGCTACCTGGGATCAAGCCGGCTGATCCTAACAACTGGTTGCACCAGGACGATGCCTTTGCGGCTCAGATGCAACGGCGGACAGATTTGTTGGAAGAGCGGACGTTAGATGTTCTGGCCCAGAGCCCCGAAGCATCGAAGCCCGCGCAGGAGTTGCTTGAATTGGTTCTCAGGCAAGCCTACCCGGATGCTTCCGATCAAGTTGTTAGGCCAGACGGGATCAAAATCGAAATTGATTGGGACCACCCGTTGGAAACGCTTTGCCAATTGGTACAGGAAGATTTCTGTATATTGCAGAAGCACGGTAATGAGCATGTACTGACAGGCGCGATCCTGTGCTTTCCTGCAAGCTGGATGTTGTCCGAAAAATTCATGCGCCCACTGACTGGAATTCATGAACCCGTGGATGTCTACGACGCAAACGTAGCACTTAGGGTTCAGCGTTTATTTGATGGGATTCAACCGAACCGCCCGCTGTGGCGGTTTAATGCGCTTTGGTATCATGACGCTGAACTGTTCCAGCCACGCAGTATGGCGCAAAGACGTGCGCCACAGAACGAAAACACCGCCCGGTATCTGCGCAGCGAACGACAAACTCTCTTGCGTCTACCACAAACAGGCGCGGTGGTATTTGCCATCCACACATACGTGATGGCGGCGGAGCAGATCTTAGAACTGGAAAACCCCGCCTGACGGCGGGGCTTCCAAGGAGGGTCTTGGGTCGTTTGGTTACATGCCTAGGGCGTTTGCGACCTCGCCAAAAGCATTTGTAAGGTTCAGGCCGAAAATCGCGGTTGTAAATGCCAACACCTGAGTGTTGAGGCGAAAGTCCTCACCGCGGATCAGATTGACAGCCGCCAAGGAAACGGCAACAGGGGCAGATATGCTGGCAATCGCGCCTGTCATGCCCCAACTAGTCAGCCTAAGGATATCGCTTGGGCGATCGGTTTCCACAGCGCTGTCCTGAGAAAGGTTTGCCGACGGCGACGGATCGGTTTCAGTGCGAAACGCAATACTGAGGAGTTGGTCATCGCTCAGCTTTATTGGGCGCGGCTTGCTCCGGGTTTTGGTTTCCAGTTGCTCTGGATTGGTGTCGGGCAAGTCGAGCCCGGCAAATGGACCTCTGATCGCTTCGAAAATCTGTTTCCGATTTCGGGAATTGCGGGGGCTGATCGAGTCGAACGCGCTCAGGAATTGTTCAATCGTCAGCACTGTTTTGGGCGATAACCATTCAACCCGACGTGTCGTGCAGATATCGACCATGCGGTAAAGCATCACAACCAGCATCAGCTCTGAAATTTCGCTATCATCAAGCAGCTTTGAAACTGGACAAATTGTAATCGTCAACCGGTTGTCTGGGGGGGCTACGACACGACGAGCTTTGGTTCTGAGACCCGCAGATTTGTCCATCCGTTCATGGTGGCTGAGTTCAACTGCCTTGGATTCTGAATCAAGGGTCAGACGCACAAGATACTGGCTGCAGACGATGCTTGCCTCGGATGCACTGAGAAGCGTCTTGCGCTCAACCAGATGGCCATAATCCGCGAGTGTGGTGGATACGACATCGCAAACGCGTTCAAGTGCGCCATCCGCAGAGCCGTCGAACTGGAGACCGCCGTGGTACATATGCTTCGAAGTCACAGCATGTTCCTTTGCCGTAATAATCTTCACAACAATGTAGCAACCGAAATGGTGCAAATTTTGACGAAAATGCAAGAAAGTCAGAGATTTCCATCATTGATTACACTTTGGAAACCAAGAAAAACGCGGTTTTCTTTAATATATGTGGCGAGAATGTGGCTGAAATCGGATCTGCCGGGCCAGATAAGTTGGTCGACTCAACCGTCGATTCGAGCGGCCATAATAGCGATGGATTGCTGATAAACAGTGGCGGCATTCCACTGTTGGATAACCGCAAAATTCGGCTCGCCGGATTGGTAGCCACGTCCTGGCTTCCACCCTTTCTTACGTAAGAAATTTGCAGTTGAGGCAAGGGCGTCGGTCATGTTGTAGAAATCGACCCGACCATCACCCGTTGCGTCCACGCCATAGGTCAAAGCATTGCCAGGCAAAAATTGCGTATGACCCAGCTCGCCATGTTTTGCCCCTTTTGTCGCCATCGTGACGCTTCCTTGATCGACTAATTTTAGCGCACCAATGGCATGCGGGATAAAGAACTCGGATCGGCGACAATCATAGGCCAATGTTGTGATTGCGGAAACAACCTGGCTGTCGCCCATGAAGTTACCAAAGCCGGTTTCCATGCCGTGGATGGCAATCAGAACACCCGCGGGCACCCCGTATTGGCGCTCCAGAGCAGCATAGAATTGCGGGTTGCGCGCCTTACGCTTACGTCCCTGCGCGACGATGGTATCCGCTCCGCGAATTTTCATGAACTTGTCCAGCGAGTATTTGAAGCTTTTTTGATTGCGATCAGCTGCAATGGTGCGGGTCGCGTATTGGGTCTGCGCCAATGCCTGCAGGCCTTTCTTTTTCACCCCAGCGCGCTTGGCCGTTTTGGCGAAGTCGGCTTTCCAAGCCTCAAATCCGCTACCGGTATTGCCGCATGGGGCCGTGAACGCCATCGAGGGCATGAGAATAGCGATAGCAACGCTGGTGCAAATTCTAAGCATGAAGGAAATCCGATTGCAGAATAACTACTTCAGCCTAAGCTTTGATCGCTGTCTGGCAAAGCGGTTTAATACAGATCAAGTTCACCTGTGGTTTTCAGGGTTTCGAACCACTCGTCCGGAGTTTTATCGATCTTGGCATGCTTGACCATCATCGCGTTCATATTGGGCAGATGCGAAGAATCCGGCCATTCCTCTGGCTGCCACAGGTTTGAACGGATGATGCATTTGGGGCAGTGCGCAAAGATGGTTTCGACATGGATCAACAAGGCCAGTTTGGGGGCATGACCTCCAACATCCATGGTAGTAAGCAGTTCAGAATCCGCACAAATCCTCGCGGTGCCGCGAAGTCGCAGCGTTTCCATTTTTCCGGGGACAAAGAAGATCAAACTAACGCGCGGGTCCTTCAGAACGTTGTGAAAGGTATCTACGCGCTTGTTTCCGGGGCGGTCGGGCAGGGCGATCAGCGTGTCAGAAATGATGAATGTAAACCCTGCCGGGTCCCCGCGTGGAGAAATATCTAGATAGCCGGACGGGTTCGCCGACGCGATGAGGCAGAAAGGTGAGGTTGCGATAAAGTCACGGCACATCTGATCCAGCGCCGGAAGTTCTTTGTCGATGATCTGAGGCAGGGGGTGCCCGCAAATCTGTTCGAGTTCGGCTTCTGAGGTCACGAGATTTGCGAACTCTGAAAAAGGTGAAGCATCGACGGGCATGCGCGTTCCTCCTTTGGTGCTGGTTCAACGAGTTTGGAAGATCGCGCCAAACGAAACAAGGGCGCCCCGAAGGGCGCCCTTAAAACAGTCCGATATGCTATTGGATCAGCAGCTGTAGTACATGCCGTACTCAACCGGGTGCGGCGTGTGTTCGTAGGTTTCGACCTCTTCCATCTTCAATTCGATGTAGCCGTCGATTTGGTCTTTTGTGAACACGTCGCCCTGCAGCAGGAAGTCGTGATCGGATGCCAGAGCTTCTAGAGCCTCACGCAGCGATCCGCAAACGGTCGGGATGTCGGCCAGTTCTTCGGCGGGCAGATCGTACAGGTTCTTGTCCATGGCTTCGCCCGGATCGATCTTGTTCTTAATGCCGTCCAGACCGGCCATCAGCAGCGCAGCAAACGCTAGGTAGGGGTTTGCGGCGGGATCGGGGAACCGAGCCTCAACCCGTTTGGCTTTCGGGCTTTCGGTCCACGGAATACGTACACAGCCCGAGCGGTTGCGGGCCGAGTAGGCGCGCAGAACAGGGGCCTCAAAGCCTGGGATCAGACGCTTGTAGCTGTTGGTCGCCGGGTTGGTGAAGGCGTTCAGCGTTTTGGCGTGCTTCAGAACGCCACCGATGAACCACAACGCTTCATCCGACAGATCAGCATATTTGTCACCTGCAAAGAGCGGCTTGCCGTCTTTCCAGATCGACATGTTCACGTGCATGCCGGTGCCGTTATCACCTGCGATGGGCTTCGGCATGAAGGTGGCCGATTTGCCGTAGGCGTGGGCGACGTTGTGGATCACGTATTTGTACTTCTGCAGCTCGTCGGCCTGTTTGGTCAGGCTGTCAAAGATCAGACCAAGCTCGTGCTGGCACGAGGCGACTTCGTGGTGGTGTTTGTCGACCTTCATACCCAGACGCTTCATGGTGCTGAGCATCTCGGAACGCAGATCCTGGCTCTCGTCCACCGGGTTCACGGGGAAGTAACCGCCTTTGACCCCGGGACGATGGCCCATGTTGCCCATCTCGTATTCTGTGTCAGTGTTCCACGATGCATCAGTTGCATCAACTTCGTAAGATACCTTGTTGATACTGTTAGAGAAACGAACATCGTCGAACAGGAAGAATTCGGCCTCAGGGCCCATATAGGCCACATCACCGATACCGGACGCCTTCAGGTAGGCTTCGGCTTTTTGCGCGGTGCCGCGCGGGTCACGCTCATAGGCTTCGCCGGTGTCGGGCTCGACAACCGAGCAGTGCAGGCAGATGGTCTTTTCCGCATAGAACGGATCGACATATGCGCTGTCAGTATCGGGCATCAGCTTCATGTCGGATGCTTCGATCGACTTCCAGCCTGCGATGGACGATCCGTCGAACATGAAGCCTTCTTCCAGAAAGTCTTCGTCGACCTGATCGGACATGATGGTTACGTGCTGAAGCTTGCCGCGCGGGTCGGTAAAGCGGATGTCGACATATTCGGCGTCCTCATCCCGGATCAGCTGAAGAACTGCGTCCTTGCTCATACTCTCTATTCCTCTGATTTGAGATTAGTCGGTTACAGCGCGTCCGAGCCGGTTTCACCGGTGCGGATGCGGATAGCTTGTTCAACGGGCGAGACAAAGATTTTGCCGTCGCCGATCTTGTCTGTCTTGGCTGCGCCAACGATGGCTTCGATGGCGGCGTCAACCTGATCGTCGTCCAGCACCACCTCGACCTTTACCTTGGGCAGAAAGTCGACCACGTATTCAGCGCCGCGATAGAGCTCGGTGTGACCTTTCTGACGGCCAAAGCCCTTGACTTCGATCACGCTGAGGCCCTGTACGCCCACGTCCTGCAGCGCTTCTTTCACTTCGTCCAGCTTGAACGGCTTGATGATCGCTTCGATCTTTTTCATTCCGGCTCACCTTGCATGGTTGTCTTGAAGGCACTGATCACGTCTAAGATTGGGCGGCAATCTGATTGCTGTGTTGCGGGCTGCCAGAGACAGTGAAAGCTATCATTGGATCAAATTTTGATCGCTGTGCACAAAAAGTAATCAAATTTGAATCGCCTGAGGGGCCAGAGATGACGAAACTGCTGACCGCTGCGCAAATGCGCCTCATCGAGACCACCGCGATTGGTCTTGGGCAGGCGACGGGTCTTGAGTTGATGGAGCGCGCAGGACAAGGCGTTGTGGCCGCGATTTTTGAGGAATGGCCAGACTTAGCGAAATCCGGAGGTCGCGCGGTGATATTAAGTGGCCCGGGCAACAATGGCGGAGACGGCTTTGTGGTCGCGCGGTTGCTGCAAGGGCAGGGGTGGCAAGTCGAAGTGTTGCTCTATGGTGACCCTGCCAAATTGCCACCAGATGCGCGCGTGAACTATGAACGGTGGGAAGGAAGGACGCTTGGCGTGGCTGATTTTGGTAAGGCTGAAATTCAGCATCCTGACCTTTCCATTGATGCATTGTTTGGCACCGGATTGACACGACCAATCGAAGACCCGGTTTTGTGGGAATACCTATGGGCGCATGATGATGCGGAAGACGCATGGGAAATGCGCAGGCAAGGTCGTGGAACCGATATCGTACCACCACGAACAGTCGCAATTGATCTGCCTTCAGGTCTCTGCTCGGATTCAGGCAAAGTTATTGGGGGCGCCTTTGCACAGCATGGTCGCCGTTGCGCACGGTCCGCCCTGACCGTTTCATTCCACGCGCGAAAGCTTGGGCATGTTCTGAGCGAGGGTTCATCTTATTGCGGTCGGCTGGTCGTGAAAGATATCGGATTGAATCGGGATGAGGGAGAGATTGAGGCAGCAACTTCTGTCGAAGCGCCATCTGGCACTCATCTCAACAAAAGTGAGCACAGCCATAAGTACTCGCACGGTCATGCGCTTGTCCTGTCGGGCGGCGTCCGCAGAACCGGGGCCGCACGTTTGGCAGCCCGAGCGGCGCTGCGGATAGGGGCGGGGTTGGTGACACTGGGTGCGCCACCTGCCGCGCAAATGGAGATCGCGAGCCAGATCACCGCTCTGATGCTGAAGCGGGTTGATGGGGTAGGGGACTTACTTGAAACTCTGCAGGATGAGCGGTTTAACGCATTGTGCCTTGGACCGGGCCTGGGGGAAACGCGATCTCGGGAATTGGTGCCGGTTGCACTAAGCGCAGCGCGGCCGACTGTGTTGGATGCGGATGCCTTGTCAGCATTTGCCGAAGAACCGGCGGCGCTATTAGAACTGCTGCATGAAAGATGCGTGCTGACGCCGCATACAGGAGAGTTCGCGCGTTTGTTCCCGGATATCGCAGAAAAGCTGAATGAAGTGCCCGCCAAGGGCCCGGCATTCTCTAAGGTTGATGCGGCTCGTGAGGCGGCGGTGCGAGCTGGATGTTGTGTACTGGTGAAGGGGCCTGACACGGTCATTGCCACGCTGGACGGGCGGTGCTCGGTCAATTCTGCACATTACAACCGGGCGGCCCCCTGGCTCGCAACGGCCGGATCGGGCGATACGTTGGCCGGCTTCATCACCGGATTGCTTGCCCGTGGGTTCGAGCCAATGCAAGCGGCAGAAATGGCGGCCTGGCTGCATGTTGAGTGCGCCCGGAACTTTGGGCCAGGCTTGATCGCCGAAGATTTGGCCGAGCAGTTGCCCGCCGTATTGCAACAGATTGAAGTATAAATGGATCGGCGGTTAATGGCCGATCAAAGCCCAAAGCGGCGAATTTATGCCGCTGCGTCCCACCAGTCGCATAGCGGCTGTTTGCAGTATGCAACGATCGGCGTCACAATTTTCTTGCATGGTTATTAGAGTCGCTTCTGGGACTCGATCAATGAATTGAAATTAATGCAGAATTCTTGCCTTCGACGCAGATACCTGTGGCGATAAAGCAATGAATGCTGAACTTGAGCCGGGTATCATTGGAAATGCAGGAACCGATGAGCATTTGAGCAGTATCAAACTTAAAGAACCATCTACGGTGAATGACATGACAGTGAAATATAAACTGACTTCCTTAGCAGCAGCTTTTGCTGCAACAACCGCAATACCTGCCGCCGCCGAACTTAAATATGAAAACAACACAGGTGGTTATGTGTTGCTATACGGGCAGCTGCACCCTGCGTTGATCTCGGTCGATGATGGAGAAGACACCGAGACCCGCGTGCTGGACAACGACCTTTCGAATAGCCGGGTCGGTCTTGAGGTGTTACAGCCTTTTGGGAACAACGATTTCACATTCCGGCTGGAAACCGGATTGGGACTTCCGAATTCAAGCGAGTGGAACCAGCTAGGCACTGATTTCAGCGGTTGGACTCGCGAAGACATCCGGCATGTAGATTTCGCTCTGGCGGGTGATTGGGGTAAATTCTCTGCTGGTCAGGGCAGCATGGTGGCGGACGGTGCTGCCGAAGCGGACCTGTCCTATGTCGGGACCGCGCTGTATTCTTTCACGAATGACGAGAACGGCGGTTTTTTCTATCGCGGTACTGACGGTTTCCTCAGCGATATTACCGTAGGCGATTCCAGCAGCAACTTTGACGGCGCGCGTCGTGGCCGTGTTCGTTATGATACGCCCGAGTTCAGCGGATTCACCGCTGGGCTAGCATATGGTCAGAACATCCTGTCCAGCGACGATGACGACGACTATTATGATGTTGGCCTCAGGTACAATAACACCTTCGGTGGCGGGGTCGAGTTTGCTGCAGCCATTGCTTACTCGGTTCGTTCGGCTGACGATGGATCAGGGGATCGCAAGGATACCATCGGTTCCGCGTCCGTTCTGCTGCAGAGTGGGTTGAGCTTCACCGTCGCTGCGGGCACGCGCGACAATGATGCGGACGGTGCGTCTGATCCGAACTACTTCTATGGGAAGATCGCGTATGAAGATCAGTGGGTCTCTTGGGGCAAAACCGGTATCGGGATCGACTACTATTCGGGTTCGGACTTCGTGAATGACGGGTCCAGCACAGACGCTTGGGGCATCGCTGTCGTTCAGCGTATCGACAGCATCAATACAGATGCCTACCTGAAATACCGCAATCACGACTTCGAAGATGGCGCTTCGTTCGACAACAACGAAGCCTGGGTGTTGGGCGCCCGCTGGAAGTTCTGAGCTGTCAACTCAGTGATGATCAAACGCTCCGGCCTGCGCCGGGGCGTTTTTTCGTCTGTGGTATGGGCAAAACGGGGCTGAAAAGGCCTTTGCCTCTTGCACGCGGGCTGCTGGGCAAATAGAAGGCGTCAAATTTGCCCGGCGCGCCCGTTTTGCGCGCCCCGAATCCTATGGGGACTACCATAATGCAGGTTACCGAGACGCTGAATGAAGGTCTGAAACGCGGGTACAACATCGTTGTGACCGCTGCCGAGCTGGACAACAAGGTCAACGAAAAGCTGACCGAAGCGCAGCCCGAAGTTGAAATGAAGGGTTTCCGTAAAGGTAAAGTGCCGATGGCGCTGCTGAAGAAGCAGTTTGGCCAGCGCCTGCTTGGCGAAGCGATGCAGGAAACCATCGACGGTGCGATGAATAAGCACTTTGAGGACAGCGGTGAGCGTCCTGCACTGCAGCCTGAGGTCAAGATGACCAACGAGGACTGGAAAGAAGGCGATGACGTAGAAGTTGCTATGTCCTACGAAGCACTGCCCGAAATTCCAGAGGTTGACCTGAAATCGGTCGAGCTGGAGAAGCTAGTTGTCAAAGCTGATGACGCTGCCGTTGAGGAAGCGCTGAACAACCTGGCCGAAACTGCCCAGAACTTCAAAGCGCGTCGCAAGGGATCGAAAGCGAAAGATGGCGATCAGATCGTGTTCGACTTTGTTGGCAAGGTTGATGGCGAAGAGTTCGAAGGTGGTTCGGCTGAAGATTACCCGCTGGTTTTGGGGTCGAACAGCTTCATCCCTGGCTTTGAAGAGCAGTTGGTTGGCGTAAAAGCCGAGGAAGAAAAAGACGTGAACGTCACCTTCCCGGAAGAATACGGTGCCGAGCATCTGGCCGGTAAAGACGCCGTATTCACCTGCACCATCAAAGAAGTGAAAGAACCGGTTGCAGCCGAGGTTGACGACGAACTGGCAAAGAAATTTGGTGCCGATGATCTGGCTGCTTTGAAAGAACAGATTGGTGAGCGCCTGGAAGCGGAATATGCCGGTGCGTCGCGTGCGGTTATGAAGCGCGCGCTATTGGACGTGCTGGACGAGAAAGTTTCGTTCGACCTGCCGCCCTCATTGGTGGAAGCCGAAGCCAAACAGATTGCACATCAGCTGTGGCACGAAGAGAACCCTGAAGTTGAAGGCCACGATCATGATCCGATCGAGCCCACCGACGAGCACAACAAACTGGCCGAGCGCCGCGTGCGTCTGGGCCTGTTGCTGGCAGAGCTGGGCCAGAAGGCCGAAGTCGAAGTAACCGATGCCGAGATGACTCAGGCGATCATGAACCAGGCACGTCAGTACCCAGGTCAAGAACGTCAGTTCTTTGAGTTCGTGCAGCAGAACGCACAGATGCAGCAGCAATTGCGCGCGCCGATCTTTGAAGACAAGGTTGTCGACTACATCGTCGAGCTGGCTCAGGTTGCAGACAAAGAAGTCAGCAAAGACGACCTGCAAAAAGCCGTTGAGGCACTGGAAGAGGAATAATCCTCTTCCTCCTCCCAGCCTGGGGCCACAAAAAAGCGGAGCCGTCTGGAAATTAGACGGCTCCGCATGGGTGGCTTTGTACTATGAGGTGAGGGGGTCAGGCCTCATTAGCAAAAGCACGGGGGGTCTGTAACAGAGCGGTCTTTTGCTCTGGGGTGAATGTATCGGTCAGCGCTTCGATCAGTTTCAGCACTGCCTGTCTTTCCACTTTCGTCTTGGCCGCACTCATCTGTTCGACAAAATACTTCTCAAGATCGGTGAGCGGTTTGTGGTCGCGGTTTGCCGGGTTGGCAGTCGCTGCCTTTTTTGCCTCGAAGAACTCCAATGCCTTTTCTTCTTCGATAAAGACATCGTGGTGGATGTCAGCAAATTCTCGAAGGCCCGAAATCCTTTCTTCCGTGCAATCCAGCAGGGCCGCCATCGCCGGCACTTTGCCCATCGGTACTGTTTCGCCAACATAATCGTAGGGCGCACAGTTCGAGCGTTTGAGGACGCGGTTCATGACCGGGTCGATGACGGTGATGATGTCTAGAATACCCGCGCTGCGGCAATACTCCAGTGATCCAATCATCAACTCACAGGTCGCATATGAGACCGAGTTTTTCTCTTTTCCTCGAGTCAAACGCTGCGTATCGACACAGAAGCGGGTCGATTCCCACATGGTCGCACTGCGCATTGGTGCTTCACCGCATAAGATATCCGAGAACACATCCGAAAGCATGTGTGGGCCAGTGGTCTGGAGTGCACGTACTGCGGCCACGACGTTCCCCTCATCGTCAAGACCGATTACATATGCAGGATCCAGATGATCGAATTGATCGATTTCTTTCCCATCTTGGATGTTAACGTCCCAACCAAGTCGCCCGCCAAAAACCCGAGCGCGCAGTTCGAACATATCGTCAAGAACTTCGGTGAACAGATGTCTGTTCAGCCCATCAACTACCAAAATCATGTTAACCCCCTTCGAGTGATCTGTCTGTGGATAAGACGTTACTCGGTTTCCACAGCGAATCTATTGGGGGTTTCCCGTAATATTGGCTTTTTTTAGCCCAATTTTGGCAAGATTTGGCTTTACCCTGGGTAGATTAAGCCGATTCCGATGGCGCGACCGACGGCCTGCGGAGTCGTCAGTGCATTAAGCTTTTCGCGAGAAGAGCGCAAGTGCACCTCAACCGTACGGTGCGAAATCGACAGAATATCGCCGATATCCTGCTGTGATTTGCCTGCCGCGGCCCATTGCAAAATCTCCAACTCGCGGCTGGAGAGGGTCGGGTGGTACAGCATTCGGCTGATTGTATCCGACGTCATGACGTTGTCATGAATGTGTACGGCCAAAGATTGCAGGTCACTTATCACGTTGGGCACCAGTTTCTTCCACTCTTCCCGGCTGCATTCACGCACGGCGCTGAGCAGGCCGATATCTCCGTACGGCCCGCGCACAGGAATCGTAATGCCCTGATCTGGAATGCCAAAATCATGTGCATCACGGAAAACGCGCTGGAAATCCTTGCCGCGTTCCAGACGGCTCCAATCGACCGGGGCGATGCTGCGCTGGCTCATGTGCAGCGTCGGATCGATCAGGTGCAGGCCTTGCTCTTGATAGTGGGTTTTCCAGTCGTCCCCATAAGTCACGTGGCCGTGGATCGTCCCCGCAGCAGGGTTCATACCCGCATAGGCTGCGTGGTCCATTTCGTACTTGTCACAGACTTGGCGCAGGAACTCGTCATATCGAGTATCCTGTTCTGGAAGGGTGCTGAGATCAACAATATCCATACGGCAACGACCAGCTAGACCCGAGTGAGCGGGCGGATCCCTTATCCAGGAAAAAAGATACTGTCTTCCCTGACGTCAACAAGGACACCACATTTCCCATATCATGACAAGCAGCTAGGGGAAATGTCTGCCTTTTAAAGGGAAATGTGCCTTTGGTGCACATCTTTATGGCGTCCTTTGCTCAGGTCAATGTCAGATTTGTGGTGCCCATTCCGAAGTTTATCGGGTGTTTGAGTGGTTATGCGCATACTTTACGAGGTGAATGCGCATTAATAACGTCTATTTTGTGGCGGAAACTAGGCCGGTTTCAACTAGCATACCCCTCTTCTTAGCTTCGGGGTAATACCCTTTCGCATAGAGAAAAATAGCGCGCTGTTGATCGCCGTCCGACAATAGCCAGGCGCCGCGTAGGTATTTACCTGCAAATTCCAGATTTGTGTCTGCGTCCAGCAATCCCTGGGCATTACCAGCATAGCCCATAGATCGCGCGGTCGCAGGCAGGATCTGCAGCAGCCCATAGTAGGGGCGGTTCACCGCCCAGGGGCGATGTGTGCTTTCGCGGATGGCAAGTTTGTGCACCAACTCTCGTGGAAGCTCATAGTGATCGGCCCATTTGTTGATCGAGGCACGCAGTTCCGGCGTCTCATTGGGATAGAGGGGCGGGTCGGAGGTGTCGGTGCCACCTGAAGCGTTTGGGCCACCACAGGCGGCAAGTGGCGCAATGAGCAACAAGGTCAAAACGCTGCGGCGAAGGAGAGGGGTCATGTACATGCTCCTGATATCGAAGGGCGATGATATGAAACCTTCGCCGGTCCGCAAGTCTAGGCGATCAATCGGGCTAAATCTTGCTGGTGGCGATAAGAAAACAAAAAAGGCCGCACATAAGTGCGGCCCTTTGGATTCGTAGAAACAGCCGGATCAGGCTTTGGCTTCGTCTTCTTCAGCCGGAGCTTCTTCGGCGACCAACTCATCGTCATCCGACGCAGCCGAGCCGATGTCGTCAAAGAGTTCAGCGATTTCGAATTCAGCGGCGGCTTCTTCTTCAGCAGCCAGTTCCTGAATCGATTTACCCGATGCCTGCAGTTCGGCTTCTTCTTCCGAACGGGCAACGTTCATCTTGATCTCGACTTCAACCTCGGGGTGCAGTTTGACTGCCAGCGAGTGAAGACCCAGTTCTTTGATCGGCGCGATCAGGACAATCTGTTTCTTGTCGACGGTGAAGCCTGCGTCGGTCGCCGCGTCTGCAGCGTCACGCGGGGTGACCGAACCGTAAAGAGCGCCGGCATCTGACGCCGAGCGAATCACGATGAACTGCTGACCGTCCAGCTTTTCAGCCAGCGCTTCAGCTTCTTTCTTGGTTTCCAGGTTGCGTGCTTCAAGCTGCGCTTTCTGGGCCTCGAACGATGCGATGTTCGATTCGGATGCGCTCAGTGCTTTGCCCTGAGGCAGCAGGAAGTTGCGGGCGTAGCCGGGCTTGACGTCAACGACGTCGCCCATCTGACCCAGTTTCGCAACGCGTTCCAGAAGGATAACTTGCATGTCAGTCTCTCCTTACTTCACGGCGTAGGGCAGCAGGGCGAGGAAGCGGGCGCGCTTGATAGCACGGGCCAGTTCACGCTGCTTTTTCGCCGAAACGGCGGTGATGCGCGAAGGTACGATCTTGCCGCGCTCTGAGATGTAGCGCTGCAGCAGACGGGTGTCTTTGTAGTCGATTTTCGGCGCGTTCTCACCCGAGAACGGGCAGACCTTGCGGCGGCGGAAAAATGGTTTTGCGGCCATGGGTTATGTCCTTTCGTCAGGCGTTGATCAGCGGCGCTCGCGGCGACCTTCGCGCTCATCGCGCTTTTGCATCTGGACCGAGGGGCCCTCGTTGTGCTCGTCGACCTTGATGGTCAGAACGCGCATAACGTCGTCATGCAAGCGCATCAGGCGTTCCATTTCCTGAACCGCGCCCGAAGGGGCATCGGTTTTCAGAAAGGCATAGTGGCCTTTGCGGTTCTTGTTGATCTTATAAGCCATCGTCTTAACGCCCCAGTACTCGCTGTCGACGACGTTGCCGCCGTTGTCAGCCAGAACGGTGCCGAAATGTTCGACAAGGCTTTCTGCCTGCGCGTTGGACAGATCCTGACGCGCGATCATTACATGCTCATACAGTGGCATGTGCACTCCTGTTTATATCAAGGCGCATTTCAAAGGCGGGGTCATTGGTCCTTCGCGACCCTGCCACGAGAGGCTGCGCGATTCATAACCTTTGCGAAGGATGGCCCCGTATACACGTTTGCGCGGTCGGGGCAAGCCCTGCCATGGATGCCTTGGTGAAGTCGCCCAATTTCCTTTGGTGTGCCCAATTCCTGACGCTTTTCGCCCCGAGGTTGTTCATGAAGACCGGAGTACCCGGCAGTTTGGAAAAATTAGACAGGGCAAGACAATGGCCGTCATGAACACAAACACTTTTGAACAATCTGCGTCTCGCGCAGCATTTGAGAAATCAGTTCCCGTTCTGATTACCTTCGCGCCGAACTGGCGCGCACGGATCGTTCTTATGCGTGTCGTAGGGGCTTTTCTGATCCTCTCGGCATTTTCAATGTGGCTTATGCCTGGCTCTGTCATGGGGGCCGAAGTTTGGCCGATCAAACTGGCCGCATCGATGATGTTCCTAATTGTTGGCGTCAGCCTGCTGACCATCGAGGTCATGGATTCACGCCCAGATGCCTATTTTGATCCGATCCGCCGCGAAGTTCGCATTTTGCAGAAGAATGAAAACGGTCGGCCGCAAACGGTTCTGCGCCGCAGCTACGACTCGCTGGGCGGTGCACGATTTGCGGATGATCAGGTTGAATTGTTTGATGTGGATGGCAGCCTGCTGATGAAGCTGCCGCTGCAATCGGCCGATGTCAGCTCAGCGCTGAAAGGTCAACTCAGCCAGAACGTAACAATTTTCGCCTGAATTTTATTCTGTTCAAAAAGGAACAGATTCTGTGAATCAAAAAAACTTGTGTGCTGCCCTTGGGCAGCACATTTTTGTTGGTGAGCAACCCACCCGGTTTGCGACAACACCATTGCGGAGATTGTTATGAAATCCACCCTTCTTGCCGCTGCTCTGGCTGTTTCGGCCACGACTGCATTTGCCAGCGCTGAAAAATATACTCTGGATCCAAGCCATAGCCAGATCATCTTCAACTACAACCATCTGGGTTTTTCGACCACCTACGGTATGTTCTCGGGCTTTGAAGGCGAGATCATGTTTGATCAGGAGAACCCCGCTGCTTCAAGCGTGAATGTGTCGATGCCAGTTGTTGAGATGTTCACGGGCTGGAAGCCGCGTCAAGACCACTTCATGACCGAAGATTTCTTCGGCGTGACTGAGGGTGATCTAATCACGTTTACCTCTACTGGTATTGAAGTTACCGGCGAAAACACTGCCAACATCACGGGCGATCTGACCATGAACGGTGTTACGAAATCGGTCGTACTGGACGCCAAGCTGAACCAAGTGGGCGAACACCCAATGGCGGGCAAACCCTGGGCCGGTTTTGACGCCACCACAACACTGGTGCGCAGCGAGTTCGATCTTGGCCAGTTTGCACCCTTTGTCAGCGACGAAGTCGAGGTTCGCATTTCGGTAGAGGCCCAGAAGGCCGACTAATTC
This sequence comes from Ruegeria sp. AN6, assembly GCF_056540425.1. NCBI lineage: Bacteria > Pseudomonadati > Pseudomonadota > Alphaproteobacteria > Rhodobacterales > Roseobacteraceae > Ruegeria > Ruegeria sp. AN6. Next base: position 425,121 of record NZ_JBQFWR010000002.1, read on the forward strand.
GACGTTGACGAACTCTATTACCGCCGGAGGCAACCCTCCGGCGGTTTTTTCATTCCTGGTCGCGCTCTGCCGTCAATTCAACTGTGACAGCGACAGTGAAGCCTAACGAATCTTCAGTGGGTTGCGATGTGCCGACGTTGAAATCCATGCGGTTGAGCTCCAGACTGCCGGACATGGTCGCTTCGTCGTCCGCAATCTCCAGCGTGAACGGCAGAACAACATCAACCGATTTATCCCGGATCGTCAGAGGCCCACGTGCTTCGTAGCCTGTTTCTGTTTTGAGAAGATCAGCTTTGAATTGAGCCGTGGGAAATGTCTTGCTGTCGAAGAAATCCGCACCCATCGCCTGATCGGTGACCGTACCAAGGCTGAGTGATCCGATCGCAATGGTCACATCGACCGATCCCGCCAGTCCCGGTTCGGTGGGGTCCTCGAACGCAATCGCCGCAGTCCAGTCGGCGAATTCACCGGTCACCGGGCTCCCCAACTGGGAAATCGTGATCGACAGGGTGCCTTCCTCAACTTCCCACTCTGATTGGACATCTTCAAGCTCTGCAGTGTCCACCGAGGCTTTGCCGTGGTCGTCAAACTCGCCAGTGGCCCAGCCGCCCACGAGCACTGCAGCCCATATTGCTAAAGCGGCAAACGCGGGTACGGTCGAATGGTGCTGTGCTGGTGGCTGTGGCGCCTCGGACCGACCCGGCAGCATGCGGCGCAGAGTGCTGTCTCTGTCCACGACATGGTGTTTCAACGCGCCCGCGATATGTAGCAAGAGCGATCCGGCCAGGACCAAGATGAATAACCAATGAAAGGCGGCGGTTAGCTCGGCGAGAAATGCCGATTTTGGAACAAACGGCAGGTTCTGACCGAACGGCCAGAGAATTGGGGCAAAGCCTTCGGCGGCGGCGTGGTGGATCCAGCCACTGAGTGGAACCAGTATCAGCGAACCGTAAAGTAACCAGTGCACGGTTTCGGCGGCAAAGGCCTCGGGCTTGTTATCGGCGTTGAGCAGACCGGGTTTTGTTTGGTTTAGAGCCCAGAGGATTCGTGCCAGAGCCACGAAGAACACGGTGACCCCGACGGTCTTATGCAACGAAAATAGCCGGGCCGCGCGGGCGATATCATCCTCGGTCGTTTGGATGTTTGGATCATATATCGCGTGGGCCAGTTCATTCGCGAACCAACCCAGTGGCAGAGCCGTCAGGATCAGCAGTGCAGTCAACCAATGAAATGCTTTGGTTACACCACCATAGCTGGACTGGGTATTTGTCAGGGGCATTGTTTAGCTCTCCGCATTTCTGGGTTGCGGGTAAGTTAAAGGGATGCTGTGCGGACACAAGGCGGAGAAATGCACAGTCAAGGTGTCCTGATGCAGAACGCATGCAACGCTTGTGCAGCGTCGTCAGTCAGTTTACACCCCGCCGCAATCTAACGTCATCCATGAGGTTGCAATGACACGCGCATTCGTTTTCCCGGGGCAGGGCGCCCAGACCATCGGAATGGGCAAAGCACTGGCCGACGCCTATCCCGCCGCGCGCGCCATTTTCGATGAGGTCGATGAGGCCTTGGGCGAAAAGCTGAGCGATCTGATCTGGGAAGGCGATATTGCTGAATTGACGCTGACGCAAAATGCCCAGCCTGCGTTGATGGCGACATCGATGGCAGCGATGCGTGCACTGGAGGCTGAAGGGGCGTCAATCTCGATGGCGTCCTATGTGGCGGGACACTCGCTGGGTGAATACTCGGCTTTGGCCGCTGCCGGTGCTTTGTCGGTTGCTGATACCGCACGGCTGTTGCGGACGCGCGGACAGGCGATGCAAAGCGCTGTACCAGTAGGTGAAGGCGCAATGGCCGCAGTCTTGGGTCTGGACCTAGAAGCAGTGCGTCTGGTGGCCGAAGAGGCCGCGCAGGGAGAAGTTTGTCAGGCTGCCAATGACAACGATCCGACTCAGGTTGTCGTGTCTGGTTCAAAGGCCGCTGTTGAGCGCGCAGCCGAGATCGCCAAGGAAAAAGGCGCCAAACGCGCAATTATGTTGCCGGTAAGTGCTCCATTTCACTGCGCGCTGATGCAACCTGCTGCAGATGTAATGGCAGAAGCTTTGGCTTCTGTGGAAATCAAGGCACCTGCCGTGCCGCTGATCGCCAATGTGCGCGCCGAGGCTGTGACTGACCCGGATGTGATCCGTCAGTTGCTGGTTGAACAGGTCACCGGCTCGGTTCGGTGGCGCGAAAGCGTGCAGTACATGGTCGCGCAAGGTGTGACTGAGGCGTGGGAGATTGGCGCGGGTAAAGCTTTGTCGGGCATGATCCGCAAGATCGATCGTGCTCTGGCCTGCACAGCGGTCGGGACGCCCGAGGATGTACAAAAAGCCGTTAACCCCGGCGCATAAACAAAGGACAGTCGCTGGATTTCGGCGGCCAGAGAGGAAACATAGATGTTTGATTTGACAGGTAAGAATGCGCTGATCACTGGCGCGTCGGGTGGCATTGGCGGCGATATCGCCCGCGCGCTGTACGACGCTGGTGCCACAGTTGGCCTATCCGGAACGCGCGTGGAGCCTCTGCAAGCGTTGGCTGAAAGCCTCGGTGAACGCGCACATGTCCTGCCTTGTAACCTGAGCGATCCCGAAGCCGTCGAGGCCCTGCCGAAACAGGCGGCTGAGGCGATGGGCTCGGTTGATATTCTGGTCAACAACGCAGGCATCACGCGCGACAACCTGTTCATGCGCATGTCGGATGAAGAATGGCAGAGCGTGATCGACGTGAACATGACCGCCACGATGAAGCTGTGCAAAGGAGTGATCCGCGGCATGATGAAGGCGCGCTGGGGCCGGATCGTGAATGTTTCGTCCGTTGTAGCCGCGATCGGGAACCCGGGTCAGGCGAACTATGCCGCCTCCAAGGCTGGTATGATCGGCTTTTCCAAAGCGCTGGCCCATGAGGTTGCGACCCGTGGGATCACCGTGAACGCAGTTGCGCCGGGCTTCATCACCACCGCAATGACCGAGAAGCTGACGGATGAGCAAAAGAAGGGTCTGCTGCTCAAGGTTCCGGCCGGTCGGATGGGTGATCCGCAGGAAATCGCAGCCGCTGTGCTGTATCTCGCAAGCCCCGAAGCAGGTTATGTTACCGGAAGCACCTTGCATGTGAACGGCGGTATGGCCATGTTGTAATCGCAATTCGGGGCGGATGCGAAAGCGTTTGCCTTGTGCGTTGTCTGTGCTATAGGCGGCGCATATGCGCAGGAACCGGTCCAAGGGCCGGTTCTCTGATTTCCCGGGGACCCGGGACCCAAACCGCCCGGAAAGGGCAAAACCAGTCCATCCCGAACGGGCAAGGGCAGAACCGGGCGGACAGCCCTGAAATGAAATGAGGAATAGACATGAGCGACGTCGCAGATCGCGTAAAGAAGATCGTTGTTGAGCACCTGGGTGTTGAAGAGGACAAGGTTGCTGAAAACGCCTCGTTCATCGACGATCTGGGCGCAGACAGCCTGGACACCGTTGAGTTGGTAATGGCGTTCGAAGAAGAGTTCGGCATCGAGATTCCAGACGACGCTGCCGAGACCATCCAGACCTTTGGCGACGCGGTCAAATTCATCAGCGAAGCTTCCTAAGCTTATCGTTCGAAGACAAAAGCGGCGCTTCCGGGCAACGGAAGCGCCGTTTTTTTTTGCCTGACGTAATTCGCACTTGCCTTGATCTGTTGAGAATTCGCAATCTGGCGCTTGAGGCAAAAAATGAGCGGGTAAGGGCATGATAAGATCCATCCCGATGATCAATACGGCGCGTCTGACCTTGTGTGCGATGCGCCCCGAGGATTTCAACCGTTTCGCCGAGATCTGGCGTGATCCGAAAGTTGTGCGCCATATCGGTGGCACCCCGAAGACGCGTGGCGAGGCCTGGGATTCCTTCTTGCGCAACGCTGGCCACTGGCAGATGACCGGTTTCGGTCAATGGGGTGTGATGCTGCAATCGAATCGCACTTTGATCGGGCAGGCCGGGTTCTTTTTCGGCAACCGCGAGCTTGGAGAGGATTTTGATGGCTTCCCCGAAGCAGGGTGGGTTCTGGACCCAGAATTGCAAGGGCAGGGGTACGGGCGCGAAGCCGCACAAGCTGCGCATGACTGGTTCGATCGCGTCATACCCGGCCCGCTTGTCGCGCTGATTGATGCGGACCACGCAACGTCTCAGCGACTGGCTGAGAAGTTGGGCTACAAGCTGCTGCGTGAGGCGGAGTATCTTGACACGGCGGTTCATTTGTTTCGCCGTGATGGACCTCCGGCGCGGGTCTGAAACACTTATACTTGAGCAATGCCGCAAACGGCATTTACTTTGCCGATCCCGGGAAAAGATGGGAGGGGCGGCGGAGATATGGTATCGTGGTATTGCCATTTGAGTGAGCGGAGGAAAAGGCTCATGAGAATTTATCCCACGATGGAACTACAGAACGGTCGCTGTGTGACGCTGGACAAGGGGCGCCTGGATGACGCGATGATCTGGCATGTGAATCCGGTAGAGACCGCGCGAAGCTGGTCGGCTGCAGGCGCAGCATGGATGCAACTGACGGACTTCGATGCCATCGAAGGACGTGACACCAATGCAGAGCTGGTTGAAGAGATCATTCGTTCGTCCGAGATGTCCGTGCAGTTGGCCGGTGGCATGCGGACGCGCGAGCAGGTTGAATATTGGATCAACAAAGGCGCTGGACGAATCGTAATCGGGACGTTGGCGGCCTGGGACCCTCAATTGGTCAAAGAACTGGCTAAGCTGTATCCTGATCAGATCGTATTGGCGGTTGATGTCTGGCAAGGCCAGGTGATGACCGAAGGTTGGCGAAGCCAGAGCGCCTTTACACCGGAAGCGTTCATTGAAGCATTTGCAGATACACCATTTGCGGCCATTTTGGTCACTGACATCGATAGCGACATGGAAGATGTCGAGGCGCAGCTGGGGCTGATCTCGGGTCTCGCCGAGAAATCACGCACACCGATCATTGCAAGCGGCGTCGTCCGTACTGCAGATGATATTTCGCGCCTTGCCTATATATCGAATATTTCAGGTGCAATCGTTGGTCGCGCACTGTTCCGCAAAACAGTTGATTTGTCCGAAGCGTTGGAAGTTGCAAAATCGGCGCATGAGCCGGTCGCTGAATTCCAGTAAACATAGCGCAACAGAAAACCCGGCCGTTATATGCTTGATGTCGGTCGGGTTTTCACTTTTTCACGCATTTTAGATTAAATGGCAGAGTTTTGAACGATTTCCGGTTTGGGGATACCGAGCCAGATTCTGCCGTTGCTCTTGCCCCCGCACCCCGGGCCGGGGTATGAGCGGTTCTCATAACAGGAAGCAGGCAAGAGGCACTTCATGCGCAGAGTCGTCGTAACCGGTCTTGGATTGGTCACTCCTTTGGCCAGTGGGGTTGAGGAAACATGGTCGCGGCTGCTGGACGGCGAGTCTGGTGCGGGCCCGATCACACATTTCGACGCTGAGGCAAGCGGGGTCACCACGACCTATGCCTGCGAAGTGCCGCGCGGGGATGGCACCGACGGGACGTTCAATCCCGATGATTGGATGCCACCGAAAGAGCAGCGCAAGATTGAGGATTTCATCCTCTATTCGATCGCGGCTGCCGAGATGGCCTGCAAGGATGCCAATTGGCTGCCCGAGGACGAAGAAGACCGCCTGCGCACGGGCGTTCTGATCGGATCGGGTATTGGCGGACTTGGGTCGATTGCCAACACAGCAAATCTGATCCGTGACAAGGGTCCGCGTCGAGTGTCACCGTTCTTTATTCCGGGCGCTCTGATCAATCTGGCCTCGGGTCAGGTATCGATCCGGCATGGATTTAAGGGGCCGAACCACTCTGTCGTGACCGCGTGCTCGACCGGTGCTCATGCGATCGGCGACGCCAGCCGCATCATCCGCGCCGGAGATGCAGACGTGATGATCGCGGGCGGTGGCGAGGGCTGCATCTGCGAAATCGGTATCGCAGGCTTCAACGCCTGCAAGGCCTTGTCGACCAAATATGCCGATGATCCTAAGAAGGCGAGCCGCCCCTATGATATTGACCGCGACGGTTTCGTCATGGGTGAGGGCGCGGGTATCGTGGTTCTTGAGGATTACGAACACGCTAAAGCTCGTGGTGCGAAAATTTACGCGGAGGTGCTGGGTTACGGTATGTCCGGCGACGCCTATCACATCACTGCTCCGTCTGAGGATGGCGACGGGGCCGAACGCTCGATGAAAGCAGCGCTGCGCAGCGCGGGGCTTGAGCCGAAGGACCTAGACTACATCAACGCGCATGGCACTTCGACCATGGCGGATACGATTGAATTGGGCGCGGTCGAGCGCCTGCTGGGGGATCACGCCAGCAACGCGACCATGACCTCGACCAAATCGGCCACCGGTCATCTGCTGGGCGCTGCTGGCGCGATTGAGGCAATCTTCTCGATCCTTGCGATCCGCGATCAGGTCGCCCCGCCGACCATCAATCTGGACAACCCGGCGGTTGAAACTCCGATCGATCTGGCCCCGAATGCCAAGCGCGAGCGTGAGATCAATGTGGCCTTGTCAAACTCGTTCGGATTTGGTGGCACCAACGCAAGTGTGATCTTCGGAAAGGTCAGCTAAATGTGGCGAGCGCTCGCTTCGAACGCGTTGACTATTCTGATCGTTGGCCTGTTCCTGATGGGTGGCGTCATCCTGTGGGGGCAGTCGCAATACAAGTCCGAAGGTCCCCTAGAAACTGCGATCTGCCTGCAGGTAAAGCCGGGCTCTAACATGACAAGAGTCAGCCGTGATCTAGAGGATCAGGGTGCGATCAGCAGCGGATTGATTTTCCGCTTAGCTGCTGATTACGCAGACAAATCTCAGCAGCTGAAAGCGGGTAGTTTTCTGGTTCGCGAAGGCGCGTCGATGGAACAAATCGTCGACGACATAACCCATAGCGGCGCCAGCACCTGCGGGACCGAAATCGAATACCGCATCGGTGTGACCCGTATGCAGACCCGCGTGCGCGAACTGAACCCGGCGACACTGGACTTCGACGAAGTCGCATCCTTCGTAGTCGGTGAAGAGGAAGCGCCTGAAGCCTATGCAGAAAAACGCGGCGAGGCGGATACGCGCTATCGCATTTCTCTGGCCGAAGGCGTCACTAGTTGGCAGATTGTCGAGTCGCTGAAAGCGATGGATTTACTGACCGGCGAGGTGGCCGAATTGCCCGCCGAAGGGATGTTGGCCCCTGATAGCTACGAGGTCAGGCCCGGTGAAGATCGGAATGCAATTCTTGCTGAAATGCAGGAAAAACAGCAGCTTAGAATAAATGCGGCGTGGGAGGGGCGTCAGGACGGTTTGCCTTTGAACAGCCCTGAAGAGATGCTGGTTCTGGCTTCGATCATCGAAAAAGAAACGGGTCAACCGGAAGAGCGCGGCCAAGTGGCCAGCGTTTTCGTTAATCGTCTGAACCAAGGTATGAGGCTGCAGACTGACCCGACCGTGATCTATGGCGTGACCAAGGGGCAGGGCACCTTGGGTCGCGGATTGCGGCAAAGCGAACTGCGCCGCGCGACGCCTTGGAACACCTATGTCATCGAGGGGTTACCGCCCACCCCGATCGCCAATCCGGGTCTTGCGAGCCTTGAGGCTGCGGTGGCACCTGACAACACGGATTTCATCTTCTTCGTTGCAGACGGGACCGGTGGTCATGCCTTTGCAGAGACCCTGCAAGAGCACAATCGCAACGTCGCAAAGTGGCGCGAGATCGAGGCAGAGCGAAATTCAGGGAACTGATCTGATCGTCCGACTTGTACAGGTTTGAAACGGCATGTTGTCCGACTTGTACAGCATGAATTCATAGCCCCAATAAAGAAACGGCCCGGTCATTCGACCGGG